>PEAO01000095.1 GCA_002753615.1 Magnetococcales bacterium DCbin2
CCCAGACCCCTTTTTTCTTTTAATAATTTATCTTTTCCGAGGCATTTGGACGTGCCAATTTCAAATGCGATTGCCCTGGGGTAGGGAGGCTATTTTGTTTTCCGAAGCATTCCACTACGCAACCGCATCTCCTTCGTCTGGATTCAGTTTCAAGGCCACCGAGTTGATGCAGTAGCGTAACCCCGTCGGTTTCGGTCCATCCGGGAAAACATGGCCCAGATGGGCATCACAACGGACACACAACACCTCCGTCCGCCGCATGCCAAAAGAGAGATCCTCATGGGTTACCAGATTTTCCTGGCTTACCGGGGCGTAAAAACTGGGCCAACCGCAACCCGAATCAAACTTGGCCTGCGAGGAAAACAGTGCGAC
This sequence comes from Magnetococcales bacterium DCbin2, assembly GCA_002753615.1. Classification (GTDB taxonomy): domain Bacteria; phylum Pseudomonadota; class Magnetococcia; order Magnetococcales; family UBA8363; genus UBA8363. The sequence continues at coordinate 373 of PEAO01000095.1, forward strand.
GCCACAACATGTGCATGTGTAAACACCCGGTTCCTTGGAATCATGATAGAGTCCCGTAAACGGAACCTCTGTGCCATGTCGCCGGGTGACTTGGTATTGCTCTAAGGTCAACTGCGCTTTCCATTCCGCATCGGATTTGACGATTTTTTTCTTCATAGTTTTCCCCCAAGTCAATCAAAGCACCGTCAGCCGATGATTTCAGCCGTTTGTTGGTAATGGGCCGAGTGCGGGTTCCGGGCAAAAATCAGGCAACAGTTTTTCCGCGACCCCTTTGTATTTGGCCGTCACCTCCCTGGATAATTTATAGGCGCAAAACCGAGGGCCGCACATGGAGCAAAATTCAGCATTTTTATGGGCCGAACCCGGCAGGGTTTCATCATGGTATTCTCGCGCCCGGTCAGGATCGAGGGCCAGTTCAAACTGGCGGTTCCAATCAAAACCGTAGCGGGCACGACTCATCTCATCATCCCGATCCCTGGCACCAGGGCGGTGTCTGGCGATATCGGCGGCATGGGCGGCAATTTTGTAGGCGATGATGCCATGGCGCACATCTTCGGCGTTGGGGAGACCCAAATGTTCCTTAGGCGTCACGTAACATAACATCGAGGCCCCTTTCCATGCGGCAATCGCCCCCCCGATGGCCGAAGCAATATGATCATATCCGGCGGCAATATCGGTGACCAGTGGCCCCAGGACATAAAACGGTGCTTCATGGCAGAGTTCGCGCTCTTTTTCCATATTCATCTCGATCTGGTCCATGGGAACATGGCCCGGACCTTCGATCATCACCTGAACATCCTGTTCCCAGGCCCGTTTGGTCAACTCACCCAGAATGCGTAATTCGGTAAACTGAGCGGCATCGGAAGCATCGTGCAGAGAGCCTGGGCGCAACCCATCCCCCAAAGAGAGGGTGACATCATGACGTTTGCAAATCTCCAGGAGGCGGTCAAAATGGACGTAAAGGGGATTTTCCTGCTCATGGTAGAGCATCCACTGGGCCATCAGGGCACCCCCTCTGGAGACAATCTTGGTAATGCGACTTTCGAGCAGAGGCAATATTTCCATGACCACACCGCAATGAACTGTCATGTAATCAACCCCTTGTTGCGCCTGTTCTTCGATGACATCCAGGATCATGTCAGGGGTCAAATGGCGCACGTCGGGAACCCGTTCGATCACCTCGTAGATGGGAACGGTGCCGATGGGGACGGCGGAATTGCGCAGAATCCGCTCACGAATCTGCGGGATAAACTTACCCGTGGATAAATCCATCACGGTATCGGCACCATGATGGATGGAGAGACGCAATTTCTCCAATTCTTCATCGGGGCTTGAAGAGATTTGAGAGTTGCCGATGTTGGCGTTGATTTTACACCGAGCGGCGATTCCAATACCCATGGGTTCCAATTCGGGATGGTTGATATTGGCCGGAATGACCATCCGTCCACGGGCTACTTCCGCACGCACCCATTCTGGTTCCAACCGTTCCGCGCTTGCGACGTGACGCATCTCCGGTGTAATAACCCCTTGCCGGGCATAGTGCATCTGGGTAACGTTGCCCGTGCGTCCTTGAATCCAGGTAGAACGAAAAGCTGACATAAACATGACTCCCGTAGATCGTAGCCGGAAACATTGAATGGTGGCGACACTGGCAACAATTTGCCTTAGGATGCCCCGGTGCCGATTTACCAAACCCGCATTGTGCGTATTTCAGGGTATCCTTGACAAGGAGTTTTCCCCATGAGCCTACTTGAACCTCTCCTCACCACAACCATCCCCTGGGTCTTGGACCGGGGGAAAAATACCCCCCTGCACTTTGGCGACCCCGTTGCCGAATTGGCCCTGTTACAAGAACATACCGCCCTTGTGGATTTTTCTCACCGGGGATCACTCGTTATTTCCGGCAATGATCGTGTGGATTTTCTCAGTGGTTTGGTTACCAACCAGATCAAAAATCTTGCCCCGACCCAGAGTATTTATACCACCATGTTGTCTCCACAGGGGCGTTTTTTATGGGATTTCACCCTGATTGACCACGGACCCGAATATGTCCTCGACACCGAACCCGACAGCGTGCCGGATCTGAAAAAATCCCTCGAATTTTACCGTTTGCGCAGTAAAGTACAAATCCAGGATCAAAGTACTCAGATTGTCACGTTGGGGCTGGTCGGTCCAACGGCTGGAACGAGTATTGCCAGGATTTTCCCTACTGTGGCCAGTGTGGATTATTCTACCGCGCCACTCGGAACCACCTGGGTGTTGGAAAACGCCATACGCCTTTGGCGCGACCCACGGCATCCCGACTTTGGCTATCGCCTACAGGTCCCCGTATCCGGTTTTGCCGAACTCTGGCAACGGCTACGCGCGGTCCTCCCACCCGCCGGTCATTGGGCCTGGGAAGCCTATCGAATCCTCCATGCTTTGCCAAGGGGTGGTGCCGAATGGACCTCAGGAGAAACCCTCCCTCTGGAAGCGGGAGCATTGGAAATGAACGCCGTAAGTTTCCAAAAGGGGTGTTATGTCGGTCAGGAAACCACCGCCCGGACGCATCATCGGGGTACCTTGAAAAAAAGGTTGTTTCATGTCACCATAGAATCGCATGAGATGGTTTTACCCGGGACTCAGATTCTTCTCCCTTCCGGCAAAGAGGTTGGGACGGTCACAAGTTCGGTGCTTATGGACGGGAAAGTCTGGGGACTTGCGTTGTTGCGTGTTGGCGATATGACCTCCGAAACCTCCGTGACCGCTTTGGGGGGTGCCGTATCGGTCAAACGGCCACAGTGGGCGACGTGGGCCACAGCGGCCACAGCGGCCACAGCGGCCACAGCGGCCACAGCGGAATGATCCGCAGATTTTTCCCGACCTTGCCACGGTCTTTTTCAAAAACAAAAACTTTATCTGGAACCACCATCCCCAATGGAATCTGTCTCTACCGAAGTCAAACCTCTACCCCAGTTAACAATCGGCGATTACACGATGGCGGTGCCCATCATCCAAGGTGGAATGGGGATCCGCATATCGGCCAATGGCTTGGCTGCGGCTGTGGCCAATGAAGGGGGGGCGGGGATTATCGCCACCGTCGCCTTGTCGCTGGCATCTCGCTATTATCAAAAGGGGAAGGATTATTTCCGGGCCAACATCAAGGCGTTGATCGAAGAATTGACGTTGACCCGGGAAAAAAGTCCCAATGGGATCATCGGTACCAATTGCATGGTCGCCATCAAGGATTATGAGGCCATGGTGCGAACCTCGGTGGAAAACGGGGCGCAGATGATTATCTCCGGTGCTGGACTCCCTTTGCGTTTGCCGGAATTTGCTCAGTCCAATCCGCGGGCGGCCCTGATTCCCATCGTCTCTTCCCTGCGTGCCGCCAAGTTGTTGACCAAACGCTGGATGAAACTCTATAAGCGCATCCCCGACGCATTTGTCTTTGAGGATCCCAATGTGGCGGGTGGTCATCTGGGGGTCAACCGCAAGCAGTTGTTTGACGCGCAACATGGTTCCGACCGGGTGGTTCCAGAGTTGGCGGAGTGGTCACGCAAGGAGTGCGCCGACGAGATTCCCATCATCACCGCTGGCGGGGTTTGGGACCGTAAGGATATCGATCATGCCCTTTCCTTGGGAGCCAAGGGGGTGCAGATGGCCAGTCGTTTTCTCTGTACCTATGAGTGTGACGCTCATCCTAATTTTAAACAGGCGTTCATCGATGCCAAGGAGGGGGATGTTGTGATCATTGATTCTCCTGCCGGCTTGCCGGGACGCGCCATCAACACCAACTTTACCCGCACATTGTTTCGTGGCGGTCAGGTGGCCGATCATTGTTTTGCCACCTGCTTGGAATATTGCCTGTGCCGCGAAGAAAAAGAGGCGTTTTGTGTGGCGGCTGCTCTCCATAGTGCGCAGCAGGGGGACATGACCAAAGGGTTGGTATTTACCGGCACCAACGCAATTCGCCATACCAAAATGATGCATATTAGTGAAATATTTAACGAGTTGCGCCTGGGCCTTCCCGCCTCTTCCTAAGGGTATGTTGAACATCTGGAAAATTATTAAAAGAAAAAAGGGGTCTGGGGGATTGCCCCCAGGGTTTTGATTTTAAAAAAAAGATCCATCCTTCGTTTTGAATTTAAACAAAGTCAAAAACAAAGATATTGAAGCTTTTTGTTCAATATCGAAAAAAGAATCAAAACCCTGGGGGCAATCCCCCAGACCCCTTTTTTCTTTTAATCATTTATCTTTTCGAGGCGTGAATATGAATCCCGGCCCGCGTTCCCAGGAACGGTTCTTCCACGCTCTACCGGATTATCTTCCGGTGGCCCAACTCACCCACATCCATCTGGTCCACCAGGATCCCGATCAGCCATCGCCATTGGCTCCCCTCAGGCACCACGGTTTTCGTGGTCGCGTCGTTGCGGCGCGGGCCTCGATTGTGGGTCTCCTGGAAACTTGGCCCGATATGCCCAGGATCGTGCATGATCACCCTACCGCCGAACAAAAAGCAGACCATATTCTATTGGAATTGCCCCAAGGAAGAGAGGCAGCCCGTCTCGCCATTCAACAGGCCCTGGCAAGCATTACGCCACCAGGTCGTCTATGGATCTACGGAATTCGAGAACACGGTATCCATTCCCTGACCAAAAAATATCCTTCAGCACAAGTCGTTCTGGTGAAAGGCCACATGCGTTTGCTGTCACTGGGTGTGGAAGCGGTATTGGAATCATCCTCGAACATCGATCCCTTTTATCGGATGATCCACGGGGGGCTGCAATGGGCAACATTGCCAGGGGTTTTCTCCTGGAGGGAACCAGACGAAGGTTCTTTGTTGCTTTTGGAAGCCATGAGCAATCGCGATCCCGGAAGAAAAGTATTGGACTGGGGTTGTGGATATGGCCTGTTGGGTATTACCCTGGCCCATCGTTGGCCGCATTCGGAACTGGTATTGTCCGATGATCAGTATGCCGCCATTCGCGCCGCCCATGAAACCTTGCGTTGCAATGGCCTGGATGGACGGATCTCTCTGGTCCTGGAAGATGGCATCGGTCACGAATTATCACGATCCACTTTCAACACCATCATCACCAATCCCCCCTTTCATCGTGGTGCCCGCAATGAACATGGGCCCACCATGGCCTTCTTTCACCAAATCGCCCCCTGCCTCCAACCCGGTGGTCAGCTATGGTTCGTCGGCAACAGTTTCCTGGAACATGGCCGTACCTTGCAACAGTGCGGTTTTACGGTCGAAAAGGTGGTACAAACCAATCGGTTTACAGTCTGTCGGGCGTGGAGAACGGCAAAAGTTCGAGGGGATTGGCGACCCGAGTGAAAAATCGCGGGGGAGGATTATCCTAACGCCCGGTCGCAGCCATGCAGAACAGTTTTGAGCTGCACGCTGGTAATGCGGTTCTGGGCCTTCAGAATCTTCTGGCAATACCTCAGCGCACTGCGGCGTAGTCCGTCCAAATCACTTTTGGGATCCACCGCCAGCACCAAATCCACAACGATGCCTTCACGGGTGTAGTGCAAAACCAAATCGGCGACGGTTAATAATCCTTCTTCTCCTGCCAACAACTTTTCCAGATTATCCATCATCTCCAGACGGCCCGGATAATCGATCGGCATCGGTCGTTTTTGATCGTCCTCAGGATCGACATGCACCAACACCTCCGTCACCTCCAAAACTTCATCAATAATTGCCCTGCGCATCCGCTCTGCAATCTGATGTCCCTCTGAAACCGACAGGAATGGATTGACCACGACGTGAACATCGACATGGAGATTGGGTCCACTCCGCCTGACCTTGAACAAATGTGCCGAATAGACATCGGGATACGCCTCGACCATCTTGACAATATTGTTCTGAATGGCTTTGTCAATCGCTGCCGCAGCATCGGTAAACTCCAGGAATGCATCTCGGATGAAATCGTAACTCATTTTAAACAGGATCACCGATACAACGATGGCGGCGATAGGATCGGCCACCGGCCATCCCAACATCGCCCCCGCAATGCCAAATAACGCCGCGACCGACGAAATCGCATCCGAACGATGATGCCAAGCATTGGCGACCAATGCGCGCAAATGATAGTTTTCTCCTATACGCCGTGTGTAATGGAACAACCACTCCTTTGACAAAATGGCGATAACAATCACTGCCAACGCCGGAATTCCCGGTACAGCGACCACATGTTGTTCCACACGGGGAATTGCATCCATGACGATGCCTGCCGCCAACACAAGCATCAAAACACCATTGAACAAAATGGCCAGTGTTTCATAGCGTCCGTGACCATAAGGATGCCCCTCATCGGCCGCCTCGCGCGACATGCGATTGGCAACCCACACGGCACCGTCACTGAACAGATCCGAAACCGAATGAATTCCATCCGCAACCAAGGCGGGGCTGGAAGATAACAACCCAACCACCACCTTCACCACCGATAACACCACATTGACGACCACGCCAACCAAAATGGCACGCTCGGACACACGCAGACTCTCCGCCTCCTGCGTCTCTTTGGCATCGATATCACACCCGTCCGTCAAAGAATTCTCCTTCCAACCCTCTGGAAAACGATTAAAAGAAAAAAGGGGTCTGGGGGATTGCCCCCAGGGTTTTGATTCTGCTTTTGAATTTAAATAAGAAGGTTTCCATGTTTAAGCTTTTTGTTTGATGGCGAAAACAAAGTCAAAAGAAAAAATGGGAGCTTTTTATTTAAAATCAAAATCCTGGGGGCAATCCCCCAGTCCCCTTTTTTCTTTTAATAATTTTATTGAGTATCAACACCCCCTAGTTTTTGTTATTGATGGCAATAAACAGGGGATCACCACTGCGAATCAAACGGACCAGTACCGTACTTTTGCCTTTGGTTGCCTCCAGTGCTTTTTCATAACTGGCCAGGGAATCGATTTTCATCCGGTTCAACTCGACCAGTACATCGCCACGCTGAACACCCGCTTCCGCAGCCGGACCGCCGGGCAACAATGATAGCACAGCAACCCCATTTTGGTCGGGATCTACCCCCAGCCGAGACCGATTACGCTCACTCACAGGTTCCACCTGCATTCCGAGGCGATCATTGTCCGGTTTGCTTCCTATCTTGGGTTGCTCCGCATCTTCATCGGGTGGCATGACCCCCGTAGTCGCTGACATCTGGATATGTTTGCCATCTCGCAGTACATCCATGGAGACTTTCTTTCCGACCTCTGTAGCCGCTACCATCGTCGGGAGTTCACGCATCCGATTGATTTCATGATTATCAAACATCAAAATCACGTCACCCGTCTTCAACCCTGACTTTTCACCCGGTCCACCCGGCATGACGTGGGTGATCAGTGCCCCCCGTGGTTCTTTTAACCCCAAGGCCTGTGCCAGTTCTGGCGTCACCGTTTGGATGCCGATACCCAGCCAGCCACGGGTTACATGACCGTTATTCTTGAGTTGTGTCACCACCGATTTGGCGAGATTGACGGGAATTGCAAAACCAATTCCCATGTTGCCACCTGAACGGGAAAAAATAGCGGTGTTGATCCCCACAACCTTCCCCTGCATGTCAAACAACGGCCCCCCCGAATTGCCGGGGTTGATCGCCGCATCGGTCTGAATGAAATCATCATAGGGGCCACTGCCGATGATACGACCCTTGGCCGAAACAATCCCCACAGTTACCGTTGCGTCAAGACCAAAAGGGTTGCCAATGGCCAACACCCAGGCACCAACCTCGGTTGCTTCCGAATCGCCCATGTCCACAACCGGAAGTTTCTCCCCGGTTTCAATGCGAATTAACGCCAGATCCGTTTTGGAATCACCGCCGATCATCTTTGCCGTGAACTCCCGTTCATCGGGAAAACGGACCGTAATCTTGTCCGCCCCCTCCACCACATGATGATTGGTCAGGATAAATCCCTCCGGGTCAATGACAAACCCCGATCCAAGATTTTGAGATTCCGACCGATCTTTTGGGTATTGATCATTGAACTGCTTGAAAAAATGCTCAAACGGCGTCCCTTCAAACGGATTACGTCCCATCATCCCTTCCGCGTCCGCCTTTTTTGTCGCATGGATGTTGACCACCGAAGGTTTCAACCGTTTGACCAACGTCGTCAACTCCGGCAACCCTTCTGCCGAAGTGACCAGCGGCCAGATGGTTAACGTCACAACCAATGCCAACACCCATGATAATCCCAGATTGCATCCCCGAACAGATAATCTGCTGAACCGTGCATTCATAACCCAAACTCCCAAATATCACCCAATGGCACTCATCGATGAAACCATCATTTAAGTTCCCATAACCCAATCTTCAAGGCAAGGGTGATCGCGTTTTTAGAAACAAGGAATTTATTTTCTATCCATTTTAATGTGAAGGCCGCCATGCTACTCTGGTGGGGAAAAAAATAGTAAAATCCTATTTGACATCATGGTTTAATCACCTTTTCTCCCTTCCCCAGGAATGTTTCCATTGGGTTTTTCCATGATTCGGGTTATAAGGCCCGGAAGGGATGCCAAGGCTTGAGTCTCGAAAAAGGACCATCATGAATTCCCCGTTGACGATCACACACGTTCCCGATTTGACGGTTATCGAGCCATCAGGCTCTGGTTTTCAGCGTTTTCTCGGCGACGCCCTACGAACCCCCCTTCTGTCGGCCCAACGGGAATATGACCTAGCCAGGAAATACCGTACCGATCAGGACGTTCAGTCCGCCCATGAACTGGTTTTCGCCCACATCCGCTTTGTTCACCGCATCGCCCGGGAATATCTCTGTTACGGCATTGCCCTCAAAGATCTTATGCAGGAAGGGACCGTTGGATTGATGCAGGCGGTCAAACGATTTGATCCCGACCGGGGAAACCGCTTGGCGACCTATGCCCAATGGTGGATCCGCGCCGCCATCCACACTCTTATCCAAAAATCATGGCGCATGGTGCGCATTGCCACCACCCGTGTCAAGCGCGAACTGTTCTTCAAGCTGCGCCAACTTAAAAACGATGCCGCTCCACTGACGCGCGAGGAGGCACAAGAATTGGCGATTTGTTTTGGAACCGATGCCGACACGATTCTGGATGTCGATGGCCGCATTCTCGTCAGTGATATCTCACTCAACCATCCATCACCCAACGATCCCTCCGAACCGATCCAACGCATTGCCGACGAACGCCCCAATCAGGAACTGGTCGCTATGGCATCCCAACAGACAACCCTGATTCAACGATGCATCCAGCTTGGCCTGGAATCTCTTCCACGACGCGACCGCCTTATCCTGCAACAACGCCATATGGTCGATGAACCCCAAACCCTGGAATCACTCGGCCAACAACTTCAACTGAGCCGCGAACGGGTTCGGCAATTGGAAAAGCGGGCCATGGAAAATCTTAAAAAACACCTCCTCCACGCAAAACATGCGCATCAATTGATGACGGATTTAGCCTTCTAAACCAAAGATACCCAACAGAAATTCATGAAACCAATAAAATAATCTTGCCATCCAAGATATTTTATGTCACCATCCGCGGTCTGGAGTCGATACACTTCCAACACCTCATCATTGGCCTATACCTGTGTCGTATATTTTAGTTTTACTGGTTCTGCTGTTGCTGTCTGCCTTTTTTTCTGGCTCTGAAATCGCCCTGATTTCCCTGTCCAAAGTCCGGCTGGAGGCCCTGATTCGGGAAGGGCGCAGTGGATCAAGGGCACTCCGAGAACTCAAGAAAAACCCCAATCGCATGTTGATTGTTTTGCTTATCGGCAACAATGCGGTCAACATCGCCGCCTCTGCTGTCGGTACCGTCCTGGCCACCCACTACTTTGGCGATCTTGGACTCAGTTTGGCCGTTGGTCTGCTTACCCTCCTGATCCTCATCTTCGGCGAGATCACCCCCAAGGCCCTCGCCGTCAACCATGCATCCTCCATTTCTCTTGCCGTTGCCCCAATTCTCCTTTTCTTTGGTCGCCTGTTCAGTCCCATCATCTGGTTGCTTGAACACTTCACCACGTGGCTGCAATCCCATTTCACCCTCCAGGCCGAACCATCCGTCACCGAATCGGAATTGGTCAGCATGGCCAGTCATGGTGCCAACGAGGGGACCATCGATCACGACGAAAAGGAGATGATCAAACGGATTTTCGCCTTCGATACCCTGCGCGCCGGTGATGTCATGATTCCCCGGTCCGAGGTGATCTCCATGGACGGTACCCGTACCATCCGCGAGGCTTTGGGCGAAATCCTGTCCCATCATCACGGACGGATCCCCCTGCACAATGGCGACACCAATGATATCACTGCGGTCGTTTATCTACGCGATATTCTCTCAGCTATTCATGCTGGCCGTTGGGATGTCTCCCTCATGGATATTGCCCATACCCCCATGTTTGTCCCCGTCAACCAAAGGGTGGACGAGCTGTTTGAAAATATCCGCAAAAAGAAGGAACATACGATCATTGTCGTCGGTCCGTTCGGCAATATGCGTGGCCTATGCACTTTGGAGGACCTGGTGGAAGAGTTGGTCGGGGAGATCTACGACGACAAGGAAACCCCCAAGGAATTCTTCCATCCGACCCCCGATGGTGAACTCTTGGCTGAAGGGAAGGTTACCATGCGCCGCGTCCTGGAATATTTTGGGGATATCCACCTTAATTGCAAACCCACCGACTCCATCAATGAGTGGATCCTGCGCTCCATTCAACGCATCCCTGCCGCCAATGAGCAGTTTGTCATCGATGATCTTTGGGTGGTCATAGAACGGGCATCCTTAAATCGGATTCATAACGTTCGCATGGCGTTACGCAGTGAAGTGACTGGCAATGGATATTATACGGGGATGGAAGACCGATAACGTCTGGGGGGATGCTATGATTTTGATCGGTCCAACACCATGATACCCATCGGATTGATCGGTCTGGCTGCCATGGGGCGCAATCTGGCACTCAACCTGATGGAAAAGGGGGCTTTTGTTGCCGGATTCGATGTGGATCCAGAATACCGCAACGTCTGCGCCAAAGATTCTCAGTTCCATAGCAGTGCCTTCGCCTTGTTTTCCGATCTTTCTTTGTTCATAAACGCGCTCAAACCACCGAGAACCCTATTTCTGATGATCAAAGCGGGCGACCCCATCGATCAGATGCTTGCCCGGTTGGTCCCTTTGCTGGCACCGGGAGATGTGATCATGGACGGCGGTAACAGCCATTTTACCGCAACCATCCGCCGTGAACGGGAATTATCCCTCCACGGGATCCGCTACCTGGGGGCCGGAATTTCTGGCGGCACCCAAGGGGCACGCCATGGACCTGCCATCATGCTGGGCGGTTCATCCATTCCCGATCCCCTTTGGTCTCTGCTCCAATCCATCAGTGCCCACCATGAATCCCAACCCTGCCTGATCCATGCCGGGACCGATGGAGCGGGTCACTTTGTCAAAATGGTTCACAACGGCATAGAATACGCCGACATGCAACTTCTCGCCGAAGCCCAGTTTCTCCTGCAAAATCTCACAGGATTGAACCTTGGCGAACAGGCGTGCGTATTTGAAACTTGGAACCGGGGGGCATTGTCTGGTTACCTGACTGCCATTACCGCCAAAATTCTGCGTAAAACTGACCCGGAAACCGGTGTTCCTGCCCTGGAAATCATCAGCGATAGGGTCGATCATAAAGGGACCGGCCAATGGGCTGCCCAAATCGCCTTGGAACTGGGTGTGAGCGTACCCAATCTGCTCCAAGCCGTGGATGCCCGATTGGTGACCCATATGCTCACCGAACGCGCTGCTCTACGTGATCGCTGGCCCGTCCACCCCAAGACGTTACCCAACACCGACGATAAACTGGCGTTAATTTCTTCTCTGTCCGATCTTCTTCTGGCGGGACGCATCGCCGTTTTTGCCCAAGGGTTTAAACTCCTCGCCACGGCTGCACAACGATTTCGTTGGAATTTGGATCTGGGAGCTATCGCCGCCTGTTGGCGCGGAGGCTGTATTCTCCAGGGGGTCATGCCCGAAAGGATCCATCTTGCATTCGCCGACAACCCTGGTCTGGTTCATCTGTTGCTGGATCCCGGTCTGGGACAGAGTGCCGCCGATGGATTCCGACATGGGCGTCAGGTCATTGTATCAGCCCTGATGCACGAATTTCCCGTAGCGGGTCTGACCACCGCCATTGCCTATTTTGATACCTTTCGCCAGCACCATCTTTGTACCCGAATGGTCGCGGCACAACGCGACACTTTCGGTGCCCACGGCTTGGAGCAGATTGGGTACGCTCACACCCAGTTCCAAGGCGATTTGGGCAGCCCA
>PEAO01000186.1 GCA_002753615.1 Magnetococcales bacterium DCbin2
CCTCATGGAAAAGAATCTTGTTGCGACAAAAGTGTCGCAACATCAAGTCGCAAGACAAGAAAGACAAAACGTGACATAATCCGCATCAGACTGGGGAAGCATGCGCACGGCGACACCATTCAACCGATCACCACTTTAAACCCACCCGGGGAAACTCGCGGCGGGTTTTTCATTTTCAAGAGGACACACCCCATGGGACTCGACCCGCACCAGCTCCGAGAATTTGTCATTCGTCCCAGCCTGCAACGTCTCGATCTTTGGAGCAAAGCGGCTGAAGAACTGATCGTGGGCACCGGAATTCAAGAGTCTGGTCTGCGCCATTTGCACCAGATCGGTAGTGGACCGGCGTTGGGCCTTTGGCAAATGGAACCCAAAACCCATACGGACATTTGGGAAAATTTTCTGCACTTCCGCACGAAGCTCAGTCTCAAAGTCCTTGGGCCATACACCAAGCCTGACCATACACGACTGGTGTGGGATTTGGCCTATTCATGCAGCATGTGCCGAATCCACTACCTCAGGTGCCCTGAGTCCCTTCCTCCTGCTGGGGATATCGAGGGTCAAGCAAACTTCTGGAAAAAGCACTACAACACGCCTTTAGGGGCTGGTACGCCGGGACAGTATATCGATAACTGGCAGCGAAGTATCGGAAAGTAGCACAATACTGAATCTTTAAAAACTGATTTTACTGGCCCGCACGTTACCGGAAAGGCCGTGGATATTGGACGTATGAATGACGATCTGTGAATCGGTCAAAATGGAGATACCAGCAATGCTTGCAATGAGAACTTTTGTAACCCTCATGATCATCGTCGCAATCGCTTTACCGGTTCATTTTCTGTTGTTTGGCTTGGTTATTCTTACTGGAGCCATGGGAGGATAAAATCATGTCTATCTTTTCCACCATCATACGTCGATTTACCGAACCCAGCACATGGGGCGGTATCGCTGTATTGCTGACGGTGTTCGGTCTTTCCCATGATCAGGCCGGGGCTGTGACTGATCTCTTGGCCGCTGTTGCTGCAACGGCTTCGGTCTTTCTTCCAGAGCAAGGAAGTCGGTAATGTGCCCCTGCGATGATCATTCTGAACGGCAAATTCCCCACGATTATACCCGTTGCCCCATCAAGGAAGACCTCGACGATCTCAAGGGTCACGTTGCGGCTCTTCGTGGCAGTGTGGATAACCTCCTCATTGTTTTCAATGGCGCAAAAGGCGTTATTGTAACTTTAAAATGGCTGATCGGAATCGCGGGTGGGGTAGCTGCACTATGGGCCTCAAGCCATATTGACAAACCGTGATCCAGATAGAGACCTCCAGCCAGACCCAACAGGTGTTTGGTAGGCTAGATAAGCAGGTCCGGTACGCCATCGCATTGGCTTTGACCAACACAGCCAAGGATGCTCAGGCCGAGTTACGCAGACAGTTACCACAGCGATTCACCATGAGAACGGGATGGGTGGCCAAAGGCATTCGTATCAGTTCTGCCAACAAAACCGACCTGAAGGCGACGGTGATGGTCTTGGACCAGTTCATGACGCTTCAGGAAACCGGTGGCGACAAAACGTCTCCCTTTGGTGACTCGCTGGGTATTCCGGTGGGGGCACGTCCCACTCCGACTTCCGTAACTCGGCCTGGTAGTTTTCCGGGTGCTTTGTTGCGAAAGAAAGGCTACTTCATCGCACCCATCAGAAAAGGGTCGAGTATCAAGGGCGTTTGGAAACGCACCGGCAAAGGCCGCCGGGTGAAGATGCAGCTGATGTACGTGTTCTCCCGGCATGTCAGGATCAAGCCTCGGTTTGGTTTTGTAGCTACCGTGGATAAAGTGGCGAGAGAACGGTTTCCCGCAAGGTTCGCCGAGGCTTTGAAGTGGGCGATGGCAACAGCGCGGTGAGTATGACAAGAGAAAAACCGCCCCGTTGCCGAGGCGGTCCTTGGTGGTTGGCTATTGAGCAAAGTAGGTGGTGTACGAACCCGGTGAACCCTGTTGGTTCGGGCCAACCATCTTCAACCGGTTGGTGGTTATTTCCAAGCCCAGTTTCTTTTTGGCGATGGAGAGGAAGCCCCTGATGGTGTGACCTTGCCACCCCGTTGCTTCGGCGATCTGGGCGGCTGTTGCTCCTTCGGGACGCTTAAGCATCTCGATGACCTTTGCTTTCTTGGTGTTGTCTCTGACCTTCGGTGCTTTTGCAATGGCCAGTTCGGCAGCGATGACTTCAGTTTCAAAGTCGTGTGGTGTTGTCACCGCTGGTTCGCCGTCGATGGTGGTGCTGGGAACCTCGTTAGTTTCCAGGGCCGTGGTGGTTTGCGGCTCGTTGACCTGACCCGGCCAGTCCCAGACCATCCCCTGTTGGTTTGCGAAGGCCTCGGCATCTTCCTTGGTCTTTTGTTCCGCATCAATGCGGTTCAGGTATTGGCCTCGTGCTGACTTTGAGTCGGGATCGAGTACCATCAAAACGTGCATCGGTATTTTGTCGTCGTTGGTAATCAGCCCCTTGGTTTGGAGGGATGCAAGGACCTTGTTGACTGCGCCGCCCTTGATGTGGTCTGGCATCGGGTAGATTGACCCATCTTCGCGGGTGGTTGCTGCTACAAGGATGGTCTCTTGGGTCTTGGTCAGGTCGTTCATGGTTTGTGCTCCTGATGGTGGTTGTTTCCGATGGCCCCATGAAGCCATCGTTGGCGCAACCTTATCAAGCTTTATGTTGTTTTACATTAATGATTTTAAATATTATTTGCCTTGCAATGACCGACACGGATCGGGTTGATCGGTTGTATGGAAGCACGAAATGAATTACAAAAGAAAAATAAAACAAGTAAACGCAATATAAAAGTCCTTGACAAAGGCGTTTCAGCAAGGTTTTCATCCAATATTGGTAACCAAAAAAAGGTAAAAACGTTCTATGATAACCAGTTATTCCAGTGGTTATTATGAAAATATTCAATAATATCAAATTTTTGGTTCCTTCCCGGGCCTAAAATCGGCGGGTGCCGCGCGACCCCGGGAAAAACGCAGGCACAGACTTAAAAACGGGTTGCCAGGTTGCCAGGTTGCCAGGTTGCCACTTTCGACAAAAGACAAATTAAATATTTAAAATAATTGGATTTTTTTTCAACAGAGGCAACCAATCCGGGTTGCCACTCAATTTCCTATTTTCTTCAGCATTATTTGAGGTAATATTCAGATAAATATAAAATATAATGAGGTTGCCACTCCCGGGTTGCCACCCAGGGGGGTTGCCACTTTTCTTCAACATTATTTGAGGTAATATTCAGATAAATATAAAATATAACGAGGTTGCCACCTTCGGGTTGCCACTTCCGGGTTGCCACCTTCGGGTTACACTTCCTGGTTACCACATCATAGAGATCATTTCGATATGGGCATGGGTGTCAGAGAATACGCCAGGCATCGGGGCGTTTCACACACTGCCGTTGATAAAGCCCTGAAATCTGGTCGGATCCAGAAAGAAACTGATGGGACCATCGACCCGACCAAGGCCGATGTCGCTTGGAATCGCAATACCGATCCGGCACAACAAAGGAAACTTGATTCTCCCCCGGCCAAACTTGTTGCACCAACGTCCAAGGTCCAACACCAACCGACCCGGAAAAACGATCTTCCTGGACTGGATTCGGAACCAGGGCCAAGCGGAGTAGCAATCCCAAATTACCAGGTCAGTCGAGCAATTCGAGAGACCTACAACGCCAAACTTGCCAGAATTGATTTTGAAGAGCGGATGGCAAAGCTTGTTCCGAAGGCACAAGTGCTTACCGCCGCCTTTGAAACTGGACGTCATATACGTGATGGCATTTTGAGCATTCCGAGCCGAGTGGCGGCAGGAGTGGCAGCAGTTGCTCCAGGCACCGATGTCCTGGCCATTGAACGCATGCTGGACAAAGAATTACGTGTTGTGCTGGAAGAACTTAACAATCATCTTAAAACAATACAATAGACAAACTAAAGAGCCAACATTATGCAACTCCTTCCTGCAATGGCCCAGGCCATAGAATTGTGGCCGTTGGACAGGCTCATTCCTTATGCATCCAATGCTCGCACCCATTCGGATGCACAGATTGCCCA
>PEAO01000187.1 GCA_002753615.1 Magnetococcales bacterium DCbin2
TCCCCCAGACCCCTTTTTTCTTTTGATAATTTTATTTAATGTCAACACGCCCTAACCTTTCAAAGATTCGGCACCACCGATGATTTCCATCAATTCGGTGGTAATGGCCGCTTGCCGGGTCCGATTGTACTTGATATTCAGCTTGCGAATCATATCCCCCGCATTGCGCACCGCATTATCCATGGCCGTCATGCGCGCCCCCTGTTCCGAGGCATCCGATTCCACCAAAGCCTGGAACAACTGAACCGAGACACTATGGGGGAGAAGTTCCGCCAAAACCTCCCCCTCTTCCGGTTCATACATGGGCGAACTTCCCCGACCCCCCTCACCGGCATCGACGGTCATGGGGATGATCTGCTTCCAGGTCAGTTCAATACTCAAAGCCGACTTAAAGGTGTTGAAGGCCAAGATACAAACATCAAATTCCCCTTTGGAAAAATCGCCCAATATCTTGGTTGTCAAATCGGCATCCACACGATCAAAACTTAACCCCTTGGTCATCCCCGTAATCGAACGACGAACCAGAGACCCATACTGCCGTTTCAGGACATCGAACCCCTTGCGGCCCACACAGGTGATGGTCACAACATGACCACTTTCCTGAAGGGAATGAATCTTCGCCCGCACAGCCCGGATGACACCACTATTAAAACTGCCGCACAACCCCCTGTCCGAGGTGAACACCACCAGTTCCACCCGCTTTCCCTTGGCAGATGCCAAAAGCGGTGGGGCAGACTGAGGATCCATTTGTGCCGCCAGCGCACCCACCATCCGGCGAATGTGTTGACTGTAGGGCCTGGCGGATTGGGCACGCTCCTGGGATCGGCGGAGCTTGGCCGCAGAGACCATTTTCATAGCTTTTGTGATCTGCTGGGTATTTTTAACCGAGCGGATCCGATTGCGCAGACTTTTCAGATTGGCCATTTTTCGGCTTTCCGGTCAGCAGGTAAAATGCATGAGCGTTAATCATATCCCATGGGATCAGGCTTTCGACGATGAATCGTCCCCCGCCGTGCTTTCAAACTTGGCAACCAACGCAGCGAGAAGCCCTTTCAGCCGTTCCTCGGTGGCCTCGGAGAGTTTTTCTTCCTTGCAAATCGTCTCCAGCACATCGGCATGTTGACCACGGACATGTTCCAAAATTCTGGCTTCCATCGCCGCAATATCGCGGACGGGAACACTATCCAAAAGCCCACGGGTTCCCGCAAACAGGACAACCGCCTGCTCCGCCATCGAGAGCGGATTATACTGCGCCTGTTTAAGCAACTGCATCAAACGCTCGCCCCGATGGAGCAGCTTTTGGGTGGAAGCATCCAAATCGGACCCAAACTGGGCGAAGGCGGCCATTTCACGATATTGTGCCAAATCCAAGCGCAAGGAACCCGCCACCTGCTTGGTCGCCTTGACCTGCGCCGCACCACCCACACGAGAAACCGAAAGTCCCACCGAAATCGCCGGCCTCATCCCCGAATAAAACAGTTCCGATTCCAGAAAGATTTGACCATCGGTGATGGAAATCACGTTGGTAGGGATATAGGCGGACACGTCGCCGCCCTGAGTCTCGATAATAGGAAGTGCCGTCAAAGAGCCACCACCCAGGGCATCACTCAACTTAGCGGCCCGTTCCAACAGGCGCGAATGGAGATAAAACACGTCACCCGGATAAGCCTCACGCCCGGGAGGACGACGCAGCACCAGAGACATCTGACGATAGGCGACCGCCTGTTTGGAGAGATCGTCATAGACGATCAGGGCATGCATACCGTTGTCACGAAAATATTCCCCCATGGAGCAACCGCTGTAAGGGGCCAGAAACTGCATAGGAGCCGGGTCGGACGCCGTCGCCGCCACCACGGTGGTATAGGCCATGGCCCCATTGTCTTCGAGGATTTTGACCACCTTGGCCACGGTAGAGCGTTTTTGACCGATGGCGACATAGACACAATAGACCGGGGCATCGGTTTCATGCGTCCGCTTTTGGTTGATGATGGCATCCACCGCCACGGCGGTTTTTCCGGTTTGGCGGTCGCCGATGATCAACTCACGCTGGCCGCGTCCGATAGGAACCAGGGCATCCAACGCCTTCAGGCCGGTATAGAGCGGTTGATGCACCGATTTACGGGAGACGATACCCGGCGCAACCACCTCCACCAAGCGTGATTCCTTCGCCCCCACCGGCCCCTTGCCATCGATGGGAATGCCCAGACCATCGACGACACGCCCCAGGAGTTCCTTCCCCACAGGGACTTCGACGATGCGTCCAGTTCGTTTGACGGTAGAACCTTCCTTGATTCCAGAATCATCGCCAAAGACGACCGCACCGACGTTATCTTCCTCAAGGTTGAGTGCCATCCCCAAGGTTCCGTCAGAGAAAGAAATTAATTCCCCCGCCATGACCTTATCCAGGCCGTGGATCCGGGCGATACCGTCCCCGACGGCGATGACCTGGCCCACCTCCGAGATCTCCACCTCTTTGCCGAAGTCGGCAATCTCTTTTTTGATAATTTCGCTAATTTCGGCAATACTGATCTGCATCGAATTACCCTCTCAATTGCGCTTTCAACCGGTTCAATTGACCACGCACCGAATAATCCATCATAACGCTACCAATCCGCACAACCATGCCACCAAGAAGCTCTGGATCCAGCCCAAAATCAAGGCGGACATCCTTGCCGGTCTTGGTAGAAAGAAGTTTGGCCAAACGTTCTTCGTGAGCTTTGGTCAAAGGTTTGGGCGCGGAGACCCGAACGGTAACCACACCGCTTTGCTCTTCTTCGATACGACTGTAAGCGGCGACAATATCACTGACCAGGACCATGCGTCTTTTATGGATCAGGAGTTTCAGGAAATTGGCCGTCAGGGGATCACTTCCGCTTTGGGATAGGAAGGCGTCAATGATCTTTGATTGCCTTTCGCGGGAAATGGTCGGATTGGCAAGCAGGGGGCCGAGTTCCGGCGTCACCGCGACGACCGCCACGAACTGGCGCAGATCATCACCGACTTTTTTTAGCAGGCCGCGGTCGCTTGCCAGTTCTGCAAGTGCCGAGGCGTAACGTTTGGCCAGGGTGCTTGAATGCACGATAGGGGGACCCTTGCAATACGATTAAAGAATTTTCCCATCAGGGCAAGGGGGCAAATCACGGGGACACGCGGGGATCTCCATACCGGGTCTTGAATCACCCCCGAATCCCACCGTCACGCCACCTATCCATTGACCGAATCCTTGCGCTGAACCTCTTCTCCTCCAAACACATGTAACTCCATATCACACATTCCCATCCTTGTTCAATGTTCCATTTCCACTTTGTCGTCACTTACCAAAAAGCAATCTCGCGGTTACCCCGTCTGACTAGGCAAGACACAAGCCAGCATCCGGGCCGTCAGTGCCCCCTGCCGCACAATTTTCGGTCCGTGGTCATCGAACCCGACGATGGTTGTCGGCAGTGCCCCCGGCTGACAACATCCCGGAATGATACAATGTACCCTGGAACCAAACCGATCCGCCACCGCCCCACCGTCTCGAAGCGGTGGGTCACCCGCATAATTAGCACTCGTTGAGACCAACGGTTGACCCCAAGCCTCCAGCAGCATGGCCACATGTCGGGACGAAGAGTACCTGACCGCCACAGTAGATCGCCCCCCGGTCACATAACCGGACAACCCCTTCCGGGCAGGGAGCAGCAACGTCAACGGACCAGGCCAAAAATGATGCATAAGCCGCTGTGCATACGGCGATGGCATATCGGCAACCCGGTCAAGATCGGTCGTGTTGCGAATGAGGAGAATAAATCCTTTGGCGGCATCGCGCCCCTTCAAAGCCAGAAGTCGCTCCAAAGCCTGGGGCTGAAAAGGATCGACCCCCAAACCATAGACCGTCTCGGTGGGATGCGCCACAACCCCGCCGTCATGCAAAACCCTGCAAGCATCGGCCAATTGCGCAACGGATGGGAGATCATCCAGAGAAAAGGGGGATTCTGCCAGGGCAATCGCATTTGAAATTGGCACGTCCAAATGCCTCGGAAAGAATAAATTATTAAAAGAAAAAA
>PEAO01000096.1 GCA_002753615.1 Magnetococcales bacterium DCbin2
TTTTAATAATTTTTTTTTAATATCAACACGCCCTGGAACAGCCTCTTAACTGACAGGTGGAAAAATGACGATTGAGATCACAGTCCCCCCATTGGGGGAATCCATCATGGAAGCCACCGTTGTCCGATGGCACAAGGCCGAAAGTGACGCCGTGGTGGCGGGCGAGGTGTTGTGCGAACTGGAGACCGACAAGGTGACCATGGAAGTACCAGCCCCGGTTTCCGGCGTTCTCAGCCGGATTGTCGCGCCGCTGGAGTCCGATATCCGCGTGGGTGGCCTCCTTGCGCAGATGGAGGCGGGAGAAGCGGTACCCAAGCCCCCTTCTGGAAACGTGCGGGAAGATACGGCAACGCCGATTCCGAAAACGGTGTTGGCCGCCCAGGTTCCCAAATTGTCCACCTCGGTGCGCAAAATTTTGGAGGAAAATCATCTGAACGCCTCCCAGATTCCAGCCACCGGTGCCGGTCATCGTCTGACCAAGGGGGATGTGCAAGGTTTTATCGCGGAGGTGGGTCAGGTCGCCTCCCAACAGGGGGGAGATGGGGAAAAGAGATCGGTTTCCGGGCAATTCCCCGCGCCAGTTTCCGGCCCCAGGGAACAGCGGGTCCGTATGTCGCGCCTGCGTCAACGGATCGCCCAACGGTTGAAAGAGGCGCAAAATACCGCCGCCATGCTGACCACCTTCAACGAGGTGGACATGACCGCCGTGATGGCGTTGCGCCAATCCTATCGCGATAGCTTTGAGAAAAAACATGGTGTCCGTTTGGGGTTTATGTCCCTGTTCGTCAAGGCGGTGGTGGCGGCGTTGCAGGAGTTTCCCGCAGTCAATGCCGAAATCCAGGGGGATGAACTGGTTTATAAAAATTATTATGACATTGGCATTGCGGTG
This sequence comes from Magnetococcales bacterium DCbin2, assembly GCA_002753615.1. GTDB lineage: Bacteria > Pseudomonadota > Magnetococcia > Magnetococcales > UBA8363 > UBA8363. The sequence goes on from PEAO01000096.1 coordinate 890, forward strand.
GGGAGCCGCCATGGTTTGGTGGTCCCAGTCTTGCGGGATGCCGATTTTCTTTCCATTCCGGGAATTGAACAAGCCATCGTTGACTTTGGACGCCGTGCCGATGCGGGAAAAATTACCTTGGAAGAGTTACAGGGGGGGACGTTTACCATTACCAACGGGGGTGTGTTTGGTTCCCTCCTCTCCACCCCCATCTTGAATACCCCCCAGGTGGGTATTCTGGGGATGCACAAGATTCAGCAACGGCCCATGGTGATGCCGGATGGATCCATTGTGGCGCGTCCCATGATGTATGTGGCACTGAGTTATGATCATCGTGTGGTGGATGGTCGGGAAGCGGTTTCATTTCTGGTCCGCGTCAAGGAATGCCTCGAAGATCCAACCCGGATCATGCTTGGGGCCTGATTCTTACCAGAGGGAGGTAGGATCTATGTCGGACATATTCGATCTTATTGTCATCGGTGCTGGCCCTGGGGGGTATGTGGCTGCCATCCGGGCGGCGCAACTGGGGTTAAAGACGGTTTGTGTGGATAAAGGCCGTGGTTTGGGTGGCACATGCTTGAATGTCGGCTGTATCCCATCCAAGGCATTGCTCCATTCAACCCACTTGTTGGAGATGGCCCGGCGGGATTTGGCGGGGCATGGTGTGCTGTGCGGTACTGTGGGGGTGGACCTGAACGTCATGATGGCACGCAAAGATCGGATCGTTGCGCAGTTGACCGGAGGGATCGAATTTCTTTTTAAAAAAAATAAAATTGCCTGGATTCAAGGGAGAGCCACGGTCACGGCACCCGGTCAAGTCTCGGTGGTGGATGAACAGGGGGGAGCGCGGACTTTGGCGGCCAAAAACATTCTTTTGGCCCCCGGATCCTTGCCCGCGCAACTGCCGGGTTTTGCCTTTGACGGCGAACATATCATCAGTTCCACCGAGGCGTTGGCTTTGAAGGAGGTTCCCCCCAGATTGGCGATCATTGGGGCGGGGGTTATCGGGTTGGAACTGGGTTCGGTATGGCGGCGGCTGGGGAGTCAGGTAACAGTCATTGAATTTACCGATGGCGTGTTGCCGGGGATGGATGGTGATTTGCGCAAACAGGCGGCGCGTGTTTTCATGAAACAGGGGTTGCAATTGCGACTGTCCACCCGGGCCGAATCGGTTGTTGTGACGCCGGAGGGGGTGGTGTTGTCATTGCGTCCCGCCGTGGGTGATGGTGCTGCGGTGGCACTGGAGGTGGATCGGGTGTTGGTGGCGGTGGGTCGGGTTCCTCAGACGCGGAATTTGGGGTTGGAGGGGGTGGGCATTGCGCTGGATGCGCGTGGTTTTATCCCGGTGGATGATCATTACCGGACGGTGGTTCCGGGAATTTTGGCCATTGGCGATTGCATTGGTGGCCCGATGTTGGCCCACAAGGCGGAGGAGGAGGGGGTTTGTGCCGTGGAGCGGTTGGTGGGGCAGGGGGGGCATGTCCGGTGGGAAAATATTCCGGGGGTTGTTTATACCGACCCGGAAATCGCGGCGGTCGGTCGTACCGAGGAGGGGTTGCAACGCGATGGGATCGCTTATCGGGTTGGGAAATTTCCTTTTTCGGCCAATTCGCGGGCGCGGGCGGTGGATCAGGTTGAGGGGTTTGTTAAAATCTTGGCCGATGCCGCTTCTGACCGTATCCTTGGGGTACACATCATCGGTCCCCAGGCGGGTGATTTAATTGCCGAAATGGTGTTGGTACTGGAGAGTGATCTGGCGGCTGAAGATGTGGCGCGGACGTGTCATGCCCATCCATCGCTGGCAGAGGCGGTCAAAGAGGCCGCCTTGGCCGTTGATCGTCGCGCCATTCATATCTAGTAAAGCGGAGGAAACCAGCATCCATGAAACAACGGCGGTTGATCAGCTTTGATTGGGCGATGAAACGGCTTTTGCGCAGCAAGGCCAATTTTGAGATTTTGGAGGGGTTCCTGAGCGAGTTGCTGCGGGATGATATTTGTATCCAGGAAATTTTGGAGAGTGAAAGCAATCAAGAGAATCAGCATGATAAATTGAATCGGGTCGATATCAAGGTCAAGAACAAAAATGGTGAACTGATTTTGATCGAGGTACAGTTTCAACGGCAGTTAGATTATTTGCAAAGACTCCTGTATGGAACCGCCAAGACGGTGACCGAACATGTCCATGAGGGAGAGCCTTATGCCGGTGTACCGAAGGTGATTTCTATCAGTATTATGTATTTCGACCTGGGCCAGGGGGAAGACTATGTCTATAAAGGGACGACCTCCTTCCGAGGGTTACACACCAACGATGAATTGAGCCTCAGTGAGGGTCAAAAGTCTTTGTTTCGCAGGAATGCCGTTTCGGACATTTATCCTGAATATTATCTTATTAAGATCAATCGCTTCAATGATATTGCACGCGATCCCTTGGATGAATGGGTGTATTTTCTTAAAAATGAGGAAATTCGTGAGGGATTCACGGCGCGTGGTCTGAGTAAAGCCAAGGAGCAGCTTGATATATTGAAACTCTCCGGGCCAGAGAGAGCGGCCTACGAGCGGTATAAGGAGGATCTTCATGATCAAGCCAGTATGGTTCTATCGACATATGATATTGGAAAGTGGGAAGGCGAGCAGCGGGGTGAACAAAGAGGCGAGGCCAAGATCCTGACGCGCCTGTTGTGTCGTCGCTTTGGCAACCTCCCTTCCTGGGCCAGTGAAAAAATAGCCGCAGCCGAGCGGCCAGCTTTGGAAGACTGGAGCCTCCGTATTTTTGATGCCCAATCGTTGGATGATGTTTTTTCGGACGGTGCTGATCTTGCGTGAATCTTACCAGCCCATTCTTGAACCCCCCTACATGCCCCCTGTGGAAATTCCATGATCGATCCAGCCAAACTTTTCCTTGAAAAAATCAACAACTCCGGTTGGATCGAGAAAACCAGCTTTAAGGAGATTTTTTCCGTTGTTTCCGGTGACGATTTTCTTCAACGGGTTGATTATCCCTGTCTTTTTGGTGATTACGTTGCCAACGTCGAAATCGTCGTCGTCGATGGGAAATCTTCTTTAAAGTTTGATCAGGAACAAGAGGTTCCAGAGGATGATGGTCAGGGGATCCTCAACTATATGTTCCCTTTCGTCACCAGGACTTTCCTGCGTAAATCATCGGGAACGTTCATGATCGGATCCTCCGTGGGGAATCATTTTATCATTCCCGACCATACCGTGGCCAAAAAACATGCGAGTATCACAAAAAAACGGCACGGCTATTATTTGAAAGATTTGGACAGTGATTTTGGCTCCTATGTCAATGGTGTGAACTTTGGAGACAAGGAAGTCCTGCTGAATGATGGCGATAAATTATCATTTGGCCGCTATCAATTCCGGTTTCTCGAAGCAAAAACTTTGTACGAGCATCTCTTTGGGAAAATAAAGAAGAAATCGCTCTCTTCCAGCGGCCTGGGTCCGGTGGAACCGATCACGGAAGAGGTGCTTAAGACAAAATTGAGTGAAAATTCTCAATATGTCGCCAACTGTATTGTTAAAAGAGATTTTAGAGATATTGAAGATAAACTTCTTGCGATTTTATCTTTTATCCCATTCTTTAATTCTTTTACAGGTTATGAGAAGAGACAGATTGTCTCCTTTCATCAAAAACTGATCATGGCCGCACCGGAGGAGGCGATTGTCCGGGAAGGGGATGTGTGCAACAATTTTTTTATTATTCTCAAAGGAAAAGTCAGAATCGTGAGATCCGAGAGTCCGATTGCGTTAAACATTCTGGGGCCTGGGAACAGTTTTGGCGAGATGGCCTTTCTCATGGGGCTTCCCCGGTCCGCCGGTGTCGTGGCCCAGGAATCGACCATCCTGTTTACCATTGACCGCGATTTTTACGAAAACATTGGCATTGAAATTCGCGAAAAAATCAAAGATCAAATCATACGGCAAATTTCTGCAAACATTATCCGGCAGAACCGGGAGATTACCGAGTTTAACAAGGAACATCGCCTTCCCATATCCCGATTGCCTAGAAAAACAGGACACTATGTCAATCATTTGGAAAAAAATGCCGCAAAACAAGTCATTGCGCAGTTTATTGAGGTGTGCCCCTCTTTTTCAAAAATGACAAAATATCAGAAGAATGGACTGGCCGTTTTGATCGAAGGGGTCAGGGTTTATGATGCTGGCGAGGTGATTTTGCAAGAGAATTCTTTGCACAATGGTGTGTATTTCATTGTGGAAGGATCGGTCTTTATCACGGTTACCAAACAGGATGTGGTGCTGGCCGAACTCAACTCCGGCGATTTATTTGGTGAAATATCCACTTTTGGTATGAAAACAACGTCGGCCAACGTGATCGCTGGCAATCAGGTCAAAATTATCCAAATTTCTCTGGATGACCTCAGCGTGATGTCCATGGAAATCAGAGAAAAATTGAAAGATATTATCCTGGAACAAATTTTGAGAAGGCAGGTGACTCAAAATTCGGCTATTCTCCATTTTACTGGGTAATGGCATCTAAAATGTGCGGTTATCCAATTGAAGGATGATTGTTTTCAAAGATAAAGATCATTGTGCTTGAGATGTTTGTTTTTCTGATGTATGTTTTCTAAGATTTATTCTATGTATTTTTGCGAATTATCCTCTCCCACGCCCGCCATCCTGCTTATTTTCCGAGACATTAAAATTTAGAACAGTAACATTGTCTTCGTTTAAGTCCGCCGCTTTTGTCTATCTATTTATTTTACGGGGAGCATTGTCTCCAAATTGCTTTTTATGTTACTTGGATTCGTGATTTCGTTTCCTGTGATGAGCCAGGTTGGTCGTCTGGTTTGCTCCGAAAGAGGTGCGTTGGGTCGTGTCTGATCCGCAGTTTTCCGTAATGTATTGGATTGTCCAATAACGTTATTATTTTCGAAGGACTTTCATGGTGACTACCGATGTTTCTTTTGCGATGAGTATTCAAAGTCGGATCTTTTCCCTGATACTGGTTGTGACCGCCAGCCTTTTGTTCTCGCCGGTCGTTTATGGTGAGGATCTTTTGGAGGTTGTCCGTCTGGCCCAGGAGAATGATGCGCAATTGCAGGTTGCCCGCCAGCAGAGAGATGGTGCCACGGAGCAGCTACCGCAAAGTTTATCGGCACTCCTTCCCAGTGCAGATTTTTCCGCCAGCCGGTCCGAGACCAAACAACATACCTATGATCGGGATCAATACGCGACCAGTGGGTATTCTCTTTCTTTGAACATCCCTGCGCTCCATATGGATCGCATTGCCTCTTACCGGCAGGCGGAAGCGGGGGTGGCGGGGGCGGAGCATCAATTTTTGGCCGAGGAACAGATGCTGCTGTTGCGTGCGGCGACCCATTATTTTGATGTGCTGGCTGCGGCGGATAACCTGACGTTGGCCCAAACCGAAGCCAAAGCGGTGGCCAGGCAATTAAAACTGGCCGAAGAGGGTCTCAAGGCTGGTACCGCCGTCATCACCGATCTTCAGGAGGCGCAAGCGGGTGCCGATGCGGCCCAGGCCCAGGTTTTGGCCGCAAGCAATAACCTGCAATCCAGCATGGAAACCCTGATGGAGGTGATTGGCCCCCAATCGAAAGATTTTGTTATACTCCCCCTAAAATCTGACAGTATCCTCCCCGCTCCGATTCCCGAGGATTCCGATGTTTGGGTGACGATGGCCCTGGAAAAAAACCATTCCCTGGCCATGCGGAAGGCGGCGGTGACCCAGGCGGAACAGGGGGTGGAAAAAAGTAAGGCGGGTCATTATCCAACGGTGGATGTCTCTGTACGCCACATGGTTCAGGATAACGAAGCCTCGGCCATCTGGTATGGCGGCAATCAGCGCAACGAAACCATCACCGCCCAACTCAATGTACCCATTTTCAGTGGTGGAATGACCCAATCGCGTGTTCGCCAAGCGGTGTACGCCCTGGAGGAGGCACGGAAAAATCTGGAAAAAACTGTCCGTCACATTCAGAGGGAAACCCGGAACGCTTTCCGTGATTGGATCACCTCATTGGCGCAGGTCAAGGCATTTACCCAATCGCGTGATTCATCGGCCAGTGCGCTGGATAGCATTCGCGCCAGTCGTGAGGTAGGGTTTCGCACTATGTTGGATGTCCTCAAGGGGGAACGGGATTTTTATCAGGCGGAAAGAAATCTGTCCAATGCCCGCTATGGGACTATTCTTGCCAGCTTGAAACTGAAAATGTCGGCGGGTGTTCTTTCTGTCCAGGATCTGGAACAAATCAACGGATGGCTTGGAACGTCCAAACATGAAGAATCTGCTGGAGAGAATGACGCCCATGAATACCATGATTGATCATGATCGTACACCGGTGACGCTGCCGACCATGGGTTGGTCGCAGGTTATGGCTTTGGTGGTGCCGTTGGGATGGATGATGATGGGGGCGTCCTGGGCCGAGACGGGTATTCCGTCGGTTCCTGCCATGCAACGGACCACCCAACGCCAACTGTTGGAGGATGGCGTGGTGGAGGCGGTCAACCAAGCCACCATGACTTCCCAAAGCTCTGGTCAGATTATTGAGCTTAAATTTGATGTCAATGATTATGTGGAAAAAGGTCAGCTTTTGCTGCGGATCAAGGGTGAAAAAGGAGAGGCGGGATTGGCCATGGCCAAAGCCTCGGTCCAGGAGGCCATGGCGGCTCAAGCCCAGGCCAAGTCCGAACATGATCGGATGAAAACCTTGTTCGATAAGAAGATGGTCACCGCGTCACAAATGGACCAGGCTAGGGCCTCTTTCCAAGCGACCAACGCGCGCGTTGCCGCCGCCAATGCCCAGGTTGCCAGTGCCAGCGATACCGTTTCCGATGCTGTGATCCATGCCCCCTACTCCGGTTATGTGTTGAAACGTTTTATTCAGTTGGGTGAAACCGCACAGGTGGGCCAACCCCTGTTCTCTGGAATGTCGCTGGATGCCTTGCGGGTGTTGGTGTATGTCCCGCAGTCCAGCGTCGATGCGGTGCGCCAATATGCCAAGGCGCGGATCATTCCAGACCATGGATCTCCGATTCCCATAGAAAAAATGACGATTTTCCCCTATGCCGATGAGAAAGACCATGCCTTTGGCATTCGTCTGACCCTCCCAAACGGGCTGAAAGATTTTTACCCAGGATCCTTGGTCCGGGTTGCGTTCCAGATTGGAAACCGGGAACAACTGCTGATCCCCAAGGGATCTTTGGTACAACGCAGTGAGTTGGCGGCGGTCTACGTCATCGACAAACAAAACCAAGCGACATTGCGTCGGGTTTTGCCTGGAAAAACCACCGAAGATGGCTATGTGGAAATCCTGTCGGGGCTGGGTGTCGGAGAACAAGTGGCCCTGGATCCGGTTAAAGCGGGGCAAACCCTCCACACCAGTCAGGCCGGACACTGACCATGAAAACCAAAATGACGATTTCTGGACGGGTCGCGGCGCAGTTTCAAAATTCTGAAATTACGCCGCTTCTGGCACTGGTGGGTTTTATCCTCGGTCTTTTTGCCGTCGTCATCACCCCCCAAGAGGAAGAACCCCAAATTTCGGTCACTTTTGCCAATGTTTTTATCCCTTTTCCTGGGGCTTCCGCCACGGAGGTCGAGCAGGTGGTGGCTATTCCGGCGGAGCAGATTATTTCCGAGGTGGAAGGGGTTAAACACATCTATTCGCAATCAAGACCGGGGATGGCGGTACTTACGGTGCAGTTTGAGGTGGGTGAGGATCGGAATGGAGCGATTTTGCGGTTGTATAACGCCGTATTTTCCCACGAAGATTTTCTCCCTTATAACCTGGGGGTGCAAAAGCCCCTGATCAAACCCATGGGTATCGATGATGTCCCCATCGTCAGTTTTACCCTTTGGAGTACCCAGCCGACGGTCGGTGCTTATGAGCTTTCGCAAACGGCGCATACCCTGGAAGCGGAGTTGAAACGGATCCCAGGGACGCGCAACGTCTATACCATCGGCGGTGTAGACCGTGTGGTTCGGGTGGAATTGGATCCGGTATTGCTTTCTGGCCATGGGATGACCTTGGAGCGCATTTCCCAGACCTTGAATGCCTTTAATGTCTCTTCCAATGTGGGTGGGGTGACGCTGCCGGGAAGTCACCGGGTGAACGTACAGGTGGGGACTTATCTGGCCTCTGCCGAAGAGGTGGCGGATTTGGTCATCGATGTGCGGGATGGCAAACCGATCACCCTGAAGGATGTGGCCAAGGTGTCTCTGGGGCCGGATCAGCCACAAAATCAGGTATGGTTTGGTACGGGTCCGGCGTATTCCGGTCCGGTCGGCACCGTTGACGCACCGGCGGTGACTTTGGTGGTTGCCAAAAAGCCGGGAACCAATGCCGCTTCCATCGCCCAGGGGGTCATCGACCGGATGGAAAAGGCCCGTGGTTTCCTGATTCCCGACGATGTACAGTTTACCGTGACCCGCAACTATGGGGTCACTGCCGCCGCCAAGGCGAGTAAGTTGATTGGAAAGCTCGCTTTCGCCACCTTTTTTGTCGTCCTCCTGGTTCTGTTTACCATGGGTTGGCGCGAGGCTTTGATCGTAGGAACCGCTGTCGTACTCACCTTGGCCCTGACCCTTTTTGCCAACTGGGCTTGGGGATTTACCCTCAATCGGGTGTCGTTGTTTGCCCTTATTTTTTCCATAGGTATTCTGGTGGATGACGCCATCGTGGTGGTGGAAAACATCCATCGTCATATGCATGGATCCTCCCTGTCGTTGTTGGATATCATCCCCAGTGCCGTGGACGAGGTGGGTGGTCCCACCATTCTGGCTACTTTTACCGTGATCAGTGCCTTGCTTCCCATGGCGTTTGTGTCCGGTCTCATGGGGCCATACATGAGTCCCATTCCCATCAACGCCAGTACCGGAATGCTGATCAGTCTGGTCGTCGCTTTTGTGGTGACCCCCTGGTTAACTTACAAAGGGTTGGGTGGTGTCCATAAAAAAAATAGGGCCAGCCATGCCCATGAACACCAGGGTGAGACGACCCATACCCCCATGGATGAAGCCCCGAAAAAATTAATGGCATTGTTCGGGTATCTCTATCGTCCGTTCATTGCCAGCCCCGCCGCGACCCGCAACCGCATCATTCTTGGATTGTGTGTTTTGGGATTGATTTTGGGTTCCATTTATCTGGTTTATGACCAGAAGGTTGTGTTGAAAATGCTCCCTTTCGACGATAAGTCGGAATTTCAGGTGATTGTGGATATGCCAGAGGGGACCCCGGTGGAGGAAACCGGTCGGGTGATGTCGGCTTTGGGGGGGTATCTGGCCACCGTTGCCGAGGTGACCGATTATCAGATTTATTCGGGAACCGCGTCGGCTCCCGGTTTTAATGGTTTGGTTCGGCAGTATTATCTGCGCAAGGAACCCCATATGGGAGATATCCAGGTCAACTTGGCTGACAAACACCATCGGCATCGGAAAAGCCATGAAATTGCCCTTTCTGTGCGTGAGCCGTTACAAAAGATTGGCCGGGAATTCAATGCCAATGTCAAGGTTGTCGAGGTGCCGCCGGGTCCGCCGGTACAATCGCCTTTGGTGGTGGAAGTCTACGGTCCGCGCCGGGATGGTCAGCGGCAATTGGCTGAAAACGTAATCAAAACCATGAGTCAGACCCCGGATATTGTCGATGTGGATTCCAGCATGGAGGCCAATGTTCACCGGTGGGTGCTTCAGGTAGACCGGGTTCGGGCGGCTAGACTGGGTGTTTCGCAACGGCAGGTCAGTGAATTGGTCGCCGCTGCCCTGCATGGCAGTGATGTCTCTTTTTTGCACACCGAAAATGCCAAATATCCCATCCCCATTCGGGTGGCATTGCCCGTTGCCGCCAAGTCCGATTTGGATATCCTCTTGAATTTGGAGGTTCCGCAACAACGCCCGGGGGAAAAGGCTGTTCCACTGCGTGAATTTGTGCGCGTCGTGGAATCCCCTCTGGATGCCGCCATCGATCATAAGGATTTGGTTCGGGTGATCTATGTTACCGGCGACATGGCCGGCAAACTCGATAGCCCCCTGTATGGTATGGGTGAAATCTATCAATCTTTGGAGAAGGTCCAGACGCCATCGGGTGTTCCCCTGGTCCAGCATCTGATTGCCCAACCGGAGGATCAGACCGATTATTCCATCAAATGGGATGGGGAGTGGCAGGTGACCTATGAGACTTTTCGGGACATGGGGATTGCCTATGGGGTGGGGTTGTTGATGATCTATCTGTTGGTAGTGGCCCAGTTTAGTTCCTATGTGGCACCGTTGGTGATCATGGCCCCCATTCCCCTGACCATCATCGGGGTGATGCCGGGACATGCCATTTTGGGTGCCCAGTTTACCGCCACATCCATGATTGGCATGATCGCCTTGGCGGGGATTATTGTGCGTAACTCCATCCTGTTGGTCGATTTTATCAACGAAACGGTGGCCAAAGGGGTGGCCCCGGATCAGGCGGTCACCATGGCGGGTGCTATTCGCTCCAAGCCGATTGTATTGACCGGGTTGGCGGCCATGCTGGGGGCATTTTTTATCCTCGACGATCCCATTTTTGGCGGTTTGGCCATTGCCTTGATCTTTGGCATTTTTGTCTCGACCCTTTTAACCCTTTGGATCATTCCGATTTTATATTATCCGCTGGCAAAACGAAAAACTGTCACTGCATGATAAAGAGAGGTGGATGGGGATGGATCTGTCCGTGGAACAGCATGAGGCGTTGCGGCGTGGTGCTGAGGACTTTAAAAAGGCCATGGCGGTACGGAGCGGGCTGAATTTACGAGTTGCCAAGAGGGTTACCGCAATACTGCGTGTGGGGATGATCAGTTTGGCGGTCATCGCCATCATCTTTTTGCTGATGCTTTGGGTCATGAACTCGCGTATGAATTTCATGGTGGGTGTCATGAATACCATGAATGCCCAGTTTATCTCCATGGCCAAGGATATGGCCGCCATGCGTGCAACCATCACCCGGATGGATGCCCATGTTGCGAGCCTTCCGGTGATCGTCGTTCAGGTTGGAACTATGCAAGAAACGGTCATCTCCTTGAACGACGATATTAAAAGTATTTCCAAGGAGATGAATGGTATTCAGAAACGGATGACCCAAATTACCAGCCATGTTGACAATATGACGCAAACATTTCGGGTTCTTGATCCTGGGGTTCAGGGGATTGGCGTGGATGTGCATCGTATGTCACGACCCATGAAGCTTTTTAATGGTATGGGGCCTTAAGGTCGTTCATCGGTACGTCGCGTTGGTGGATTCTCGCAGATTTAGGGGGTGTTGACATTCGATAATAAACTGACACCCCCTAGAAAATTATTAAAAGAAAAAAGGGGTCTGGGGGATTGCCCCCAGGGTTTTGAATTTGTTTTTGAATTTAAATAAAAAGGTTTCCATGTTCCGCTTTTGACCTTTCTTTTGAATTTAAACAAAAAGGTTTCTAGATTTAAGCTTTTGATTTAAAGTAAAAAACAAAGTCAAAAGCAAAAATGGGAGCTTTTTATTTAAAGTCAAAACCCTGGGGGCAATCCCCCATATATGGTCCGTCCCGCTTTGCAAGAGTAAAACTCCATCGACAGTGAAGGAAGAGTTGCACCCA
>PEAO01000005.1 GCA_002753615.1 Magnetococcales bacterium DCbin2
GCGGTCAACTCAACTCGCCCCCCCCTGCCCGCCCCATGAATGATTTCCGGGACGGCATTGGACAGCCCCCCCGCCCCCACATCATGGATGGACAGGATGGGGTTATCCTCCCCCAATTGCCGACACCGGTTAATCACCTCCTGACAACGCCGCTGCATTTCTGGATTTTCACGTTGTACCGAAGCAAAATCCAATTCCGCCTGACCCGAACCGCTCGCCTGGGAAGAGGCCGCCCCCCCGCCCAATCCGATGAGCATCGCCGGCCCCCCGATCTGGACGATCAAAGCACTGGGTGGAATCGGTTTTTTGGCGACATGTTCCCTAAAAATATGACCCAGACCACCCGCAATCATGATCGGTTTATGATAGCCGCGCACCTCACCCGCATGGATCATCTCAAAGGTACGGAAATAACCACCCAGCCCCGGGCGACCAAATTCATTGTTGAAAGCGGCAGCCCCCAACGGCCCCTCCAGCATGATTTCCAAGGCGGAGACGATCCGCTCCGGTCTCCCCGTATCGATTTCCCACGGCTGCCGCGCCCCCGGAAGCAACAGGTTGGAGACACAAAACCCCGTCAGCCCCCCCTTGGGGATACTCCCGATACCCGTCGCCCCCTCATCGCGCAACTCACCCCCGGAACCCGTAGCCGCCCCCGGAAAAGGGGAAATAGCAGTGGGGTGGTTATGGGTCTCCACCTTCATGAGAATATCGATCTCAGCGACGTGAAAATCATAACGACCCGTCTCAGGATCGGGATAAAAAGCACCCCCTTGATCCCCGCGCATGACCGCCGCATTGTCGGTATAGGCACTGATGGTCCCTTGAGGCGAAACCGCCTCGGTGTTGCGGATCATCCCGAACAACGTCTCAGAACGTGGAATCCCATCGATGGTCCAGGAGGCATTAAATATTTTATGGCGACAATGTTCAGAATTGGCCTGGGCAAACATCATGAGTTCCACATCGGAAGGATCACGGCCCAGTTTGGTAAAGGCATCAACCAGATAGACCATTTCATCCTCGGAGAGAGCCAGCCCAAGACGCGCATTGGCAGCCAACAGGGCACCCATCCCCATAGCCATGATCCCCACCCGCCCCAGCGGTTTCGGATCGGGCATGGTAAACAGTCTGTGCGCCGATTCCAAATCCCAAAGGACATCCTGGGTCATCCGGTCATGGATCCACCGTTTTACCTCAGCACCCACCCGCCACGAAGGTTCCTCCCCTTCAAAACGGTAGGCGATACCCCGCTCCAGGCGACGTACCCCCACCAAACCGACGTTACGAAGAATTTCCGTCGCTTTGGTGGACCATGGGGAGATCGTCCCCACACGCGGGATGACCAAAGAGTCCCCCTCCTGGAACATCGGGGCATTATTTTCTTCGTGGGGACAGTCCAGGAGCGCGTACAAACGTACCCGATCTTGTTCTTCCATGGGACAAGAAAGATCGGCAAAGAGGAGAAATCTCGCCTGAACCGCCCGACACCCTCCGCCCACCTGCTGTACTAGGCGTTGTTGTTGAAACAAGGTGAGGGCGGACCCTCCCGGCAGAACCATCATCGGATCATGGGGCATAGCGACTCCAGTGATCAAAAGCATTAGGATGAAGTCGTAAACAACCCCATACGGAATGCAACTTCGTGATAAGCCTCGGAAACTTCACCCAAATCACGCCGGAAACGGTCTTTGTCCAGTTTTCTTCCGGTTTTCATATCCCAAAGGCGACAGGTATCGGGGGAAATTTCATCGGCCAGGACCAGCTTCCGGGGGTCTTCACTGAGCCGACCAAATTCCAACTTATAATCGATCAGATGGATACCAATACTGGCAAAATAACCCCGCAGGACATCGTTGATACGCAATGCGGTCTGTTGAATCCAGGCGACCTCGGCGGCACTGGCCCAACCGAACACCTCGATATGGTCCAGCGTGATGAGAGGATCATCCAACGGGTCCGACTTGTAATAGAACTCGACAACGGGACGCGGTAAGATCTCCCCCTCCTCCCGACCCAACCGTTTGGCCATGGAACCCGCCACCCGATTGCGCACCACCAATTCGATCGGCACAATGTCCACCCGGCGGATTTTTTGTTCCCGTTCGCTGATCCGTTCCAAGAAATGGACCGGTATTCCGACCGCTTCCAGGACCGTCATCAACCGTTCGGTGATCCTGTTGTTGATCACCCCCTTGTCATGAATCGCCCCTTTTTTCACACCGTTGAAAGCGGTCGCATCATCTTTGAAATATTGAATCAGGACATGGGGATCGTCTGTAGCAAACAATACCTTGGCCTTACCCTCGTATAATTTTTCTCTGTTCTTCATGGCATCATCCTCGCAAACAATACGCACCTCGGGCCAAATCACCCCTCTACCGACCGAGATTGTACCACTTTGAAAGCAATATCCAAGGGTCTCTTTCCAAGCACGTCACGCCATGGCACCTTTACTATGGATGACTGCCCAAAAGATGCCCCCCCGCCAACACGGGGGTCATCTTGAGACAGCGACCATTGGCGCGATCAATTTCAATGACGACTGCCGCCAAGGTCGCTTCGGAAGTTTCCGGTTCAAACCGCGTTGGCAAACCTTTCAAAAACCGTGGCATCACCGAAGAAGTTTCCATGCCGATAATGGAATCATACGAACCAGTCATCCCCACATCGGTGATGAATCCCGTCCCACGGGGCAATATACGTGCGTCGGCGGTAGGGACATGGGTATGGGTTCCCACCACCGCCGAGACCCGTCCATCCAGATGATATCCGAGGGCCATTTTTTCCGATGTCGCTTCCGCATGGAAGTCAACGATGATGGCATGGGCATCCCGCCCCAAAGTCAGCTTACTCAGACAGGCATCCGCCGCTCGGAATGGACAATCCAATGGATCCATAAAAACCCGCCCTTGCAGATTCAACACCGCCAGGCGAAACCCCATATCCAGTTCCACCACAATCATCCCATGACCCGGTGCCCCCGGTGGATAATTCAAGGGACGGATCATCCTTTTTTCTTCCTCAAGGAATCGGAATATCTCCCTGTAACGCCAAACATGGTTGCCTGAGGTGAGGACATCCACCCCCTGGGACAACAATTCCCTGGCAATAGCGGGGGTTACGCCGATTCCCCCGGATGCATTTTCACAATTAGCGACAACGGCTTTGATATGATAACGTTTTTTATAATCATTCAGACGATTTTTCAGGATGGTACGCCCCGATTTGCCAAAAATATCTCCAATAAACAAAATCGCTTCCGTAGTGGGCATAAGGTTTCTTCCAAATAATGGAGTGAAAATTCCGAAGACAACACCACCCGTCACGCCCCCAAAACGCCCCGATTTTTCTCCTCAAGTCCCTTTTTCATCAAGCCGATCAGTGGAACCTGTAGCGGGGTTGGGGCCTCAGTAACCGATGTCTGCTTTACCTTAAGGATATTCTTTCATGAAAAAATCGTCAGGGACAATATTGATATCATGCATGGTTCTGTCCGTAGCCACCGCCGCCGTAGCTGATGAATTGCCCAGCCGTGAGGAGATGTGGAAACTACTCCAGCAACAACAACGTGAAATTATCGCGTTAAAAAAACAACTGGGAACCACAACTCCATCTCAATCTTCCCAGGTTACCCAATCTGCCCCAGAGACACAACCTGAGAAAATCGATCGTTCAGGACTCAAGTGGAGTGATCGTATTTCTTTCAGCGGGACCGTCGAGGTCGAAGCCAATTGGAATAATAATCATGACGGCGATTTGACCACACCCAAGCAGAACACCTCCGATGTGACCGTGGCGACCGCCGAATTGGTTACCGATATCAAAATCAATCCCTGGGTTTCCGGTCAGGTTATTTTGCTCCACGAGGAAGATGGACCCGACAAAGAGGTCGATCTTGATCAGGCGACCATAACCATCGGCAATGCCGAGGTGACCCCATTCTTTTTCACCGGCGGATTGATGACCCTCCCCTTTGGCAGCTATGATACACTCATGGTTACCGATCCTCTGGGGCTTGATCTGGGCGAAACCCAGGAATCGGCGTTACAGTTGGGATTTAACACCAGTTATTACAGTGGATCTTTCTATCTTTTTAACGGAGAGGCGGAAAAAGTCGCAAAAGACAGCCATTTGATTGGGTACGGCGGCAATCTGGCCTATAACCGCGAGTACGATTTTGGCACCGTCCATCTGGGTACGGATCTTATCAGTGCCATCGAAGATTCCGATGGATTGACCGACTCCGATTTGGACGAAACCACCATGTTCAAACACATCCCCGGCTTAAGTCTGCACGCCCGGTTGGACGTGGCCTCGTGGACGGGTTTGGTGGAATATGTCACCGCCCTGAAAAAATTGGATACCAGTGAAATCCTGTGGAACGCCGATGGCGCACGCCCCTGGGCGGTCAATACTGAACTGGGTTATACCTGGGATCTCCTGGGGTATGCAACCACGGCAGCCGCCGGATACCAACAGACTGGGGAGGCCATCGGATTGATGATGCCACAGCACCGGTTGCGCGGTGGATTGAAAATCACCTTATTCGAGAATACCGATATCGCTTTGGAGTGGAACCATGATAAGGATTACAAAACAGGCGATTCAAGTTCCGTCGAAGGGGGGGCGGTCAGGACAGGGACCGGTACCACATCCGACTCGGCGACCATGCAGTTGGCTGTAGGTTTTTAACTTTTCACCGTGAGGGAAACGATCCCATGGCCCGTATTTTGTACTTTGCCTGGATTCGCGAGAAGGTTGGGGTTGCCGAGGAGCGGATCACCCTTCCCGAGCAGGTGGGGACGGTCAGGCAAGTCATTCAGTTTTTACGCGACAAGGATTCCCCTCATCACGAAGCCTTGTCGGATCCTTCCCTGCGGGTCGCGGTCAATCAGGAGTACGCCCAGGAGGATACCCCTGTTTCTGACCGGGATGAAATTGCCTTTTTTCCTCCGGTCAGCGGCGGATGAGACCAACACCGCCCGTGATTGGATTTGCCGCCCCCAGCGGCACCGGAAAAACCACCCTCATGGCGCAGGTGATTGCCCAACTGCGCCGTGAGGGGTTCCGTATTGGGGCCATCAAACACGGTCATCATCCAGCCGACCCGGACACACCGGGGAAAGATACCCACCGTTTTCGCCAGGCAGGTGCCAAGACCGTGTTATTTGCCTGCCCTGAGCGGTGGTTTTTGATTCAGGAACTCGATCCTGGCGCAGAACCGGATTTGGACCAACAACTCACCCTGTTTGCGCACCATGATCTGGTCCTTGTCGAGGGATATAAGGATGATGATCACCCCAAGATTGCCATCTATCGCGAGGGTGTCACCGATCCCGATACAATCAAAAGGCTGACCAACATCATCGCCATTGCCACCGATATGCCTGAATTGGCCATCGGCATCGAACCACCACCACCATTGCTGGACCTGAATGACCCCCAGGCGGTGTCAAAGTTCATTTGCCATTTCACGGGTTTAATAAAAAAAATTGGATAATTTCTTTACAATAGAGGCTTGATCTAAAATTCCAACCATCCCATCCCCCAGGAATAGATCAGAGCCACATACTCGCGCGAGATGTCGCGGAAGAAAACCAACCGATCAATCCTCCGCAATGGCACTGTTTCATAAGATTCAGCGGAAACAACGGGTCCGGCGATATTTTTTTTCAGAAGAATTTTTTTAATCCTGTAGGTATGATAGGCTGAGGAGACAAAAATGGATCGATTGAAATCGAAATCATTGTTAAAACGGGCTACCATGGAGGTAATATCGGCGTAGGTATGGGAGGTTTCGCCGTGAGTCAGGATAGCTTCCCGAGGAATGTTATAATAGTGGACCAGCTCATCGGCCATGGTTTCCGCATAAGAACGTCCGTCCTTCCCACGCACACCGCCGCCGAGCGTCATGATTTTGGGTGCCACGTGCTGACGATACAGGGTTACCCCCTTACGTAAACGGACCAAGGTTGAGAAGTCTGGAAGCCCATTGGGATAGATGCCAGAAGCAAGAATCACAATCACTTCTCCATGTCCCGGAGCTTCATCGACGACCAGCGGGGCATGGAGTATTGCGTTCAATGGTGTAAACAGGATGATACCCACCCCCAGGTTGACCGCAAACAGTGCGCGAATGGCCCATTGGAAAAATACCCGGTACATTATCACCCCATATTCTAGGAAGTTAACCATGCTCAATCAACAATTATACCAGGAGTGGGAAAAACGTTGGTTGGGTTCCTGTGAACAGGAGCGTCTGACGGGCCTGGGTCGGCTCATGTTTCGCGCCAAAAGGGGGGTCATCCGTTCGGTTCTGCCATCTTTAGCACCGACATCGATCATTGAGGTCGGTTGCGGTTTGGGCCATATCCTGGAGGTTTATCACCAGGCAGGATTAAATTGTTTGGGGATTGATGTTTCACCGTCTGCCATCCAGGTTTGCACAAAAAAAGGGTTGTCGGTGGCATTGAAGGATGTGGAACAGGAAACCCGAACGTTTGATCTTGTCTCCAGTGATGGCATGTTGGAACATTTTTTAAATTTTGAACCCATGGCCAAACAAATGATGCGTTTGAGTGAACGCCATGTTCTTTTGATTCAGCCCAACCACGGATCATTGGTTGGCAAGACGTTGCCCTATCTGGCAGAATTGATCAAGGGTGATCAAAATGTTTTCGAGTATAATTATCGCATAGCCGATTTCATTCATGTATTTGCACAATCGGGATTTACGGTAACAACGAACCTGCCGATTTTTTTTGACGTGTTTCGCTTGCTTGTTTTCAAACGAGAACACTCATTATGATTATGGAGCGGGTTAAAGCGGCACCGCGTAAAATCGCACCGTCTCCGGCTGGTTGTTGGGATCGGGATCAATAGCCAATGGGGCGGTTGCGTTGATACCCTGCATTCGGCCTGTCGTGATATCACCATTATCCAGATAACGATCGACATCTCTGGCGATCTCGACGGGAAGATTTTCCAATTGGATGATATGGTCTGGATGACCGTCCAGGGCGACATCCTTGAATGACGATTGCGCGGTCGCCATGATCCGTACTTTGCCAAACCTTGAAACGATATCGCCATCCTTGTCGGGAATCCGTTGAATGAGTCCTGCTTTGTAGAGGTGGTTTGGTACACAGGTGGCCTCTGAACCGTGATAAATCACCTGGTGATGGTCAGAATCAATAATCGTGATCGTCAAAGAGGAGGTATCAATTTCACCATTCCCGATCTGGACCGTTGCACTATTTTTATTGTTATAATGACAACTCAAGTCCATACCTGTAATATCATCCTTAGCGTCTGGCAAGTCTCCTGGAAAATAGTGATACCGTTCCTTAAAATTTTTCACGGCAATGTTCAAGTCGGTTGCCATGGCCACAATCTCTTGGGAATGGCCACTACCGATGAGTGATCTTCCCAGGAGGATACCAGAACCGACGAGCAACCCCATGATCACCATGGCGATGGCAACTTCAATCAGTGAGAACCCTGTTTGCTTATGATCCATGGCAGTTATTGTGCAGAAAATATAGGTAAATGGTGTGTCCTTCTCTCGTTGTGATCATGGACAAGTTAAGGAGTCCACCTTAATGCCTACATTGGCCATTGCAGATGCCAACTCAGAAACAAGAACATCCGTACACATATCATCGTCGGCACAGGCTGATAGCAACCAACCCTCCTCTGTATCTGTATCCAAATCTCCATTCGGCCCCCGACTAAGCAACCTATAAGCCACCCCATTTGCACCCTGAAGAGTATAACTAAAAAAAATTCCGGCCCGATAATCATCGGCTGTCATCGCAACTTCTGCATGAACCGCATAAATAAGCTTTTCTTTTGGGATAGTTTTGCTCCATGGATCATCAATGTCAGAGGAAGACAAACCCAAAATTGAGTATGGAACACCAGCACCGGAATCGACGATAGCCTCAGCCTCTGTCCCAAGAGGGGTAGAATAGCTATCGCCCATTGGAAGACGATGTCGATAATGTCTCTCAAAATCGGTAAGGCTACCCTTATCCTTCCATGTAACATGGTTATCAACTAATGTTGTTCCGTCAATTGCCCATATTGGCTCAATTATACCAGTTTTACCGTCACTTTCTGGATCTAAACCATCAACCTCATAATAATGACCATTAGATATTGTCGGGACTCGTTGACCTCCATAAACCATAGTGGTGTTTGCTGTCCATTTACCGAAAGAACATTCGTTGGGATCATCCAACTGTGATGATGAAAAATAGAATAATGCATACCTTATTTTTCTTATTTTTTCACTAAGATCAGAATTATTCTTTGAGATTATTGCTGCGGAAGACTGCACGGATCCCTCCTTAATCAGAGGCCCAACCAAATCACCTACCGTCATATATTCAACGATATCATCGAAAGGCCCATTGGGATTCGTCACTAGATCCGTATTATCTGAAAAATCACGTTTCACATAGGTACCATCAAGATTTGTATTCTCCAGTTCGTGTACATGACCCGTTGGCGGTGCGTTCGGCGTACCTTTGACCGTACCAGCCCCTTTGCCATTTGGACCGTGAGAAACCATGACGAAAACAACCTCGGGTACTTGCTCTGTTCCCGTTCCATCAGATTTTTTTTGTAAAACGGTGAAATCACCTTGATCAGTATCGCTAAATTTGCCACTAACAACCCAGTTTTTTATTTCCACACTGATATGGTAGGAAAAAAAATTACCCCACCCATCTATCACAGCCTCACGAGATAATTTCAATGTACTCCAAGGAAGAATTCCAAAACTATTGGCAATATCGAGTTCCGACAAACAATCAGCATTTTCTTTTCCTTCATCTTCGGTCTCGATATCCGTGACGGTTGCGGAACAAGGCAAACGACCATTCACTCGAAGGAAAGAAATCATCGCCTCCTTGATCGCCGCCATCCGTTGTTTTGTGACCGTGTAGGATGTCTGGCTCATTCTGGCATTCAGGGAGGTCACAAGAATCGAGCCAATGATACCCATGAGCATGACCACCATGGCCATTTCGGTGAGGGTGAAACCGGAATTGTTGCGGAAGGCTTTTATCATACACGCTCCCAGTTCGGGTGACCTGGCGAGGAATTAAATAATCAAGGGGTTGCAAAGCTTGGCACGTACCATAGGCATTGTCCCTTGAGAATGTCAATCGTGTGGCCAGGGTAAAACAGCCTGGGAAAGGAAGGTGTGGCGCAGGATTACCATCCACACTGGAAACTCATCCGGTTTTATGTCAGGATGCGGGTGGGTGGTACCACCGAAGTGGAAAATCAACAAAAAGCCGATGTAGCTCAATTGGCAGAGCAACGGATTTGTAATCCGTAGGTTTGGGGTTCGATTCCCCACATCGGCTCCAAAAAGCCATTGATATCTTTTTATGTTTACCCAACCGCATCATCGCAGGATGTCAATCAGGAGCGATCATTCCTTACTTAACCTTGAACTAAATCAATCTTCAAACGTACACCCATGACAAGTGCCACACCTTCCATAGTCTGGAGCGTAATAGAACGATTCTCAGGATCCAAAAGCCGATTAACAGAGGCACGGCTTGTTTTCATTCGCCGGGCCAATTCAGTCTTGGAAACGTTCTTCTCTTCCATCATCTCTTTAATCTTGAACGCAAAAACCCGTTTAATGGCCGTTGCCTCAACTTCGGCCAAGATTCCCTCTTCCTTCAAAAAATCATCAAAATCACTTCCAAGGTAAGAACCGTTCATTTTCGTCCCCTTATTTCAGAAATCCGACTTTCGGCAATAAACAAATCCTGAAGTGGTATATTCTGGGTTTTTTTTATAAAACCATGGACCAAAACGATTTTCCCATCTTCAAATGTAAAAAGAACCCGTGCAATCCTTCCCTGTAACCTAGAGCGAACTTCCCAGAGATCAGGTTTCAACTTTCGCACCAACGGCATTCCCACAGGCCAACCGACTTGAACCGTTTTGATATCCTCACCGATTATTTTCCTGTCTTGGGGATCCAGACTTTTCAACCAGTCACGAACCGGTTCTGAACCAGTACCGCTTTTAAAAAAATGGACAGGAAATCGAATCAGTAACATAAAGCGCAATGTACCATTTTTGATACGTCAAGGAGAAGAAAATTCTAAAATTCTGGCTACGAGGAAAAAATATTCAAGACCTTGTTTGTGTCAACCAACTGTCAACCAACTGTCAACCGCAATGGCCCATATAGACCAATAATGACCACTTTCAAACCCGATTTTCCCTTTGTTTATGGCCTTTGTTAGCCTATATTGGCCTATATCAACGGTTTTGTAATCCGTAAGGTTTGGGGTTCGATTCCCCACATCGGCTTCAATAAAAACTGGAAATTCACCTCTGGACCTCCTAGAGACGAAGCACCACTCACTCCATTCGGAAGAGTCCATGATCTCCTTGATGCTCAAACCCGGACGGGAAAAGTCGGTGCTTCGCCGTCATCCCTGGATTTTCTCCGGTGCCGTCGCCCGATCCTCTGGCACACCCGATCCTGGCGAAACCGTCGCCATCCAAGACGCCCAAGGCAAAATCCTCGCCCTCGGCGCATTCTCCGGCCAATCCCAGATCGTCGCCCGCATCTGGAGTTTCCTCCCCGATGAACCCATCGACACCGCATTCTTCCAAAACCGCCTGCAACACTCCCTTGCTCGCAGGTCGTTCATGGCGGAAAAAACAGATGAAACCGCCGCCCTCCGTCTCGTCAACGCCGAATCCGACGGAATGCCCGGTGTCACCATAGACCGCTATGGGACATGGCTTGTCGGACAATTCACCTCCGCCGGCGCACAACGCTGGAAACGCGAAATCTCACAGATTTTATTGGATGTGACCGGAACCCAAGGGATCATGGAACGCACCGACGGCGAAGTGTGTTCCCAAGAGGGGGTGCCCGAATCCATCGGACCCCTCCTCGGAACAGCCCCTCCCGAAACAATACCCATCCGCGAACACGGCCTTACCTACGCCATCGACCCCTGGCATGGTCATAAAACCGGATTCTACCTCGACCAAAAAGACAACCGCTTCCTGATCCGTCATGGGTGCCACGGGATGCGGGTACTCAACACCTTCTCCTTCTCCGGTGGCTTCGGACTCAACGCCATCGCAGCAGGGGCCGACCATGTGGTCCATCTCGATTCTTCTTCCAACCTGCTCAACCAAGCCGCCGAAAACGCTCAACGTAGCCAACTACCCGAAGATCGCTTTGAATACTGCAAAGCCAACGCCTTCCATAAACTCCGTGAATGGCGCGACGCCAAACGATCTTTCGATATCATCGTGCTGGATCCACCCAAACTCGCCGACTCCCAAGCGGGCCTCAATCGCGCCGCCCGTGCCTACAAAGATTTGAACTGGCTCGCGTTCCGATTACTCAACCCTGGCGGTCAACTGTTAACCTTTTCCTGTTCGGGCCGCATGCCGGTTGACCTTTTTGCCAAGGTGGTTGCCGATGCTGCCGTTGATGCCGGTCGCAATGCCACGATTCATCGTTACCTGGGTCCACCGGCGGATCATCCCGTTGCCCTGGCCTTTCCCGAAGGACGCTACCTCAAAGGATTGCTGTGCCGTGTCGATTGAAGCGGCCAACAACGCACCCGTATGCGCTAGGCCACCTTCCAACTCGCAAATTCTATCCCCCAGACATGAAAACCCTTCCAATGTCTTCAACGCAAACGCATCCATTATAATTTTCCCAGTAATAAAGCAACGTTGTCCACAATAAAACCACGAGATTTCAACCGTGGCAGGATCTTCAATAACTGCTGACGGCTGATCCCCTCCAAAAGAACGGTCTCCCCCTCCTTCAGTAAAAATCGATCACGTTGCTTCTGAAGAATCAATACGGACATGAGCTGGCTCCTTGGCAGACAATAACATGGAATCTCCGGCTATAATGCATAACCCGAACCATCCCAGCAGGGCTGATTCTTATCCCTGGAAATTCAAGATCTTTTCCTTCCCCTATCGCACTTATCACAACCCAACGTCACAAAACCAACGTCGGGACCATGACGCCCGCGACCGTCATATCCTGGCTGTGTCATATCCAACATCGTCTGTGTCATATCACCGAATCAATTCCTCTTTCATAAATAGAAATAACATACATTTCAATATGTTGACATTGGCATAATGAATGCTTGACCTCCTTTCAAACCCCAGAATAAAACAGACAATGGACATTGATTCCCAGGAGGCTTTTTATGACACGCAACCATTCCCGCCATCGGCACCAACCTTGGTCTCTCCTGTCGGTGCTGCTCGCTCTGGTATTGATGTTTGATTCCCGCCCCTCCCAGGCCGGTTCCATGGAACCGATGCCATTGAAGGGAAGCTTTTCTCTCATAGATGAACAGGGTGCCCGCAAACGTCTGGAAGATTATCGCAGCACCTTTTTGCTAGTCTATTTCGGTTACACCTACTGTCCCGACGTTTGCCCCACCAACTTGGAGATCATCGCTCGGGTACTGAAGCTTCTCTCTGCGGAAGATGCGGCAAGGGTAACCCCCCTGTTCGTTACCGTCGATCCCGAACGAGATACACCCGCGCAGCTCAAAGACTTCACCGCCGCGTTTGATCCCCGTCTTGTGGGACTCACAGGTACCGAAGAAGAAATTCGACAGGCTGCCAAGACGTTTGCCGTTTACTACGCCAAGGCTCCCGTGGATCCCAAAAAGACCAACGATCCAAAAGCCTATTTGGTAGATCACTCCTCATCGACCTATCTGCTGGATGATGCTGGCCGTATGGTGGCCCTGTTCAGCCACGCCACGGCACCCGAAGTGATGGCCAAAGAAATTAAAAAACAACTCCACCCCTGAGGGGGACACACCGTTCGGAGATCCTTTGTTCCGTGAGCTTGTTCATAAACCGAATCGGGGTGTTTTCCATCTTGGTGCCGCTGGTGGTCCTGTTTCCGTGGCAAATCACTGCCCAAGCCTCTGCTGCCCAGGACACCCCCAAAATCCAGACCAAAGAAGATCCACCCCTGGCAACCTATAAAACCTTTGCCAACGCCTTGGCCCGTGGCCGCTTTGCCGAAGCACGCGCACATGCCATGGGCCAAGCATTGGCCATGGTCAACCAGAAGGAAGGCAACAAGGATCAAAATAAGGGTAACGTCGGCGAAGGGACAGATCCCCAGTTCATGGTCCTGGCAGAAAAAAAATCCGAAGATGGATCGGTCGTCACCCTGAACGCCATGCAAATCGTACAGCCAAGCGGCCAGGAGGGGATGTTTAAACCGCCGATTCTCCATCGGCAGGATGCGACAGTCCTGAAAACCGGATTCGGCTGGCGTGTGAACGCCTTCCGTGATCGCCTGGAAAAATGTTGCCTGCCGTAGGGGGAAAAACTGAACCGAGAATGAGGCATCATTGGCTTGGTACGACCGTCACCATGATAAAAATCACTTGGGATAAAAAATATTTAACAATAAGATTAAAAACTTACAATAAATTACAAACTCGGCATGGATCTTGAATATATCTCAAGCAAGATGCAAAACGCACACAATAAACCGCCGGGAGGTAATCATGAGCAACCACCAAGAAATCCGTCACTGCCCAGATGGCTATCCAGTCTTTCGCAAAGGCTGCCAGATGAAATGGCGGGAGGATTACTGTCGTAGCTGCCCCCACAGCTCCCGTTTTCACCTGATCAACCTAGTCGGATTGTCCAGTGCCGCCAGTGCCATCATCGCCCTGTCCGTCAACCTGCTCTCCACGTTGAAGTCCTGACATGGAACGCTTGAAATCCCACGACCTGCCCAGGAATGTCGTACCACCATCTGGGTCAGGTCGTACCTTGGTTCTGCTGTCCTACGATAGCCCCTTGTCGCCCAGTACCGACTGCCATAATTCCCTGGCACGGGGGGCCTCCACCGAGGCGATGACCCGTTCCACGAAGTCATAATTGACCTGCCCGCGATCCAAGGATCGTTTTTCCTCCTCGGTGGAATACACAATTTCTCCCAACAATTCCAGCCCCGCGATCACCCCCACCATGCCCGGACCATGGTTGAACGTTTTGTCGCGAGGAATAAAATACACGTCAAACAGGTTGGGCAGGTTGGGGTCTGAACTATCCAACGCACCGATCAGGTTGCCGGTAATCGCCCCAGGATCAAAAAACATCCCTTCCCACTTTCTGACCACATCCCCCAATTGCCGCGCCACCTGCTCCCTGGAACCCCGAAAATGGATCACCGTGATCGGATAATTGGGGACCACCCATGGACCCGACGTGGCATCACATTGCCCGCCCTGGAACGCCGCACGTTCCAAAGGAAAGGCACCCTGGCCATCAATCCGTTTAAAAAATTGGAAATGGAAATGATGCGGTATCGAAGCCCCCGCCCCGTCGCCATTGTAGAATCCCAAATAGCCCGGCATCTGTCCCAGCAAGGCGAGAAAATCATGACCAATCTCATCCATACGGCTTACAAATCCCCCCATATCGGGATCGGGCTGCAACCAACCCTGAGGGCGGTGCTGCGAGGCCCCCACCGTCACATGGTTCGGCATCAGCGGAAATGGATTCATCCAAATGATATAATGGCGTTGCCCCCTCGGAGAATCCAATGTCACACCGTAGCCGCACTCAATACCACGCTGCTGCCAGCGCACGTTGTCACGACACAAATAACACCCCCCATTACTGCTGACGCTCCCCGTCGGTGGTACCCGACGCCCCGCCCCCGCAAAACGCATGGCCCGCCGCGCATTATATTGCACAATGAAATAACGCCCTGGCTCCTTCTCCTTGATGATGCGATATTTGATGACATCGCTCAGATCATCCTGAATAAATCCGCACTCCAATTGCTGAATTTTCAGGGCTTCGACCACCCCGGCCAGACCGTCACGTTGACGAATTTCATCCAATCGTTCCCCCAGCGTCCGCCACAGGGTATCAAAACGGTCGCGGTTGAATTTGGCCATCCCATAAGCGTCGATCATCTAAGGAGTCTCCCCTTGTCTGGCCACGGATCCCAGATGGACCGTTACCAGACCATAAAAGGCACCCATGTGCCGATTGCGCCAATTGTTGCCCCGATCAAGCAAAATATCTTCATAAAAAACAGATTTTGGTTTAAACGTGAACGGTGGCACAACCACCTCCGATAGCCCCAAATCGACCGCCGCACGAATGCGCTCAAGTCGCTGCAACTGTTGTTGCCGGTAAACCCATAATGGTCCGCGCAAATCATCAATCGCCTGTAAGAAATTATTGGATGGTTGCAAAAATCCCGAACCAGGCAATACCAGTGCAACACACAAAAGTACCGGAAGAAATCTCCTGAACGTACCCTGGGTCAGCCATTCCAGGGTAGCCCCCCTCCGCAACCAACCCAGCACCCCATGCACACCCAAAAACCAGCATACCAAAAAATAAAAATAGATCCCATTGACCACCCTCATAGGCATTTCCCGGCCAATTCCCGCCAGCAAAAACCAGGAAACCCAGATCATCCCAACCCAAACAATCAGAAAAACCAGCACATGCCGGATCTTTACCCCATCCAACCATCCCTGTTGACTGACCACCTTCTGCGCATAGGGGACCATCCAGAACGTCATGATCCAAAGGACTGGACTTAAGCTCCAGGAGACCATATAACGCATACTCCAGAGGAAACTGCTCTGCAAGCCTGCCCACAGGGTGGTGGAACCGGATGAAGTCTCGCCAATCCGAGACAGGGTTCCCGGCGCAAAGACCACCGCGCAAGCCCCCAAGAACGCCAATACCAACAAAACCCGATAAAAACTGATATTTTCCTGCCGTTTCCAGGTTGCCAGCAGCCAAATCAGGAAAATCATCGTCCCATTCCAAAAAAGGATAATTTCACTCGCCCCCATCACCGCCACCGTCAAGGAAAGGGCCACAACCGCCAAAAACCGTTTCCGCCACCCCTCCCGACCACGACGGTGCCACAACAAAACCCCCATCAATACCAAAGAGAGGGCATTGCAGGTTTGGTGCATCAGCAATTGTGATATCTGGTAAAAGGATGACGCCAAATGGGGCATGTGCTGCATATAAAGGACGACAAAACCAAGGCAGCCCCAAGCCAGTTTCCCCTTGGAGAGAACGGTATCGGTATAACCCCACTGCCGGGCAAAAAACCAGGCTGCCCCAAAAAACAGCAGCATCATCGCCCAAGAAACCATCGGATAGACTTGATAAAGATGAAAAGTACCAACAATCTCGAGCAACGTCCCCTGGACCCCAAAGGCCAGAAGATTGGTAAAATATCGGCCAACAAAGGTTAAATATTCGTTGGCCGCCAGATCGAAGAGGGTGGCATGGCGGGTGGGGTGATCGAAGGAATAATAACGGTGACACGGAAAGTCCACCGCAACCGCATCCCCCGCCACCAGCGCATGACAGGTGACCAACGATTGGGATCGATAACTGTGTGCAAAATTAAAATCATCGGAAGAGGGCCAGATAAAAAACGCCAGCGCAACAAAGACTGCCGCAACACCAAGAAGAAAAGCACCTGCAAACCTGCGGACCGCAACCCCGACAAATCCAGAAGGATCGGTCATTGCAGACCTTGATCATCTTCCTGGGGAAGCCAGCTCCCCCGAGATTTCTCCGAAAAGATCAGGAGTCTGCGCCCGAAAAAATTAAGGATCAGTCCCAGAAAAGTCGCCATTAACTTGGCTTTAGCCGCCCCCATCCCAGAGTCGATGAACACCGTGGTAGATAACAAATCAATCAGACCAACACCCACGACCAACAACGTATAGAACAGGAGTTCCACCGGGCCACTCCACCGCGCTTTGTGGCGAAAAAGGATCATCAGACACAAGAGATAATTCATCACCGCCGCCGCCGCAAACGCAACAGGTGCCCCCAAAGTGACGCCGACCCCCATGGAAATCAAAAACAGGAATACCGCCAGATTAAAAAGGGCCGAGACGCCACCAATAAACAGATAAATTAAAAATTGTAACGGCATCGGTGCCTTATGGGAGTTATAATGCAAAATACAATACAACGCCCGAAAACCATCTTTCCAGCCGATTTTTTTTCCTTCATCGTAGGTGCGTCCGTGATAAGAAATCCCCATTTCATAAACCCGAAGGCGCATATCCGCCACTTTGGCCACGATTTCCGGCTCAAAACCAAAACGGTTTTCCTCGATTTTAATCTTTTGGATGATCTCGCGCTTGAAGACCTTGTAACAGGTTTCCATGTCGGTCAAATTAAGATCGGTAAACATATTGGACAAAAAGGTCAAAAAGCGATTGCCCATGGAGTGCCAAAAATAAAGAACCCGATGGCAACCGGTAAAAAGAAATCGGGAACCAAATACCACGTCGGCATGGCCATCGCGTATGGGTTGAATCAACCGTTTCAGGTCTGTAGGATCATACTCCAGATCGGCGTCCTGGACGGCAACGTAGTCTCCCGTAGCCTTTTGAAAACCTGTCCTGAGTGCCGCCCCTTTGCCCTGATTGACAGCGTGATTGCATATGACAATTTCGGGATGCCGCTCTCCAAGTCCCTGGGCAATGTGCAAACTCTGGTCGGATGAGGCATCATCGACGATGATGATTTCCAACGCCAGCGTGTCGTCGGCGAGGGCCAAAACCCGACTAACACACTGAGCCAGCGTTTTGGCTTCATTGAAACATGGTATGACAATGCTGAGTTTTTTTGTCACGGTTCTGGACACCTGCACAATGGAAATGGAGTAGGACGGCGACATGATAATCGCAAAGGGGGGGTGTTGGACATGGGTTTCATTCACATCCGCACGAAGATCACTCCAAAGTTCATGACCATTGTTTCGGTCAACCATGGAGAAACTACAGAAAAACATTCATGATTCAAAAAATTTTCTCCCACCCGCGAAATAACAGGTCCACGGATATGGAACGTCTGACCCCCTTTCTCCACACATCCCCTTCCCCTTGGCATACCGTTGTCCAAATGGAAAAAATTCTGATGAACCACGGATTTGTCACACTCAACGAAGAATCCCAGTGGTCTTTGCATCCTGGGGGGCGATACATGGTCCAACGACAACCGGGGGCCATCATCGCCTTTGTCATGCCTATCCAAGCGCAAACACATTACGGCGAAGATCTTCCCAAAATCCGCCTCGCGTGTGCCCATACCGACAGCCCTGGTTTAAAACTGAAACCAACGCCGTGCAAACGCAAATCCGACCATATCGTCTTGGATGTGGAGGTGTATGGTTCCCCTCTTCTGACCACTTGGTTTGACCGCGAACTGGGGATGGCGGGACAACTCACCCTGATCAATGCCGATTCCCGGTTGCGCCATGTTCTCTTCGACCTGAACGAACCGGTAGCCATCCTTCCCAGCTTGGCCATCCACCTGAATCGTGAGGCCAACGACGGTGCCAAAATCCGCCGTCATGACGATCTTTCCCCTCTTCTTCTCCAAAATATCTGCGACAAAAATCAGGATCCCCTCCCCCCGTTTCGTGATTGGATCATAGAACGCCTGGGTGTCCAATATCCTGATGACAATTTTCACGGATGGGATCCCATTTCCTGGGAATTATCGCTGGTCGATGTCGCCCCGCCCCGTTGCATAGGGGGTGAGAAGGGATGGATCACCGCCGGGCGGTTGGACAATCTTCTGAGTTGTTTTGCTGCGGTCACCGCGTTAACATCTGCCGTGATCCCGATGGAAAAAGGGGGTGGGGTATTGCCTATGATAGCCTGTTTCAACCACGAGGAGGTTGGCAGTCTGAGTCCTGTGGGGGCGCAAGGGGTGTTTCTAAGATCGGTCCTCGAACGTCTGTTCACCGATCCGGGGCAATTGGGGCGGGTTCTGTCCAGTGCCACCATGGCCTCGGTAGACAATGCCCACGGAATACATCCCAATTTTTCCGACAAATACGATAGCAACAACGCCCCCCGCCTCAATGCCGGGATCGTCTTTAAACATAATGCCAATCAACGCTACGCCCACTCGGCTGTCGCCGAAGGGGAACTCAAAGGGTTATGTCGTCGGCTCGCCATCCCCTGGCAGGATTTTGCCATGCGTGCCGACCTCCCCTGCGGCAGCACCATCGGCCCCACCCTTTCGGCCAGCCTGGGAATCAAAGCCATGGATCTGGGGGTCGCCTCCTGGGCCATGCATTCCATCCGCGAAACGGCAGGTTTGGCAGACATTCGCCATCTGCAAACCCTGTTGACCCATTTTTTTTCCACCCCTTGACAACATGATCCCGGTAATTTGCCATGAAAACCCTATTGCGACAAATACTGAAACCCCGATCATTAACCCCAATCATTTATCTAGCAGTCATATTTTTGTTCTTCGTGGCGGTTTCCAAAGCCCAGGCCGCCAATCCCCCTTCGTCCAGTCTGCTCCTGGTCCACGGTTATGCCAGCGACCCCGATGCTTGGCGTGACAGCGGTATCCTCGCCATCCTGGAAAAAAACAATTGGCACCCCGGTGGCACCTTTCTGGTGGAACCCAACGGACGTTTCCACTTGAAAGCCACCTCCAGCACCCCGACGCAGCATTATTACCTAGTTGATCTCCCCTCGGAAGCCCCCATACGATACCAGGGGACCATCCTAGAAGCCATCGTCGCCTCCCTCTTGCAAAAACAGCCCAAGACGCTGCTTTTTGCCGCCGGTCATTCCGCCGGTGGCGTCGCCTTACGGTTGGCCATGGTGGAACGCCCGGACCTCGGCATTCGCGGGTTGATCACCATCGCCGCCCCCCATCGTGGGACCGATACCGCCCGATTGGCCAATTTCATCACCCAAACCCCTCTGGCCATGATCACCCCCTTGACCGGTCTGGGAACGCTGAACCGTTCCCAGGGACTCTATGCCGATCTGGACCCCGAACAACCGGGCAATTTTTTGTTTTGGCTCAACCACCGGGAACACCCCAAGGCTTACTATTTGTCCATCATCCGCAAACCCGAAGGACTTCTCTCCATCGATCCCATCGTCCCCTCTGAAAGTCAGGATCTCACCCAAGTTCAAGCCCTGGGGCGGCGGGCGGAACGGGTCACTTCCGGGTCGGGCCACGCATTACAAGCCAACGATGGCAATCTCATCGCCGATACCTTGGACCGATGGATTGCCCAGGAGAGCAAACCCTAAGCTCCATCCTCCACATCCCTAAGGGCATCGTTCACAACGGTCCGCCACGCCCCACCCAGCGGTGAATGCGGTTGATGATTTTTTTTTGCTCCGCGTCGCTCAAACTGGCATACAATGGCAAGGTTAATCCGTGCGCCTCCAAACGCCGACGCCCGGCCATCGTCTGCACCTCTGGACAGGAAAAAGGCCAGGGGGAACCCGTCTGGATGCCTCCCTTGTGTAAAAACTTTCGCAACCCTTCCCGCCGGGATGGATCGTGAAACATCAGAGTGAATCCATGCCACCACTGCGGTGAGTACACCCTGGGTGCCATGAAAAACCACCCCCCCGTGCGCAACGCAAGATATCGGGAAGCCAATAATGAACGCCGGCTCAACAGCGCGTCCATCTGTTCCAACTGCGACAGACCGACACGGGCCATCAACGCCGACGGATACCGACGATGCGCCTGAAGCCGTGCAATCAACGATTCGTCCCGACACATGACCAGCCCCGCATTCCCCCCCTGGATCATGGCATTCCCATCCAGTGCCATCAATTGAATATCACCCCTGCCCGTCCCCGGCAACGGGGCCGGCATTGAGGAAATATCCTCCAACACCACCCAGGAACCCGTAGGAGCTGGCACAACAACTCCTTGAAAATGTTCCATCATGACCCCGACGAAATCACCCCCGACTGGAAAATCCGGTCGTTCCCAAGGATCTTGATCGTGGTAGACCACACGCATCCAGGCAGCATCAAATCCTTCCCGCCACGCCGGATGCATCCCCGCCCCTACGGCGATGCGGTCACCATCCCGCCAACCCAATGCCCCCTTAAGAGCCACAATACAATCGACCGGATCATCGAATAAAATCGCCTTGCGATCCCACAATTGCGACCAAGCCAATTCCCAGCGCGTTACCAGATGGTCATCCTGGAATGGAAAAATTCCCAGTTGATGCGCCAGGGCATCCCTGTCCATAGTGGTCAGGTCGGGACGCATCAGGGGTATCGAAGTCCTCGCGCCCACCCAGTCTTTCCTGGAAACTTTCCACACAATCCACACTCCTGGTTGACCTTGCTCGACCACACATTTTTTTCAGGGTTCAGAAATACTGCCTTTTCCAAAAACACGGATGATGACAAGGGGAACATTGTCGGGGTATAATCGTTTCGAGGGGTGTAAAGAAAGTCTTCAAGCCCCACCCCTCATCCGCCGAACAGTATTCAAAGGCACCCAAAACCGGATTGGAACATGTTCTCAACGCTGACGCCAAGATTCTTGAACAACAGGGAAATTAGATCCTGGTTCGTCGCCGTACACGCCGTAGGGACGCGGATTTTTGCCTTGACCCACCTTTCCGCCCTTTCCAACCCCCATCTTTTTCACCACTGGGATGTCAAAGCCAGATTGGCGGCACTCTTTTCCATCCCTGCGCTGTCCATCCCCCGTGCGCCCCATCTCAGTCTCCACCTCCCGCACCACCAGACTCTCGCCACATGGTTGGAGAACATGCATCACATCTTGGTCCGTATCAACCCCCTTGTCCATCTCGACGACCGATACGTCCCTCACCCAAGTGACATCGCCCGACATATGGTACAGGTCTCCCGCGACATGTGGGCCATCACCCTGGAACATCTCGTCATTTTCCTGGGCGGCTACGAACAGTTGGAAATTATCATCAAAACCGACCATTATCCCAAACAAATCATCACCACCGCGAAAGGAAAACGGATCATCGTTTTTGGCAGCGGTTCGGATGATCCCAAAGGAAAAAAGGAATATATCCATATTCCCGATGATGAATTATTCCATGAACACCTGATCATCGGTTACAGCCGATTTCATGGTTGGCGAATCCAGAAGATGGAGGGCGAGTTTGGCTGCGGCTTTCAATATTCTACCGATAGCCTCAACGCCTCTTATCCTCTCACCGACTGTGCCATCATGCGGATTGGTCACACCTCCATCCTCATCAATATCCATAACAAACACTAGCCTGGATCGTCGCGCCGTCCTGCGTGCCTGATGCGGGTTCTGCGGGAGGCTCCTCAAGATAACCGCCTGTTTGATGAAAACCCCCGCAACCATTCACACCACCTATCTGGTCATTATCGCCCTGGCTTGCCTGGGAGCGATTGTTTCCATCGACTTTGGCGATGTTGAATTTTTCCGCCGGTTGACGTATGCGCTGATCATTGCCGCCTTGGCCGTCTCCATTTTATCCATCGTCTATGTTTTCCTGAGCAACACAACCATCCCAACCACCCTCAAGACGGTAGAACGGATTTCGGTCCGTATCCACGATGCCGCCCAACAGTTTGACATGCGACCAGAATCGGTCAAAGAATTCGAGGCATTGTCAGGACTGATCCGTAGCGAATCCCAGCGGTTGCATCAGGAGATACAGACGCTGACAGCGAAAACCAGCCAAAAATCCGACGATGATTTGGACAGCCTTTCCACACGGGTACTCGACGCCAGCGCACCCATGGGGTTGGTGTTGTTATATGCCGTATCTCTTGCGTTCAAAAAACAGAAAAATTTGGAGTTGAAAGTGTTGTGCCAAACTGTGGCATTGCCTGACGGCTCGGAATTTTATTTCCAGGGATGGATCCTGGCCATGACGACGACGGGACTGCTCAAAACGCGGTTTGATGATCAGTTAACCGCCATTGTCGAATATGTCCACCCCTCTCTCCAGGAAGGTATTCAAAAACGGATTCCAGAAAAAATTGCGCAACTCAAAGAGGCTGGAGACGATGCCTATGCCACGAACATCATGGCGACAGTGGCCCAACTGGAAAAGTTTTTTGAACCCTGATTCCCGTTTCAGGTTTCACCCTATTTTTGATCCGCATTAAAGAACGCCAGACCCCGTTTCAACAGGGTATGATTGTCCTCACCTTTTTTGGATACCAGTGCCGTCGTTTGCGTGTCTAGCGTGTATGTTCTACCGTCAAGCCCTTTGACCTTGATCGCCAGTTGCGATGCAACGCGACGCGCCAATGCCGTGGCCAATGGCAGGCGAATATTGCAGAGATACAACCCCATATGTTCAGCATCCAACACCCCAAAAGCATCCTGAGATTTGGCCTCAAGCTTGAGAATATCCTGGATACGTTGTGCCAACCGTTCCAGCGTGTTGGACGGGGTACGCACCAAAAGTCTGTGGATGTTGGCCAACTTGATGACGACCAACACCGAAGGTTGTCCTGAAGCGATACCCGGTGCGACCCGATCCGCAAAGTCCTGGGGAGAGGGGAGACCATGCCGCACCCATGTATCACACAACCCCGATGATTCGGATAAAGTCCCAACCTCCGAAACCGGGTTAGCAAAGGATGATTC
The DNA here is from genome assembly GCA_002753615.1 of Magnetococcales bacterium DCbin2. Lineage (GTDB taxonomy): Bacteria > Pseudomonadota > Magnetococcia > Magnetococcales > UBA8363 > UBA8363. The sequence goes on from PEAO01000005.1 coordinate 23,488, forward strand.
TTCAACCGGTGACGACACGCTGGACACTGGAAAACATGCCCCAACATCCGTCTCCCAACCGGGCAGGTTGGTATCGAGAACCTGCTTGAGACCGCTTTCCTGCTTTTTGATTTCCTGCTGAAGATCATCGCTGGCTTGTCTGAATTGACCCACCTCATGCAAGAGCATGGTTTTGATATCGAACAGGCGCGATGGGGGAGGATTTTGGTTGATCTCCGCACCCAAAGCCTGAACCCTTTGGTCAATCCCCTCCATCATCGATTTGGCTTGATTCATCCGTCCGAGAAAACCAACCATGGCTTCCCTGGCCTTGTTCATCCACCCCAAGGGGGGGGGCTGCGGTCCCTCCAGAAGGGCCAAAGCCTGGGAAACTTTAGGTGGATCGTTTTTTAAATACGTAATGACATGAAACAATTCTTCGTCTGAAAGGGGCATAAACGTTCCAGTAAGCTGGCAGTGAGCTGGATTCCACGTATATCATCTTTCTGCGTCGCACGTAAATTGACTTACGATGCGTTCTTGTGTTCACGATAAAGGAATCATCTGTTAAACTCCTGAGGAATGGTCCATTTTAAAATAGGGAGGGATGTGTTTCCATGGGTTGGCATCACAGTTTGCGTTTTAAAATCGTATTGTTGATCATGATCTCCATGGTGGCCATGGGGATGGTGTTCAGTTATCTCAGTTACCGCGAAGCGCACCAGGCCATTCAACGCCAAACGTTGGAAGCGACCAAAGTCTTCAACGACATTTTACAAAACCAAATTCACATTCGGGGTAAAGATCAATCCCTGGTGCTGGAATCGCTGGCCAATGATCGCGCCATCATCGCCGCATTTTCTGCTCAGGATCGTAAACTTCTCGCCGATCTCACCGTCCCGTTTTTTAAAAACCGGATGCTGCCCCACTACGGGATCGATCAATTTCAGTTTCATCTCCCCCCCGCAACCAGCTTCCTGAGAGTCCATAAACCGGAACAATTTGGGGATGACCTTTCTTCCTTTCGCAAGACGGTGTTGGCAGCCAATCAAACGCAAAAACCGGTCATCGGGTTGGAAGTGGGTCGCGCCGGCCCGGGGTTACGGGTGGTATACCCACTCTTTCAAGGGGGAAAACTGCTTGGTTCTGCGGAGTTGGGAGGCAGTCTCGAAGAAATTTTGTCCGTCGCCCGTGATATCACCAAATTGGAGTTTGCCATTGGCATCAAAGAATCCATCTTTACGGCAGCCAAACGTTTTGCCGACAATCAATCCGATATCGTGGTGGGTGATACGATCTACTATAGTTTTTCTTCCCCCGATATTCGCGGTCTTGCCGCCATCGCCACGCAAACGACTGCGGAACCGCTTCCCCAATCGGATGGTAAACGGTGGATAGCATCCCGTTTTCCCTTGAATGATTTCAGTGACCAGGAGATCGGCAGCATATTGGTCCTCAACGATGTCACCATGCTTCTTGCTGAAGCCCGTAATCATGCACTCCAAAAGATTTTTCTGATCATGACCATGATTGTGGCTGTCAGTTTTGGCATAGTCGCACTGCTCCAAAGATTGGTGTTAAAACCCGTCAATGCGATTGTGCGAACAACAGCCCTGTTGGCCCAGGGGAATCTGACCATCTCCATGGATCCAAACAAACAAGGTGAGTTTGGCGTATTGAATCGGGCCATGGATACCATGGTGACTTACTTGCGACGACTGGTGACAGGAATTGTCGGCCATTCCAACGAATTAACCAAAAGTGCAACCCATCTCAATCAGGTGGCCAACGACCTGTCATCCGGCGCGGAGGAACTACGCAATAAAGGTGCTAAAGTCAATGCCATCTCGGATCATCTCAATCGCAACATGACGGAGGTGGAAGAGGCGGTCCATGCCATGTCCGGTTATATGACGGAGGTATTGACCTCCGCGCAGAACATCAATCAAAACATGGCGACCATTTCCGCAGCAGCAGAGGAAGCCGCTGCCAGCTTGGATGCCGTGGCTAATGCTTCCGGCAAACAATCGGAAGGGATGAGCCAAGTTCGGGGGGCCTCGGAGCGTTCCAGCAAAAATATTGCTACCGTGGCAGAATCGGTCGCACAAATGAATGTTTCCCTCACAGGGGTCAAAGATCGATGTGCCGCCGCCGCCGCCGAATCGGACCTAGCCCATCAAGAGGTCGAAGCCAATGGTGCCGTTATGGCCAGATTGGCGCAATCGGCACAGGAAATCATGAAAGTGGTAGGACTCATCCGCGATATCGCCGAACAGACCAATATGCTCGCCCTCAACGCTGCCATTGAGGCGGCAGGTGCGGGAGATTCGGGTAAAGGTTTTGCCGTTGTCGCCATGGAGGTCAAAGAACTGGCAAGACAAACCGGAGACGCTACCAACCAAATCCAGGACAAAATTGTCCAAATTCAAGATCAAACCAAAAGCGTCAACGACGCCATGCTGGGGATGAATCAATGGGTAACCCGCATCCGCAATACAAATAGTTATATCTTGGATGCCATGGTCGAACAATCCAACTCTGTCACAGACATTACCCAATCCATGGAAGAGGTGGCCAAAGAGACCGAAGCGGTATCACACTTGGTCGGAGAAATGACTTTGGAAGTCAGCGAGGTCAGCCGTAGCGTGAGTGAGATTGCGCTGGGTATCAGTGAGGTCACACGCAATGTATCCTCAGCCTCCACGGGGGTGGATGAGATGACCCATTCCGTAGAAAACACTTCGGCCCATGGAGAAAAAATCAACCATGCCGTCGCCGAAACTGTTTTTAAAGCGATGGAACTGACTCACAACATGGGTGAGGTTCACCAGGAAGCCGACAAAATGGTCACCATCAGTACCTCCGTCACCGAGTTGGCCCAGGCTTCCAAAAACATCGCAAACCTGTTGGATCAGGAGTTACGCCAATTTCAAGTTTAGCGTCTCCTGTTGTTTTTAAATCGGACAACCGAATACTCACTCAAATAACCAAGATGGTTCACTACCGGAGGAAGTCATGAAAAATATTTTTAGAATATTCATGATCGCGCTTGCGTTTACGATTGTTGCACCGGAACACGCTACCGCCAGGATGAAAAAATCTCAAGAACAAAGCATTGATTTTTCAAGTTTTACCTGCTCTTCCTTCATCAAGGAAATGGCCGACTCCAGCGAAGAAGATGCCGGTGCCGTCCTGCTGTGGCTTGATGGATATCTCAGTGGAGTTTCTGGAGATACCGTCCTCCATTGGAAAGGTTTTGAACAATTTGCAGAAAATCTCGTAACCCACTGTCAGGAAAACAGAGATCAAATGTTGTTGGATGCCGCAAAAAACGTGGGCATCGAATAAGAAAAACCAGTTCACTTCCCGTCCTATGCAAAAGGGCGGAAGCATCCATAAACACAATGCTTCCGCCCTTGGGATGGTCCGTCCCCAAAGAGACATTCCCCAAAAGCGTCAACCCCGAATCAAAACCCGGTAGCCCCCGTCGCCATCACGCCGCACCACACCCCTTGAATCACCGTTCCTTAAGTCGTTTTCCCTTCAAAAATACGAAAAACACAATAACGAGATAATGGCCCCCAGATTGCAATTGTCAGCACATCGGGGTTGCGGTCCAAAAGTGATACCGCTGCTAAAAATGAGATTTACTATAAAAGAGTGCTGCTTAATGTTCGAGGATCCAACCCCGATGTCAAAAAAAAAGTAGATTTCGCGGAAGATACCAAAAAAATAGTCAACGATTTGACAAAAGACCGGACAGAATCATTGTTCTGACACAAAGAACACGCTGCAAACTAAAAGCTAAAAAACTGATCCACATGATCTCACTTGAAAAGAAAGAATGACTAAACAAAATGGAGCCATACATGGGTGCCTTCCCAATTCCACCGTCAGATGTTCACGAACTTCCTCCCCAAGTCAAAGCCTATCAGCAAGGCTCGGCTCTGGCCGATAACACACGAGCTGCCTATTGGGGAGACCTGCGGCGTTTCATGGATTGGGGCGGTGAAGTCCCATCCTCAGCAAAAATGATCGCCTCCTACCTCGTTGCCCATGCGGACTCCCACAAGTTTGCAACCTTGGCGCGTTGGAAAGTATCCATCGGCAAGGCCCACACCGCGCAAGGATTGTCTGATCCCACCAAAACGGAACTGGTACACGCCGTCCTCAAGGGGATCAAACAAAAACATGGGCAGGATCAAAGACAAGTTGCCCCGTTGACCAAAGATAAGATTATCGCCATGTGTATTCAAATGGGTGACCGGCTCAAGGATAAGCGGGACAAAGCCCTCATCATGGTAGGGTTTGCCGCCGGTCTCAGGCGGTCCGACCTTATCGCCCTGGAGGCGCGCGATCTGCAAAAAAGAGAAAATGGGATCGAAATCCACCTCAGCAAGGGCCGCGTAGGACTGCCACATGCCTTCGGGGAGGTCTGCCCGGTCCGCGCCCTCGATGATTGGTTACAAACGGCGGAAATCGAAGAAGGCCCCGTTTTCCAGGGGATCAATCGCCATGGAAAACGCTCGGGGAAGCCCCTCACCGGACATGGTGTCGCTTTGATCGTCAAAGAGCGGGTGCAAGCCATCGGCCTCGACCCAGCCAACTTCAGCGGTTTCAGTCTGCGATCCGGGTTGATTGCCAGTGCCTCGGCAGCCGGAATTTCTCTGCAAAGTGCCACAACCCTGTCTGGAACCGGGGTACTTTGATCGGGTAAAATTTGGAAACGCCACCCAAGGCCCAAGCCGGGGGGGATCATCCCCCCGGCCCCCCGCAATCCGAATCAACCCGACATCAGGACTTTTTGGAGATTTCCTTGCGGACCTCATCCATATCCAGTGCCAGGGCCTTTTCAACAAGTTCGACAAATTGCGGTTCTGGCAACATGCCAGGCTGTGAAAAAATGATGATCTGTTCGCGAAAGATCATCAGTGTTGGGATGGAACGAATTTGGAATGCCTGGGCCAGTTCCTGCTGATCGTCGGTTTCAACCTTGCCAAAAATCACATCGGGATAGCGATTCGATACGCGCTCAAAGATTGGAGCAAATGTTTTGCAGGGACCACACCACGAGGCCCAAAAGTCGATGATCACCATATCGTGACCATTGATCGTCTGTTCAAAGCTATCCTTATTCAGGGTGATCGCTGCCATACTGTTCTCCTGTCGAAGTGATTTTCTCGTTATCTGGAACCCTCACGGACCCAGACCCTTTTCGAGCATGGCCTCAACCACACCCAACGGACTCGCCGCCGACCGTGTCAGCTTTTCTCGAACAACACCATATCCCTCCTCCATCCTCCCTCTTACCGCCCCATCCGTCAACAATTCCAATAGATCACGACACAACGTTTCCCCTTCTACCTCATGCTGCAACCGTTCTCTGACCACACTCCACCCCGCAACCAGGTTAACCAGAGAAAAATAAGGAATTTTGACCAATCGCTTTCCAATTCTATAAGTAATTTCATGGACGCGATAACAGACCACTTGTGGCGTTCCGATCAATGCCGTTTCCAAGGTAGCCGTCCCCGAAGTGACCAACGCCGCATCGGCACTTGCCACCAGATCATACGTTGCCCCCAACCGGATGGGAACCTCTCGCCGAAACTCCGCGTCAATATCCGCTGGCCAATGCCGTAAAATATCATTTTCCGACAATGTTGGCGCACCAGCAACCGCAAAACGGACTCCGGGCATCTGTTGTTTGAGCAAATAACAGCCCCGTAGCATGGGTGCCAACATCCGACTCACCTCAGAATGACGGCTCCCCGGCAAAACAACGACCCATGGTTCATGATTTCCAATACCCAATTCTCGCCGTATCCGCTCCCGCCCCCCGGTCCCTTCCAACCTGAAAGACCATGGTAACGCCCTTTTGACCAGCGGATGCCCGACAAACGTCACAGGAAGACGGGTATTGGCATAGATTTCCTGTTCAAAAGGAAACAAGACCAGCAAATGATCCAAAAATTTTTCCAAATGCGCCGCCCGACCACGACGCCATGCCCAAACTTGAGGTGATACATAATGCAATACCGGTATGTTCCTGGCCTGGGCGCGTTTGGCCAGAAGAAAATTAAAATCGGGTAAATCAATCGTCACCAACAAATCGGGACGGTTCCGATCCATCATCGCAAGCAAATATCGGAATACCTTCACCAATACCGGCAACCTGCGCACCACTTCCACCAAGCCAATCACCGACAAATGATGGGTATTGAATGGCCCATCGATCCCCTCGGCACGCATTTTCTCCCCACCGACCCCCATCACGACGGCATCGGGATATCGCATACGCAATTCATGCAGCAGCTCCCCCCCAAGAAAATCGCCAGAGGCCTCACCAGCCACCACCATGATTTTCCAGTGCCGGGTCGTCATCGTCCCCCCAACCCTTCCTCGCTGCACGCAACCAGCACGTGTCCATAACGATTTACCCGGCGCAAAGTCTCTTCTGGATCCAGCACAATGGTCTTCCCCGCTTCGATCACCAAAACCGACAATCCCGCAGCGTGCATTTTTTCCACCGTCCCTGGACCCACAGTCGGGAGATCCAAACGCAAATCCTGGCCCGGCTTGGAGGTTTTGACCAAGATGACTTCGCCGCGCCCCACCCAGGTTTTACCCGATCCACACGTCAAATCACCCGCACGCCGGATCATCGCATCGGTCCCCTCGATTGCCTCCACGGCGACAACAACCCCTTTCTTGACCACCACCCCCTGGCCAATATCCAATGAACCCAACATTTTTGCCGCCTTCCAACCGATCTGAATATCTTTCCACATCTCATCGTCAGGGCGACGATCACTCAATATCCCCTCCGCGACCAGGAGTTGCGGCAGATAATCGGTCACTGATCGAACCTGAAAACCATGTTTGGCCAGCTCCGCCGCAATCCCCCGCAACAGATGGTCGTCATGGAGATTTTTAAGCCGCCATATCAACGTCAACGCCATGGCATCGGGTCGAACCCGCCAAATGGCCGATTTGGAAATTCCCCCCGCCAACACCAAATCCTGGACTTGCCTCTCCTTGAAAAATGCGATGATCTTTTTAAACCGTCCCAACGTCACCCACAAGACATCATCAACCATCTCCTGGATGCGAACATCGGTTTCCCCACGATGGGCGGCCACGACCAGCGGACGCAATTCTTCAACGGCGACTTTTTGAGCAAACAGGAGGGGCAAATTGCCGTTACCAGCAATCAGACCAATCGGATTTTTACGGGGAAAAGACAAAGGAACGCCTGAATTCAAGGGTCCGGGGCGTATTGATATTCGATCATGTGTTCACCCCCTAGAAAATTATTAAAAGGAAAAAGGGGTCTGGGGGATTGCCCCCAGGGTTTTGATTTTAAACAAAAAGATTTCCATGTTCCGCTTTTGACTTTGTTTTTGAATTTGCTCTTGAATTTAAACAAAGTCAAAAGCAAATTCAAAAGCAAAGAATGAAGCTTTTTATTTAAATTCAAAAGAAAAGTCAAAAGAAAAGTCAAAACCCTGGGGGCAATCCCCCAGACCCCTTTTTTCTTTTAATAATTTTTTTAATGTCAACACACACCATTCAGCGACAAAAGCCACGCTGCCCCGTCTGCAAAAACTCAAGCATCCACTGCACTTCGGGAATGGCCGAGAAGTTTTTTTCCAATTCTTCAACCGCCTGTTCCAAACGAAGATTGGAACGAAACACAATGCGGTGAGCCTGCCGAATCGCAGTAATCGTCTCCTCCGAGAAACCACCACGTCGCAACCCCACCACATTCACCCCCGTCACCCGCGCCCTATTCCCCGCAGCCGACAAGAACGGCACCACATCCATAGAAACAGCCGACGCCCCGCCAATAAAGGCATTACGCCCGATCCGGGCAAACTGGTGAATCGCCGTCAAACCACCGATGACCGCATGATCTTGAATTTCCACATGTCCCGCCAGCGTCGCCCCATTGGCCATGACCACCTTATCGCCCACACGGCAGTCGTGGGCAACATGGGAGTAGGCCATCAACATGCAGTCATTCCCCACCCGCGTCAGCCCACCCCCTGATTCGGTACCCCGATGAATACTGACAAACTCACGAATCTGACACCCATCACCAATCTCAACCCGCGTAGGCTCGCCACGATAATGGACATCCTGGGGATCAAGCCCCACAGAGGCAAAATTAAAAATGCGCGTTTTCTTGCCGATGACCGTATGGCCATCGATGACCGCGTGCGGACCGACCTCAACCTCGTCATCCAAGACGACATCGGCACCTACCACCGCATAGGGACCGATACGAACCCCCTCCCCCAGCCGGGTCTGTCCCGAAACCACCGCCGTCGGATGAATATCAACTCCCGGTTTGAGCGTCATCGGCTTTCAAACTCCCCCCTGCATCCGCATCCCGTGTCATTGCCATCAATAACGCTTCCGCCGCCAGATCCTCACCGGTGTAAGCCTCTCCAACAAACCGCCAGATATCGCGGCGTCGTTTGGCCAACGTCAACACCAAGCGCAACTGATCCCCTGGAATCACAGGTTTTCTGAAACGGACCCGGTCGATCGTCATAAAATAAACGAGCCGCCCTTTCATGGACTCAGGATCGGTCGCACCCGCAAACAACGCCCCAGCCTGGGCCATGGCCTCCAAAATCAACACACCCGGCATCACCGGATTTTCTGGAAAATGCCCCTGGAAATGCGGCTCATTGAACGAAACATTTTTAATCGCCACCAAATTCCGGCCAGGATTAAACTCAACCACCCTGTCTACCAGTAAAAACGGATACCGGTGTGGCAATATCTTCAGGATATGTTCAGGTTTATCAAGGTTCACGATATTAAAACCAACTGGTTGTACGTTTATTTAACCGTTTCAGGACTTGATCGGTGATATCAATCGACCCACTGGCAAACAAAACCTGCCCCTTGCCAAAGACCACCGTAAATCCCTGCTCGCGACCAATCTCTTCAATGACCTCACGCATGGCCTCACTGATCTTTTTGGTCCACAAGCCATTCTCCCGGTCAATGGAAGCTTGATTGTCTTCTACCAAACGTTGATATTCACGAAACTTACTCCGAACCTTCTCGGAAGTTTCCGCACGCGACTCTGGAGTCATCAAACCTTTCCGTTTCTCCAGATCACTCTTCATCCCCTTGATCTTCTGCTCCAGGGAATCCACTTCCTTTTGTTTGGATGCCAATTTTCTTTCCAGAAGTTCCCTGGCCCGTTTGGCGGCATCGGACGATGCCATGGCCCGGGGAACATCCACATAGGCAAACAAATACTGCTCCGCCTGGGCCATCATCCCGCCCGACAAAAACACGACGGCACTCATGAAAACCATCATGACGCTACGTATCAACACCCTGCCGCCCCGTTTGTTGCAACGATCTTGAAATGAAAAGTCGCTCATTACAACGTTGTCCCCATGGTAAAGTCAAAGATTCGAGTCTCGTCAAAGTCCTCTTTCACAAGAGGGGTTCCAAGGACCATCTTCAATGGTCCAAAGGGAGAATTCCAATTGATGCCGATGCCCGTGGACACCCTGATTCCCCCCGAATCGGGTACATTCGTGGGAAGATCCCAATCACCCAGGTAGGCAGTGTCTACGAACAGCAAACCACGAACACCTTTTTCTTTCAGATCCAACACCGGGAACAGCAATTCGGCATTCACCTGCTCAAAGTGTACCCCACCATAGGCATCACCTTCCACCGTTCTCGGTCCGATACCGCCGCGATTAAACCCGCGAACCGTCGATGCCCCCCCCAATTGAAACCGTTCAAAGATGGGAATCTGTTCACCCAGGCCATCCGCAACACCCGCACGGCCACGAATATGCCCAACCCAGGCATCATCGAAGGTAAAAGGATAGTACATCTCGCTGTCCGCAACCAAGCGTGCAAAGGTCACATCGCCCCCCAGTCCCGAATAATCGGTGATCAACTTGTGTTTCCGACCTTCGGATGGAAATACCGGATCATCCAGATCATCCCAGACAAACGCATGGCTGACCATGGATTGGTCATACGGACTCTTTTCCACCATCGCGCGAATCGCCGACGACGCCCCCAGCCCGATTTCTTGAATGTCGGTGTGCGTATAACTATAACTGGCGTTGCTACGCAGATTCTCCGAAATGGGGAACCCCAGCCGGAGCGTACCACCAAACGAATCCTGCTTGTAAGACGAGACCGACCGTTGATCGGTTTTCTTGTTGAATATGTCAAATCCAGCGGAAAGATTCTTGCCGAGGAAATAAGGTTCGGTAAAACCAAGGCTGTAATCCTGGGTAATCCCCGACAGCATGAACGACAAAACCAACTTCTGACCCCTCCCCATGAAGTTGTTCTGACTGATGCTGGCCGTCCCCAAAAAATTCTCGGTGCTGGAATAACCACCGCCAATGGAGAAAGTACCCGTAGGCTTCTCCTCAACCTTGACGTGGATATCGACCTTCTCTCTCCCCTGGGCGGGAGGAGTAAGAATCTCAATATTTTCAAAGAAGTTCAATTGCTTCAGCCGAACCTTGGAGCGACGCAGTTTGGAAGCGGAAAACAAATCCCCTTCCGTCATCCGCACTTCCCGCCGAATCACTTCATCGCGCGTCCGATCGTTGCCAGAGACCTCAATGCGGTTTAAATAAACCCTCTGTCCCTTCTTAACCTTAAAATTAACCGAAACCACCAACTTGTCATCATCAATCTGGGTATCCGGCTGGATATCCAGGAATGCATAACCAAAATCCCCAATCCGATCATTCAACTTTTCCATGGAGGTCATCAGCTTGGATTTGGAATACCAATCCCCATCCCGGAATTTAAGTTCCTCACGAAGCACATCATTGGGGAGTTCATCAAAATCGCCGGTAATCTCAACCGGTCCAAACGTATAGCGTTTCCCTTCATGGACGGTGTGGGTCACCACAAACGCAGAGCGATCCGGTGTCAACTCCGCCACAGATGAATCGACCTGCACCCGGACAAAACCGGCGTCCAAATAGGCCTTACGCAGCTGAGACTGATCAAAAATCAACTTTTCCCGATCATAGGTGTCGTCATCGGTAAACCAGGAAAACCATCCGCTGGGTTTGATCATAAGATCTTTGATCAATTCCTTATCGGAAAGTTGACTGTTACCTACAATCTTGACTCTGGCAACCTTAGATTTGGCCCCTTCGTCAATCCGGTAGACCAGATTGACCTGGTTGGCCTCACCGGGATTGACGAGCAGATCAATCTTTGCCAGAAACAACCCTTTGATACGGTAGGCTTGACGCAAGGCAGCCAAATCACGGTCGGTCTTGGCACGGTTGTAGATCGTGGAAGGTTTAACCTGGACCAGTTTATCCAATTCCTCCTTGCCAAACGCATCATTCCCCTCGTAGGTGATCTCGTTGACCACGGGATTCTCCGTAACCCGGACAACCAAATCATCACCACGACGGTCAACAGCCACGTCTTTAAAGAATCCTGTGGCAAAAAGAGCCTCGATGCTTTTTCGTATTTTGGCAGCCTCGAACCGATCCCCTTCCTGAAGCTCCAGATGACTCCTAATCGTATCCTGTTCAACGCGGCCCGCCCCTTCGACGACCACGCCGCGGATGAGATCACCCGCCAGCGCACCATTCGGCACAGCCAAAACCAGTACGAAAAGCAGCACTAAAGTCGATGGAAAAATCTTGTAATAGGCCATTTTCATTTTTCACAAACCGGTCAATGGTGACGAACGAACTATATAGGCTCAACATAACCTCATTGCCCCCAAAGGGCAAGAAGACGCGCAATCCCCCCCCTTCTAAAATTCAGAAGCGAACAATCGCGTCAAATCGTTTTTCAGTGCCCACACCATCAGCAACACCAACAACCCCAACCCGACCCGATTGGCAACCATTTGAATCGTTTCCGTCACCGGCCCCCCTTTGATCGCCTCGATGATAAAGAAAAACAGATGCCCCCCATCCAAAACCGGGACCGGCAACAGGTTGAGGATACCCAGGTTGACACTGATCAACGCCATGAAAAATAAAAGACTCGTCGCTCCCTGTTGCGCCGTTTTCCCCGCCATTTCCGCAATCATCAACGGCCCGCCAATCTGATCCGCTGGAACCACCCGGGTGATCAGTTTCCAAATACTCGTCACCGTGAGATCCATGATCATCCATGTCTGCGTGACCCCTTTGACCAACGCATCGGGAACAGAATAATAGACCATCTCCTCTTCCCCACTTGGACCGATCCCAATCAGAGGATGGCGCACCGGCTCTCCAAAGATATTCTTGACCTCCTTGATTTCGGGAATCACCTTTAAATCGAACTGTACATGATCCCGTTCGATGGTCAACACCAGCGCATCTTCCCCAAGTTCTTTAATGCGACGACTCATCACTTCCCATCGCAGCATCTCTTCACCGTTCAACGCTTTGATGCGATCCCCCACCTTGACGCCCGCCTTCTGCGCCGGCATCCCCTCCGAGACCGAACCCACCACCGGCAATATTTCCCCGACACCCACCATAAACACGATCCCCAAAGCGACCACCGCAAACAAAAAGTTAAACAACGGCCCGGCAAAGACGATGGCAAACCTTTGATAGACCCGCTGCGCCGCAAAAGACTCCGGCCAAAGCGACTCCGGTATCTCCTCGCCATCATCCGATTCCCCCAACATCTTCACATAACCACCCAGAGGGACCGCCGATACCTGATATTGCGTCCCACTTTTCCCCGTCCATCCGCCCACTCTAGGACCAAAACCCAAGGAAAAGACCAGCACCTTCACCCCGAACAGTCGCGCCACCAAAAAATGGCCCAACTCATGGACAAAGATTAACACCCCCAAAACAACCAAGGCCCAAAATACCGTATTGATCATGATCAACCAACCGCCACACTGGTGGGAAAAAATCGATCCCGCACCCTTCGGCGGGTTTCTCGATCCAATTCGAGAACCTCCGCCAAAGATCCCGGCTTTAACGCGCCATCGACGTGCGCCAAAGACCATTCAATCAACGCAGGAATCTGAGTGAATCCGATCATACCTTCCAAAAAAGCAGCCACGGCAACTTCATTGGCCGCATTCAAAACCGCCGGTGCCCCACCACCCTGAGCCAGGGCTTCATAAGCCAAACCCAGACAAGGAAACGCACCGGGATCCGGTGGCCCAAAAAAACTCAAAGAACCCATCCCCACCAAATCCAAAGGCTCCACTTCCGTCGCCATCCGTCCCGGCCAAGCCAACGCAACCGCGATAGGGGTTCGCATATCCGGCACCCCAAGTTGCGCCAATACCGAACCGTCCCGATAAGATACCATAGAATGGATGATGCTCTCAGGATGCACGACAACATCAATCTGCTCTGGGGGAATCCCAAACAAAAAATAGGCCTCAATCACCTCCAAACCTTTGTTCATGATCGTCGCCGAGTCAATGGAAATCTTTTTCCCCATAGCCCAGTTGGGATGCGCCAACGCCTGTTCGGCGGTCACCCCACGTAACGCCTCCAGATCCCACCCCCGAAACGGGCCTCCCGATGCCGTCAGAATCAAGTGATCAATCTTGTCCCGGTTTGCCATGACCAATCCGCGGGAATTCTGCGATGAACCATTATACAACACCTGAAAAATGGCACTGTGTTCCGAATCGACCGGCAGCAACGCCACACCCGCCTGAGAGATTTCACGCATAAAAATCTCTCCCGCCATCACCAGGGATTCCTTATTGGCTAAAGCGATATCTTTGCCGGCACGAATGGCCGCCAACCCAGGCTCCAAACCCGCCGCACCAACGATGGCCGACACCACCAGATCAGCCGAACTCCAGCCAGCAGCCGCCACAACCCCTTCCACACCCACCGCCATTTCAACATCCACACCCGACAAAGCCTCTTTGAGTGCCCCATACACCGAATGGTCTTGAATGGCGACAAATTCAGGCCGAAAATGCCGAACCTGCCGCGCCAGCAACCCCACGTTTTTCCCCGCAGCCAACGCCACAACCCGAAAACGGTCCGGGTGACGATAGACCACATCCAACGTATTGACCCCAATGGAACCGGTAGAACCCAAAAGAGAAATATTTTTCACAGACAATGGCCGACACTCCTAGGGCGTTGACATTCGATAACTTGTTACCACCCCTCTGGAAAATTATTAAAAGAAAAAAGGGGTCTGGGGGATTGCCCCCAGGGTTTTGACTTTGCTTTTGAATCTAAATAAAAAGGTTTCCATGTTCCGCTTTTGACTCTTTTTTCGATATTTGAACAAAAAGGTTTCCAGCTTTAGGCTTTTGATTTAAAGTCAAAAACGAAGACAAAACCGAAAACTGAAGCTTTTTATTTAAAATCAAAACCCTGGGGGCAATCCCCCAGACCCCTTTTTTATTTTAATAATTTTACTTAATGTCAACACGCCCTAGGGACGGACCACTCAAACACGGATGAGCAGATACAATACCGGTGCGGCAAACAATAAACTGTCCAAACGATCCAACAATCCTCCATGCCCTGGGATCAATCGACCCGAATCCTTAATCCCCGCTTCACGCTTGACCATGGACTCCGCCAAATCTCCCATCTGCCCGGCCAACGAGAGTATCAATCCATACCCGATCATCTGAATCCAAGACCCAGGCAACGAAAACCATGCCACGGCCAGAGCGGCACCCGCAACCCCAAACAGCAACCCGCCGAAAAATCCCGCTACCGTCTTGTTAGGACTGATCTGCGCGGCAAACCTTCGCCGTCCCAGCCACTTCCCAAAGAACAGGGCACCACTATCCGTCCCCCACATTACAAAAAGAAGCAATATTACCCAACGCCCTTCACCAAGCTGGTGCATCTCCAACAGCAAGACCAACGGAAGGGTACAATAAACAACACCAGTCAACCGGCCCCCCACCCAGCCCGTAACCTTTTGCCCCTCCCGATAACGATACATTGAAAAAAAGAACCATATCATCAAAAAGACGGCCATCAACAACGCCGTCGGGAGATAAAACCCTAAAAGTGCGTTGGCCAACAACACCCAAGCCATGAACACGCTAACCGCAAGGTCCACCCAGGAATCATCGGCCAACATCCTGTGCCATTCGTACAAAAGAATACCGCTGACCGGCAACAACAGCAGGAAAAACCATTCCGAAGGAGCGTGAAGCAACAGCAACAACAGTGGCGGGATCAAAACAACCGATGAGAGGATCCGGCGCAGCATGAACGTACTTCTACGCCGACGCGCCGAACCGGCGTTCTCTGCGACCAAATTCCTCGATGGCCGTTCGCAAATGCTTGGCATCAAACTCCGGCCAAAAAATAGGGAGAAACACCATCTCGGAATAAGCAAGCTGCCACAGTAAAAAATTGCTGACCCGCTGTTCCCCACCCGTGCGAATCAAAAGATCGGGATCATCCATACCCGCAGTCGTCAAACGCCGTGACACCGTGGTTTCATCGATGTCCTCAATC
This sequence comes from Magnetococcales bacterium DCbin2, assembly GCA_002753615.1. GTDB lineage: Bacteria > Pseudomonadota > Magnetococcia > Magnetococcales > UBA8363 > UBA8363. The sequence goes on from PEAO01000005.1 coordinate 38,925, forward strand.
TGCAACTGCCCTCCCACAACCTCCCGAGAAATCTGAATCGCCGCATCCACCAACTCCTGACGACCACCGTAGTTCAGGGCAAGATTGAACAATAACCGGCTGTTATGAGACGTTTGTTGTTCCAATTCACGCACAAGATCCTGAATATTCTGCGGCAACCTAGCAATCCGCCCCAATGCCTGAAATCGGACCCCCTCCTTGACCAGTTCATCCATCTCCTTACGCAGGTGAATCGCCAAAAGGTTCATGAGGGCCGAAACCTCCTCCTGCGGACGATTCCAGTTTTCCGCCGAAAAAGTATAAAGAGTCAACACGGGTATCCCAAAATCAAGGCAAGCCTCCACCGTCCGGCGAACCGCCTTGACCCCCTGGCGATGCCCTTCAAACTTTGGCAAAAATCTTGCCTTAGCCCAGCGTCGATTGCCATCCATGACGATGGCAACATGGCGGGGCGTTTTTTCAAACGACGCTTGTGTCATTGGTGCCGTTCCCAATCCATTTAAACCTGCATGATATCCGCTTCTTTTTGGGCCACCGCGCCATCGACATCCTTGATAAAGTGGTCGGTCCGGTCTTGAATCTTCTTTTCCAACTGCCGCAATTCATCCAAAGATATTTTTTTCCCTTTTTCCATCTTTTTGGCCTGGTCCATACTATCCCGGCGGATATTGCGCATGGCGACCTTACCCTGCTCACCAAGCTTATGAAGCACCTTGACCAACTCCTTGCGTCGCTCCTCCGTCAACTCCGGCAAAGGAACCCGGATCATTTCCCCATCATTCATGGGATTCAGCCCCAAATCCGATTCCATAATCGCTTTTTCTATCGCCTTCGTCGTACTTTTATCCCAAGGTTGCACGGTGATCAGCCGCGCTTCCGGGACGTTGATAGCCGCCAACTGGTTCAATGGCGTGGGTGTCCCATAAGCCTCAACCAAGATATGTTCTAAAAGCGATGTCGAGGCCCTCCCCGTGCGAATCCCGGATAACTCCTCCCGCAACGCACCGACTGCCTTCTTCATCCGTGCATCCATCGACTGCAAAAATGGCTCAACCATTATCATCCCCTATCCATGTATAAAGCCCTTCCTCACGAATAATTTTCGTAAGTGCTTCCGGCTGAAAGATGGAAAAAACCAGAATGGGAATTTGGTTATCCCGGCAAAGTGTTATCGCCGTCATGTCCATCACCCCCAACCGCTGATTCCACACATCATCGTAGGAAAGCCTGTCCAACCTTCGGGCTTGGGGATTACGAACCGGGTCATCGGTGTAAACCCCATCCACCTTGGTGGCCTTCATGAGACAGGTTGCCCCAATTTCTGCCGCCCGGAGAGATGCCGCCGTATCGGTGGTAAAAAAGGGATTACCCGTTCCCGCCGCAAAAATAACGACACGGCCTTGCTCAAGGTGCTTCACGGCCCCGTTTCGCGTATAGAGTTCGGCGACCTGGGGCATAAAAATGGCCGACTGGACCCGTGCCTCCACCCCCTGACGCTCGAAAGCACTCTGCAACGCCAAAGAATTGATCACCGTCGCCAACATCCCCATATGGTCCGCCGTTGTCCGCTCCATCCCCTTGGAACTGCCGGCCAGGCCTCGAAAAATATTCCCCCCCCCAACGACAATGGCCACCTGCACCCCTTGGGCACACACCGCCCGGATATCCAGGGCCAACCCTTGCAAAAATTCTGGATCGATGGCGTCTCCCCCGCGCATCAACGCCTCCCCAGACATTTTAAGCAAAATTCTGGAAAAATTGTGTTTGGCCAATGGACGTATCCTCAACCCTTGGCCGCTTTGGCCACCTCTTCCGCAAAATCATCCTCGCGTTTTTGCAAACCCTCTCCCAGAACATACCGTTTAAATCCAACGACCCGAATCTTGGTTTGCATCTGTTTGGCGGTCTGTTCCACCAATTTTCCCACTTTTTGGTCGGGATCCATGATGAATGGCTGTTCCAGAAAACAGTTTTCCGCATAAAACTTGGACAACCGTCCTTCCACCATTTTATCGATGATATTGTCTGGCTTCCCCGATGCACGGGCCTGCTCGACAAGAATGGACCGCTCCCGCTCAAGATCCTCTTTGGAAACCGATTCCCGATCCAGATACGGCGGGGCGGAGGCCGCCACATGCATGGCCAACTTGCGCCCCAACTCCATCAATTTTTCATGATCACCATCCGAGTCCAACCCCACAAGGACACCAATCTTCCCCTGCATGTGGATATAGCTCGCCACACAACCCCGCGACACTTCCTGACACACCAGTCGGCGCAGGCTTAAGTTTTCACCAATGGTGGCAATCCGATGGGTCAACTCTTCGCCAACCGTCCGTCCGGTATCGGGATAGGGGCTTGCGGCGAGGGATTCAATCTCTTTAATCTTTTTCGTCAGTGCCAGTTGCGCAGCGGTCTCGGCAAAGGCGATAAACTTTTCATTTTTTGCAGCAAAATCCGTTTCCGAATTGACCTCCAGCAAAACACCCATCGTCGCGTCGGAAACAGCGACCACTTTCCCTTCCGCCGCAACCCTGCCCGCCTTTTTGGCCGCCGAAGCAAGCCCTTTCTTACGCAGCCAATCCACAGCCGCCTCAAGGTTTCCACCCGTCTCCGCCAGGGCTTTTTTGCAGTCCATCATCCCAACGCCCGTCTTCTCACGAAGATCCTTTACCAGATTTGCGCTCACTGACATCTTTACCAATCCTTGATCATGAATATGACAGAAAAATTTGCGGGAATCCGGGTCTCTCATCGAGACCCGGTGTCATCCACAGTCCTCTAAAGTTACAACTGCTCCACCATTTCTTCGTCCTGGTCAGCCTCTTCGATCAATTTGGAGGGTGCCGATGACAAGTGGATGGAGGTATCCTCGTTCTTTTCGTAGACTGGGTTCTCGCCGCGAATCTGAACGCCGTCGAGAATCGCCTCTCCCATCTTGGTGAGAAAAAGCTTCAAGGAACGGATGGCATCATCATTCCCTGGGACAATCCAGTCGATGGTATCGGGGTGGCAATTGGTATCCACCAGGGCGACCACGGGAATCCCCAATTTATTGGCCTCCTTGACGCCAATGGATTCCTTATTGGTATCCACGACGACGATCAGCCCAGGCAACCGATTCATATCTTTGATGCCACCCAGGGAACGTTCCATCTTCATGCGCGATCTTTCCAACCCCTGGACCTCTTTTTTGGTCAAGGCATCGAAAGTTCCATCGGTCTTCATCTTCTCGATGTCTTTCAACCGGCGGATCGACCCTTGGATGGTTTTCCAGTTGGTCAGCGTCCCACCCAGCCAACGATGATTGACGTAATATTGCCCTGTTTTTTGAGCCACTTCAGAAATCATGTCCACCGATTGGCGTTTGGTCCCGACAAACAAAACGACCCCCCCTTTGGCCACCTCATTGCGGACAAAGACATAAGCATCGCGCAGCATACGCACTGTTTGCTGAAGATCGATGATGTGAATGCCATTACGCGATGAAAAAATATACGGTGCCATTTTTGGATTCCACCGTTTGGTCTGATGACCAAAATGAAACCCAGCGTCCAACAATTCCCTAACGGAAAACTTTGCCACTATGAATCTCCTGTTTTATTTCGGTTGGTCCACCGACGGGTTGGTTATTTTCCGAAGGTCCAACCCCTTCCCTTACACATGAGGGGGGGCACCGGGACCGACAAACACCGCCGTGTGTCGTGTTGTTGACTCCACATAAACCCACGGAGTGTAGCCTTTGATCAAAAAATAATCAAGCGACAGCCCTTTTTCTTTTTAAAGTTCATGAACCCATGCATCCCCTTTCCGAACATTTCCCAGGCGTTGAAATAATCCCCCTCGTAGATCATTATGAAGAGGCACGGGACACCAGCATCCCCTAAGATCGCCTGTTAAACTCTCTGTCCCCTCTGGAGAAACGAATGGTGAACACGATCTCACACGCAGGTATAGATCGAAAAAAAATGGGAAATTCCATTTTCCGCCCCCTGCTTCTCATCGGTATTTCGGTCGGGGTCGGACTGTTGGCATCAACACTCCACGCCGACTGGAACGCCACGGTCAAAGAGGCCTGGGACACCGGCAAAGGGGTTTTGGACAGCACGTCCGCCGCCGGGAAAAAAGCGTTGGATGTCACCGGGGATGTCGCCACTCAAGCGGTCACGACCGCCAAAGGTTGGATAAGTCCCGAACCCAACGCCGAAGACCGTGAACGCTTTGCCCGCGTTTGGGAGACCACACTCGCCAAACTCGATCAAGCCTTGGAAACCAATGACCAGATGCAACAGGCCCCGGAATCCAACATGTTCGGTCCCGACAAGGTTTCCATCCGCAACGATTTCAATGCAATCCTCGACGATCTCCTTTCTATCCTCGAAGATCCGCGCATCACCGCGCTCATGGATGATATCCGAAAAAATCGCCAGATGATTGCCCAATTGGAAGAATCCATCCTGCGCGACAAGGAGGCGCAGATCAGTGCCCCTACGCAGCATGTGATCAAAACCACCAAAGAAGGCTATGAAAAAAACATCAAACAATCCCGAAACGGGATCGTCAGTCATCGCCGCAGCGTGCAACACCAGAAAGAACAACTCCGTTTGCGACTCCAAGAGATCGGTATCACCGTCTCCCCGGATCAGGTCGATGTCCTGTTGGTGCGGGTCGATTCGGAAAACATACTGCAAATGGCCGCCGTCTTCGCCATTCTCAAGCAGATTACACAACAATTGATGGTCTTGACGCAAGAATCACAGGAAAGTCTACAGGCGGCGCGGCGGTATTATGGGATGCACATGGTCTTGCTGGAGAGTGTGGTTCACATGCAAAAAAAATATATCGACCAAGTTGAGAACCATTTCATGGCAGGCATCTCGCGGATCACCGACGAAACCTCACAACTGACCGCCGAAACCCAGCGCAGTCTGCAATCTGCTTCCCAACCCCAACATCGCCACAGCTACGAACAAAATCTGGAAGCCCAACGCCTGACACTGAAGACCGCGCGTGTGTATCTACAGGATTTAAATGCGCAACGGCAGAAGGTCGAACAGGCTATGACCCGGACCCTGAAAGACCTGGGCGTCGCAAAAAACACCTACGCCACCGTCCGCATCAGCAGCCAGCTCATGGATTTGCTACAGTCCAGCCAACAAAATTTTGATGCCATCATGGGTTTGCAAGTTCCCGATATCATCCCCTTTGAAAATCTGGAAATGCAGAAAAAATACGAGGAAATATCGACACGTCTCTCCGAAGGATAGACACAAACCCACGATTGCGGGGGTCTGGGGGTGGGAATCATCCCAATGCCATGAACTTAGGATATGATACCCTTTGGAAAAAAAATCAAGTCAAAAACGAAAACTGAATCTTTATATTTTTGAATGTAAACAAAAACATTTCCAGCTTTAGGCTTTTGATTTAAAGTCAAAACCCTGGGGAAAGAATTCCCCGCCCCCGTCTCTTATTACTTCTTTTTAAAAGTTTTAATGCTGTATGATCTAAACGGGTACGTTTTCTTTATTTTAATGTACACAACGAGCATCAACAGCACTAAAAATGAAATAACATACCAAATTAATAAAGATCTATTGGATTCATCTTGAGAGTCATATGTTCGCTTGATATTATCCGAATATTTTGTGATATTTTCTTGATATTCTTTTAATGACAGTATAAGACTGTTGAGTCTTGCAGAATCACCTGTATACATATCAAGCAACTGCTTAAAGTCGTTAATTTGCCTTATTTTTTCATCTTCGTTGCCATTAACAGACGAAAATTTAATAAGAACTGACTGTCCATCAGACAATAATGAATTATACTCTGACAAAGATTTTTTCACAGCAGATAAAGTGTCTTTACTATCCTTGATTGTCAAATTATCAGTTAGACACAGCGATGATATTCTTTGCTGTTCTATTTTCAAACTCTTAAAATAATTTATCAATATGATTGAGAATACTTGATCAAAGTATTTATTAATTTTTTCCTCAGTGGCTACTTCTGCAACCTGAGTAAAATATGAAGATGTTGAACCTTTGAAACGCAATTCAACGTGTGACAAATATATTGAAAAAAGCAATGGTATTAAATCATTGTTTGGTTCTGCCATTAGTGCATATTTAAAATAATTTTCATTTAATAGTTTAAAATCTGGCGATTCTTCGTAAAGGGAGCTAACTGCAAATAAGAATGCCGGCAATGTTCTTATTTCTTCTAATTTTCTAGCTAATCTTATCGACAGATCAGACTGTATTGCTGCTTCTTTATATTCATTTGTCGCAAAATTTAAATATGACAAAAGCACTCTTATTTGAAGTTCATCTTTATCTTCCAGACCATCAAGACTAGACAAATTTATCGCCTCCTTTAATATGGATTGATTAAAATTACTATTTACAGGGTCTTCTTTTCTAAATTCTTTGATCTTTAAGAACGCTTTTTCATAACGATCTGAGCCAGTGGATCTTAAAGGGGGAGGAAGTGTTAGCAAATTTTTGCTTTCTTCAACCAACTTATAATAGCTATAAGCAGATGATGCTTTAGAAATCGCAAAATCAAATACCACATCAGTACTAAAACCTAAAGTGGTAGTTAACAAGGCTACACCTCCTATCATTCCAAACCCACCGCTTGCAATTGCTCCTCCTCCCAATAAGGCCAGTCCATAATTGGTGGCTGCTATTCCTGACAGTCCTGCCGTATTCCCTATGAATGTACCGGTCGATACTACAATAGGTGACGCAACACCACCTGTAAGAAATATTGTAGCTGCTGCTATAATTGCAAAAATTCCTGCAATGATCCAACCGATGGTGGATGGTTCGCTATAGAAATAGTCAAAAGTACCTGGCTCACCAGCCCACAAATATCCAGATAAATATAAAAACAATGAAATCGAAACAATCGAACAAACAATAGGATTCTTAATCATTATAGAACATTTATAAGTTGGTTGAGTTGAATTATTTGCTCTTCTGGAGATCCAAAAATAACATTAACCCCTTTATTTTCCGATTCTTTTTGAATAATTTTCAAGACTGACGGATCAGCAGGGCGATTTGTAAAAGTAAATATTGGGTAAATATTGCTTGGTGATGATGAAGAATTTTTGTATGACACCAAACTTTCCATGTCTCTCCTAATCATAATCATATTTTCAAATAAAATATTGTCGTATGCTTTTGCCTCAATGGGAAAATATTTACCATTTTTGGAAAGAAAAACATCTATATCAGTCATTCTTTTTTTAATCCCATCATCAAAACGTTCTCCAATTTTTTCAACATTGAAACCATTCTCTACTGCAGCATTAGATATTTTCAGTTCATTCAGATGTCCCTTAGTCCCTGCAATATTAAAACCTATTACCTTACCAACAGTACCTCGGAATCCATCAACTCCGTGAAGATTTTTAAAGATTATCTCAGCCTCATTTTGATTAATTTTTTTCTGTTGAATGGCTATTCTCATAAATGTATCCTCAATTGCATCTAATGGTAAATTCATTTTTCCAATAATATCCTTAACTTTATCAATATCATGTGCTTTTTGGATCATATTTGATAATTTTACAATTTCTTCTTCTGGTAAAGATCTTTGAACTTTCCCAAGCTTGAAGGTATCGGATGCCACTTCAGCAGAATTTTTAATTAAATTCCCCCAAAATGCGTTTACATCAACAGGGATTAAATTTAAGATTAATATGGCGATTATTGAAATTTTATATTTACAATAACGCATCGCAACGATCCTCTATTAGCACACAAAAAATATAGTCTACGATTTTAAAACAGATGGACCACAGCTAACCCGGCGAGGAGCAGGAAGAAATATCTCTGATTTTTTGTACCGTCTTGATGGGAACGCGAAGATAAAAAAACTAAAGTTAAAAATTAAGGCCAAAACCCTGGGGCAATCCCCCCGCCCAATAATTTTCTAGGGGGGGGTGAACAAGTTAATGGCACTGGGACCATCCCCCCCTAGACCCCCGCAATCGTTCCGACTACACCCCCCCCGCAAAATCAGACAACAAAGCATTGGTCATCTGAACGCGGAATTTTTGTACCTCTTCATCACACTGAGAAGAACGAATCGCCGTCGCCTGGTGATCCTCCAACTGTTGATTGAAAACCGGACGATCATTGCCCGTATGATACGCCTCCAAAAGATTGTTCAAGCTCTGAATCAACGAAGGGATATCCTTGGGATGATACGAACGGACAAAATCACGCAAAAATCCAAACTTTTCCAACGTAAACGTGTTCTTGGCAATCATCGCCTGCAAACACCGTCCAAGAAGATTGGGAAGCTGCGTCCAAACGTGACTACGCGCATAACTCATTCCCAAAGACAAATCCTCACCCACCAAAAAACGTCCCAACATATCGCGAACATCCGCACTCACAGCCACACTCAAACGTAATAAATGCACATGCCGCTCAACGGCCACTTCCAACACCGGCATCATCACCGTGTCATCACCAAAAATAACCTTCGATTCAAGTGCTTGCTGGGATAACTGGACGATAATGCTCCGTTCCTCCTCCCCCGATATCCCCTCCAACGGTAAAAACGGCTCGCACGCAGCCCTGTCTTGCATCGATGGGGTAAACAACGGTGATACCAAAAGGTCTACCTCATACTCCTCCCGATGCTTTAAAACCCCGGCCTTCAAACCCAAAAGCGGATCCTCAACATTCAACTGGGTAGAAATAGCCGAAGCATTACGTGCCGAAAGGTACCGGTCGCCGGATAACTGACCACGAATAACACCCATAAGTTCAGCGTTCACAAGCAATCCCCTTGATCAAAACGTAAAAAGCCAGCCCAAAGTTTGACAAACAAACCCTGGACTGGCTTATCATCAATCAGATGGTCTCTTCACGCTAGATAGCTTCTTCGTTCCAAAGCACATCACAACACAAGATATGAAGGTTTCCACCCACATGGACCGTAACCGAAAGCGTGGTGACGGTCTTCAAGCTGGCGATGGAACGATACGGCAAAGACATGTGTACCTTGCCGGGATCACGCATGGCATCCTGGAACCCCGAACGATGCGCAACCGTCGCCCCACGAAGCTGTTGAATCGGTTTGAAACGTTTGTCAAGATTGTCCTTCTGCTCATGCGAATAAACGCTCTCCTCGTTCTGGACCCCCTTGGCATCCAAAAGATAAACGCGCTTGACCCGATCCAACCCCAACAAAGGTTGCGCCGCCGTCTCCAAAGGAACCCCATCCGCCACCGACCAAGCACATTCCTGAAACTCACCCGAAAAAATACCCATTTCCATGGTGTTGTGTTTCAAATCCTGGTAATACCGCTTCTCCGCCCGTTCCACCAACACCTGGAAACTTCCAGGGGTGTCACCCGGAGTCCAACGCACCGGACGTGCCACATGGTCACCCCAATACTGCCCTTGGCAAAAATCAGCCTCCACCCGACGCGCCAAAAACGCCTCATCCTCGGATTCAATCTTCTCCATCAAAACCAACGCACCCGACGCATGAATGAGCGAAACCAACTTATTCAGCATCCGCTTGGCCTTCTTGGACTGCACCGCATTCTCAATCGCACTGCGTTGCAGCTTGACGATATCGGGATTGTACTGCCACAACCGATCCAGATTGGCAGAAGCCCCGTTAAAATCATCAAAGAGAACCAAACAACCCAGATCCCGAATCTCCTTGACCTGCGTTCTGAAAATCTCTTCATTCTCGCCCGGATGCTCACGAATCATCACAACAACCTGGCTGGTCGGCAAACCGTTCTTCTTCAAAACATCGTGGAAAAACCCCGTGTCCGGCTCCTTCCTCCCAACCATCGCCTTCGGCTGGATGTTGATGAACAGCCAACGATCATCAATCCTAGATGACACAAAGTTTTTAACATGCAGAATCAACCGCATACGATCCATCTGCAACGCATCGTCGGGATTGGTCAGACCGGTAAAAATGTCAGCACTCGACGACACGTTACCAGACTCGTCAACCCCCTGGAAAAACGCCTCAAATCCCACCTGGCGTTGATGGACAAAACTGAAAACTCGTTGAAAACCAGTCCCTACCTTTTTGTCCTTGTAGCGCGAAAAGAAAATCCCACCTTCTTCATGGACTGACTTTTCAAGCACCTCAAGACTCTTACCACCATACAAACCCGTTCCTGCGGTCATTTCTTGTCTCCTTTGGTTCCCTCAAATCACCTGTGCCCAAACGTGTACTCCGATCCAAACCGCCGTGAACCAACACCCCCACACCATCCACACTGATCGACAACAACCACTCCGCGATCACAACACCGGGTGTTTACCCACAACCGTTTCGTCGGACTAAGCGACGGAAGCCCTTAAGCAGCACCTTTTTGTTTGGACTGCTGACCCTCCCATTCCGCCTCACGGTCAACGTTGGTAACACCGGCCAGTTCCTGAAGCAGACGCCAGTTGTCCAAACGCTCCTGTGCGGAGGCCTGAATCACTGCGCTGGGTTTGCCACCTTTGAAATGCTTGGAAAACCGACCTTCCGTCCGCGCAAAGGTGAGAAAATCCACCACCTCTTCCCCATCCTTGGTCTTGCGATGATGCCAATCCCGCTTGACGGACGGGTTACCCTGCAACGAAAGCCGAGATGCCAAAGTCGGCCCACCCTCTGGATTATGGACAAACACCGGGAACGCCCTGGACTCCACCGCCAAAAGTGCCTGCGAACAAGAAACATCGTCCGCAACCTGATGCTCCGGCTGACAGGTGGTGTAAATGTTGATCAGAGCCGGCCCCTGATAGCGCAACGCCTGCTCAACCCCCTTGTAAAAGTGACTGGTCATCGGACCCGCCGTCTGCACCACAAACACATTGGGATGCATCACGGCAATGTTGCCCAACTCCTTGCGGCGTTCCAACTTGCCCGCCATGACCGACCCATGAACCGCCATCTTGGCTTCCTGGCCGATGAAGGAAGCGGTGGAAGCCTGTCCCCCAGTGTTGGAATACACCTGGGTATCGACACAAACCGCCTTGATGTTCATCCCCGACGCCAACATCCGTGATAAGGATTGGAATCCGATATCCAACATCGAACCATCACCACCCAAAGCCAGTACCACATGGTCCTTACGACCAATCTGGTCCCAGTGCGCCCGAATACCCATGGCCACCGTGGAACAGTTCTCAAACAATGAATTGACCCAGGGAACCCGGAACGGATTGTACGGATAGGTCGAACCATAAACCGTGTTACATCCCGTGTTGGCCGTGATGCCATACTTGGTGCCATAAACCTCGTGGGTAATGGCCAACAGTTGGCGCAACGCCGAGGTCTCACCGCACCCCATGCAGGATCCCGCACCACCCACATATTGGTTGGCACTGTCCTTGAGCATGATATCAACCTTAAGCTTCGGATTGATATACTCACGCGGCGTCTCGGGGGTTTTCTTGTAATAATCCCAGATTGCAAAATAATCGGGCAGATTATCACGGGTCTTCTTGATCATCTTCAAAGACTTATGATCGCCGCAAGCCGTCACGCACTCGCCACAACCCTTGCATTTGGTCGGATCGACGAAGATACCAAACCACCCCCCTTCGATCCCCCCAGCCTCACCTTTCTTCTTCTCGTAGGTCTTCCAAAATTTAGTCGTCTGTACAAACTGCCTGCGAATCAAAGCCTTGTTTTCTTCCGTATCAACAGAAGAAAGCGTCCCATCCAACCGGCTCCCAGGAACAACAAGTCCCCATATCGAAGAGTCCGGGCAATTCTGCACACACTCCATACAGGCAACACAGCTTTCCGCATCAAATTCGGGAAGATCGGGGGCAATATAGGAAAAATCCCGATAAGATCCGCTCCCTGCGGGAACCGCCGAAACACCGACAAATAAATCCGCCGGTTGGCCCGACCCACTGCCTGAATTATAGGCATTGATAATTTCTCTCGCCCGCTTTACGTCGTACCACTCCGGGGTTGGTTCTGAATAAATCTTTGCACGTTGACTCATGACACTCTCCAAATTGGCAAACGGGTTTCCGTCAACAGGTCCGGTGACTGAAGGTGATGGTTAAATGAAGAAGGCGTTCACGTCCTTACCTTTGGCATCCCACTCCACTTTGCCCTCAGCCAGGACTTCTGGAGGCGTCGCATTCATAATGTCTCTCGTGACCTCCATGACCCGATCATAACCACGCTGGGCAGCTTGAAGATTATCCTCAACGACCTTCTCACCCCGCTTGCCAAAATATTTCGTCAAAGGTTTGCGGACACTCTTGAACAAATCCTCTTTGCTCATGCCCGCTTTTTCCCGGAACGGGGTGACGCGCAAAAACACACCCAACAACACAATCCCTTGGAACCTTTGAATCAACGACACATCCGAACGACAAGATTCCCGGGCGATCTCAATGGTATCCACACCATAGAAGTTGATATTCTTCTCCCGGATGAAATATTTCGCATACGGCGGCAAAGAATCCCACAAAGCTTCCGGCGTCAATTCATCCGTGTGTTGAAACACGATGCCGTTATCCTGCAAACCGACCAACGGGTTGCCCATGAACCAAGTCGTCGGATCCATCAATGGGACAAATTCAACCTGCTGAAGTTCGCAATGGGTCAAAATCTTACCCACCGGCGTCACGGTAAGATACGTATTGGTCGGCAATCCCTTCTTCTCGGAACCATACTTCGGAGCCGCCTGAACCTTGAAATTGAAGATGTCACCCAACATCGAGGCAATAATCTTATTGGTGGTAATGGTCCCATACCCACCCACAGAGTGCGCCCGCACCGAAAAAGATCCCGGGGGACGAACATCCGGCTCTTCAATCACCTCCAGTGCCGTCGGATGGTCAATGGCCAGGGTGAAAAAGCGTTTCCGTTTTCCATCCAAGTTCATCATGTTCCGCACCACGGAGATGATATGACCCGGGGTCGTATCCCGTGAGCCAAGACCCGCAGCCCCAGAACAAACATAAGGGATGGTCGTCAGCTTATCAAATCCATCAATTCCCATAACCGCCTTGGCCAAAGCAGCCTCAACGTCCGTCGTCAGCGGATTATCCACCATGGTGGGGATATCGCACCGTTCAATCACCGAAACCCCTTTGCAATTTTTGATCGCTGAAACCAGGGCTTCTGCCGGGAAAGGGCGATAGCTGACAATATTGACAACACCAATCTTGACACCAAGGACATCACGCACGGAGTCAATAGCAGATACGGCGGTCTCTGACAACGTACCCATAGCAATGATAGCATACTCCGCATCGTCCATCTGGACGTTCTCAATCAAGTCATAGCGACGACCCGTCAAACGATAAAACTCATCCATGCTTTGCTGAATCTGTCCCGGCAACTTGTCATAAAAAAACCGTTGACCAATTTTGCCCTGCATGTAGGCATCCTGATTCTGCACCACCCCAACCTGAAGCGGATAGTCGGTATCGAACACCCGCCGCATCATTATCCGGGGATCCCCAAGGTATTCACGAATCAGTTCATCTTCTGGATAATTGAGGTTTTCAATGGTGTGCGTCCCCAAAAACCCGTCCTGGACATTCATCATGGGAATGAATGATCTTTCCGCAACATGCCGGGAAATCAAGCACAAATCGGCGTTCGCCTGGACGCAGTTTCCAAACAGAATTCCCCATCCAACATCAGACACCCCCATCACGTCGTCATGACCAGCATGAACGTTCAGCGATTGTGATGTCAAAGCGCGCGCACCAACATTGAGTACCTGGGGAAGCTTTTTACCTGATATGATATAAAGCACCTCTTTCATGAGGATTAAACCTTGACCCGAGGTGAAGTTGGTCACCCTTCCTCCAGCCAGTGCAAACCCTTCGCAAGCCGAAGCCGCAGAATGCTCCGATTCCAATTCCATCCATGCCAAGTCCTGGCCCCAAACATTCTTGAAGCCATTGGCCACAGCAATTTGAAACAGTTGCCCCATAATCGTCGATGACGTAATGGGATAGGCAGCCGCTCCATCCGTCGCTCTGGTTTCTACATAGGAAATCGCATCGGAACCATCACCGGTCCCGGGAATTCCCGGATAGGGAAAGGCCTGTGGTTGTTCAGCTTTCGGCGTGGCCATCCGTCTTACCCTCCGTGGGTTGGTTGATTTGTGTACAAAATATCCTGTTGTCACTCGCAAAAAAACAGACAGGGATGAACGCTCCTGCGCCTTCCCCGATGAGACCTCAAACACATCCAAAATCGCTCACGCACACGTATACCATGTTGCCGGGTGTTGCACAAAGAATCGCAGTTCAATAATCCCCTTTTTTTAAAAAAATTGATGGCGTCATCAATTTTTCTGTCCGCCCCGGTAACCGTTACCCTGGAACCCGACGGACCCGGTTCATCGGAATCCGGCCAAAATTTCCCTGAAGAAAAAATTGCGGCCAAGTCTGATGCGCTGCCAAAGTAATCTTCATGTCACTCAAGGGGTAGAGCCGCGATTCATGAAGCTCATTTTTCTCCATAATCCACAATTGGTCAGGACGCATGAAACCTTGGTCCAAAAGATTGGATTTATGGGTGGTGGCAACCAACTGCGACCTCTTGGGGTTCCTGCTGGAATCATTGAATAAATCCAAAAGAAAACGGGACAATTTATAGTGCAATCCCGTCTCCATTTCATCCACCATCAACACAAAACCATTGTCGATCACATCCTTGACACAACTAGCCATGGCAAAAATCCGATTGGTCCCCTGGGACTCCATGTCCGCACTGAAAGAAACCGCATCACCCGTCGTCGGAATCGTCCGAACAATTTTTAACTCCCGTCCTTGAAAATCAAGTCCCAACTTGGCCAAAGTTTCGGTGTCACTGGCTTTGATGGCATTGACCAAAGCCGATTTTTTCTCGTGCGAAGTCGTGACCCGACCCACCAAGTCAATCAAATCCAATTGAACGTCCGCCGAAAGCCTCTCCGACTTCTCCAGTTGCAGCGTATCAATCCCCGGATCGACAACCTGCAAAAATTTTAAAATCCACAGCATCCGTTCCGTATCTTTGGAAAACTCCAACGCTTTGTCATGCGGCACCTCATGAATCACCGGCATGACGCGCAACGTATCCTTAAACCAATTGTAAACCGATAAAACACCTTCCCAAGATTCTTTAAGCTCCGTGCGAAAATATCCCTGACACAGATGCGTCAACGCCAACCAATCCTCAGGAACATGCTCCAGCGCAAGCTTGATCCCCTTCAACCCACTGATTTCAACACGGTAACCATTGTTTTCCCGATCATGGACGCGACGAAAACCAGTGGGACTGCCTTCACCAGAATCGATAGAAAGCCATTCTTCCCATACCAATTGCCGATCCACCCGGAAGCCATAACGACAGAAACAACCATTCACAACAATCGCCATTTCCAAGGTGCTTGGCTGCTGTCGCGACTCTGGATCCAGCAAAAAAGGGACGGCACCAATCGTACTCTCCACCGGCTTGCGATTGGAGTTGAGTACCATGTCGCGCATGAACTGCGCCGCCTTGACCATCTGGCTCTTGCCCGACGCATTGAAACCGTAGATCAAAGCCGAATTCGCAACCCGAACAGGATTGCAGTCCAAACCTGTGTCCATCAAATTGCCAGAAAGACCTTCAAACCCCGTGGCTGCCATTTCAAGGCGCTGCGTCTCCTTGAAGGAGCCAAAATTGGCTATCGTAAATTCAATCAGCATTGCTCAACCCCCAAATGATTTCCAATGCACCATTGCAACGGCCTGATCATTTTTTTCGAGAATGTTCAAGATTCATTCTGGAACTATCCACCATTTCAATATGGAAACCCGAAGAATACCTGACGAACATCAAGAATGTCACCCCCCCAAAAAAAATAAACAATTAAAACAATAAAAACATTCAAGTTAAACGATACACGCCCATTGCAATCAATACTGCCGACGCCCCTCCATCGCCTGAAACAGCGTCGATTCATCCAAATATTCAAGCTCCCCCCCCATGGGGAGACCATAAGCCAAACGGGTCACTCTGGCAACAAAGGGCTGCGACATCTGAGCAACATAATGGGCCGTTGCCTCACCTTCCACCGTAGGATTGGTAGCGATCACCAATTCTTCGATCTCCCCCCCTTGCAATCGCATCCTGAGACTCTCCAGGTGCAACTGCTCCGGGCCAACGCCATTCAAGGGACTCAACCTGCCACCAAGGACATGATAAACACCACGGAAAACACCCGCCCGTTCCATGGCCATCAAGTCGGCAGGTTCTTCCAAAACACATAATAACGACGACAACCGGTGCGGGTCCGCACACACCCAACACCGCGCCCCCTCTGCCAGATTATGGCAGCGGATGCAAAATCCCACTTTATCCCGCAGATCCTCCAACGTGCCGATCACCTGTTGCATTTCCGAAACACCGCCACGCAGAAGATAATGAACCATCCTTTGGGCACTTTTCTTCCCAATCCCTGGAAATCGGGAAAGGACAAGAACAGCCTTTTCTACCGATGGCAAACCTTTCATGGCGACGCTTCCAGTCAGACGATTCTCATGGCAATCAACGAACCCACCCTCACTAGAAGGGTAAATTGAGTCCTCCAGGAAGATTCAGTCCACCCGTTATCTTAGACAAACTTTCACGAGTCAAATCTTGAACCTTCTTTTGGGCATCATTAAAAGCCGCCGCAACAATATCTTCCAACAACTCCACATCCTCCTTATTGACCACTTCGGGATCAATACGAATTTTTCTGACCTCCTGTTTTCCATCCATCGTCACTTCCACCATCCCACCACCCGCCTGCCCAACGACGGTGGTTTCAGCCAGCTTCTCCTGGATTTTGGCCATTTCTCCCTGCATCTTCTGCGCTTGTTTCAATATATTTCCCAAATTTTTCAACGAAGTTCTCCCAGTCAATTAGTGAAGGCTTCTGTGTTCCACAGGTGCAATAGAGAGGATCTCAGCATTAAAACGGGTCGTCAAAGCACGCAGGTCTGGATGGGCACGAATATCCCTTTCCAGTTGGCCCATCGCCTCCTCCTGCACCCGGCTATCCCTCTCCTGGAGGGTCTCAGGCCGACAGACCGCCCCCGCCGCGTGAACGACAATTTCAACCTTGACATCAAACATCTGAACAATAAAATCCTCAACAGTCTTACGAATCCCCTCGGAAGTCCCAAAACAATCATTAATCCATTGCAACGCGATACGACCCGATTGTTGATCATCGGGGCATCGAAACTCCAAGCAGGCCAGTTGGGTACTGAGCTTCATAGCAAGGGGCTTGTGTTTCACACCAACAAAAGCAATAAAACGATCCCAATCTTCGGGGAACTGGACCGTCTCTACCCTGGGAAGGCCAGACTGGCTCTGTCGCACGTGGGGACTTTCCAACGGTGCCGCAGCGGAAACCGGTTGCGATGACGGTGGCATGGAGGGGCCTTGAGTTTCTGTAGGCATGGCACTGCCCCCCCCTGGACCCGATTCGCTCCCCAACACCCGAATCAGCTTTTTCAGATCAGGGATGGGTGCCAGATAACAAGCACGCAAAAGAAGCATTTCCAAAGCACGCCACGGATGATCGGTGAGCCGTAACTCCTGACCTCCCTTGTTCAACACCATGTAAACCATTTGCAGATGTTCCAAAGAGATGGTCCGTACCAAGCCCTTCCAGTGATCGGTAGGGGCAACCTCTCCAGGATCATCCGCATCGGAGAGAGTTACCTTGGCCCGGACTTCTGCATGTAAGGCAGCCAGGATATCCCGAACCATACTTTCTGGCTCCACACCGTTTTGGTAAACCAGGGTCAGGGCCGCAAGCAATTTTTTTCCGTCTCCAGTCAGCAGATGGGCGATGATCCCCAGAGTCGATTCCCGGTTGGTCAAACCAAGGAGTTGGCTGACAGTCTCGAACGCAACGGTACCACTGCCATGGGATATGACCTGATCCAGAAGCGACAAGGCGTCACGGACAGACCCTTCAGCCGCCGTAGCGACCAGTTGCAGGGCATTATTTTCAAAAGGGATGGTCTCTTGTTCCAAAATTCGGGACATGTGCGCACAGAGCGTCTCTTCGGACACCCTTTTTAGCTCATACCGTTGGCATCGGCTCAAGATCGTCGCGGGCAATTTTCGCAATTCGGTGGTTGCAAAAAGAAATTTTACATGTCCCGGTGGTTCCTCCAATGTTTTCAAGAGCGCATTGAATGAAGGAACCGAAAGCATGTGAACTTCGTCCAAAATGAAGATGCGGAAGCGGGAATGGGTTGGGGCGTATCCCACCATATCCAGCAATTCCCGCATCTGTTCCACCTTGGTACGGGAAGCGGCGTCCACTTCCAAGACATCGGGATGATTGCCGGCAATAATTTCGCGACAGGATCCGCATACGCCACAAGGCTTTGAGGTTGTCCCCTGTTCGCAGTTGAGACAGAGGGCGAGAAGTCTTGCAAGGGTTGTTTTTCCGGTCCCTCGGATACCGGAAAATAAAAATGCGTGGGAAAGACGCCCACTATCCAGGGCATGAATCAGTGCCCGAGTCACATGATCCTGGCCAATGAGAGTCTCAAAAGAGCGTGGGCGCCAGCGTCTGGCAAGAACGACATAATTGGACATGGAATTAAGGGCGGCTCCGGTCAGGTTAAATACGGCACACACAAGATCCCATTACCGCTGCTACCTTCCGGTCCTGACGGGGTTCATGAGGTTGTGTTGCGTATGACCTGACCATCAACACCGCCCGCGCACCTTGCAGTTTGGCAAAACGCCTACCTTGTGGGTGTTTGAGGCAATTGGTTTTTTTAAACTGGCGGAGGGAGAGGGATTCGAACCCTCGGTACCCTTGTGGAGTACACACGCTTTCCAGGCGTGCACCTTCAACCGCTCGGTCATCCCTCCAGTGTTTATTGATCAACCCGGCTTGGCATCGAATGCCTATCACCAGCCCGGCGTTTCGGTCCAACGCGCTACATTAGAAAATTTATCGCCGCTGTTCAAAGAAAAAACGTAACAAGGCGACAGACCATTGTGAGAAAAAGGTCGTGGACTGGCATTCCTCTTGGAGTGATTCTCTAGTAAGATCATCTTCTTCACAAGGGATTCCATGCACTTTTTCTTGAGGTAAATTTTCTTGGGAATTTTCGGTGGATTTTTCCGCGAGGAAAATCCATTGGGACAATCGTGCCGCCTCCATAGCACCAAGACACATGGGACATGGCTGCAACGAGGAGACCAACTGGCAACCTGAAAGGCGATAATTAAATTGCCGTGCCGCCCCTTGGGTCATAGCACGCAATTCTGCGTGTCCCATGGGATTATTCGTCATCAGGACTTGGTTTCCGACTTCGCTGAGGAGCGTTCCAGAAGAGGCGCAGAGGACGGCTCCCACGGGCACTTCGCCGCGACAACCGGCTTTGGATGCGGCCAGGATCGCCAAGCAGCTCAGGGCATCGACATGATTCAGGGGTTGAAAATATGAGTTTTTAGATAGCATTAGACTCACGAATCGCCTTCGATAGATTCAGCAGGTCCAAGAAAGGTCAGGTCATAGCGTTGGTGATCCCAAGCGGTTTGCGCAGTATCGCGGGAGAAAACCCAGCTTTCGTGGAAAGGATTCCCTTTTTCATCTTGCAAGGTAATCCAAACTGCCGGGTTGACATGCCCCTCCGGTCCGTGGCGGGCAACCCCCTCGAGGATAACGAGATCGGGGACGAAAGCAATCGGGTATATCCATCCATCCCAGGGTGCTTTTATTTTTTCTCCTGTTTTAACGACCATGCGATACACGTTGAGGGTACGTTTATCCAGGATCATAAAATGAAGCGGGGTTGCGGCACCGGAGGCGATCATTTCGCTATCGGGTCGCGCGACGATATTTGTCACATGGGGAGCCAGGGATAGGAGTCCCTTCCCCTGTTGACCCAGGGTCAGGTAGACCTTGCTGGTCTTTTGCTCGAGCAGGAAGACCGAAAGGACGAGGGTAGCGACGATGAGGACGATCAGGAATTTGCCCAAGGGAGAACGAACTGCGGATGAATGGTTGACTTGGCGGGGAGAGAGGGATTCGAACCCTCGATACCCTTTACGGATATAACACCTTAGCAGGGTGCCGCCTTCAACCGCTCGGCCATCTCCCCAACGGACTTGATGCAGGATCTTTCCTCAATTGGTCTCAGAAGTCAATGCCCCAGAGCAAAGAATTCATTTTATTCAGAACCAACCCTTGACGGTGAGTTTTGTCTGAGGTACTAAGTTGCCCAGGCGAATGGGCCTATAGCTCAGCTGGTTAGAGCGCACGCCTGATAAGCGTGAGGTCAGTGGTTCGAGTCCACTTAGGCCCACCATTCTTGGATATTCCGGCTTGGCAAACACCCGGATCCATCTCTTTTCCGTTAAAAATTGTCGTTGAAAATAAACATTTAAGGGGATGTAGCTCAATTGGGAGAGCGCCTGCTTTGCAAGCAGGAGGTCGTCGGTTCGATCCCGTCCATCTCCACCAATTTAAAATCGTAGGGCATTCTCCGCTCCAATGCTACTCAATCGAGTGGCGTTTTTCATCTTCAGAAAATCCAATGAAACCAAGCGAGAACAATCTTTAACACGTTGTTCTGAGGGCAAGTCAGGTGCTTTTGCCATTTTCCATGCTCCTGTTTTCTACGAGTGATTGGGATAATATCCCAAACTTCCCATTTCCAGGAAACCCAGAGCAATACACCCAGGAAGATGCCCGATCTTCGCCAAAAATTTTGTGCCTAGCGCAGAGCGATGGCCTCCATTTGAAGATCACAATGGACTCGTCATACCGTTTGGAAGGTGTTCAACCAGGATTTCGATTTGTTTCTTATGGCAAAGAGACTACCCTGGACTCATGATAAGTACTCAACTTTTCTAAAATTGAAAGTTCATCGGGTTTCGAGGAGGGCCAACAAAAATGAAACAACGACAGTTGATCAGCTTCGACTGGGCCTTAAAACGCCTGCTGCGCAGCAAGGCCAACTTTGAAATCCTGGAAGGGTTCCTCTCCGAACTGCTGCGCGAAGATGTGCGCATCGTCGAAATCTTGGAGAGCGAAAGCAATCAGGAAACCCGCAACGACAAATTCAATCGTGTCGATCTCAAGATCAAAAACACCCGGAATGAGATTGTCATCGTTGAATTGCAATATGAACGGGAGTGGGACTATCTACAGCGGTTACTCTTCAGCACCGCCAAGACCATCACCGAACACATGAGCCAAGGCAAACCTTACGCCAGTGTCATCAAGGTCATCACCATCAGCATTCTCTACTTTGATCTGGGGCATGGCAGCGATTATATCTATGTAGGCAACACCTCCTTCAAGGGATTGCACACCCAAGAAGAACTGGCTTTGGACGAAGGGCAGAAGGCACTATTTCAACGCCCGTCGGTAGCCGCTATTTTCCCAGAGCATTACTTGATCAAAGTAAGAAATTTTGATGATGTCGCCCGCGATACCCTGGACGAGTGGGTCTATTTTTTAAAAAATTCTGATATTCGTGATGATTTTACAGCTCGTGGCCTAAAGAAAGCCAAAGAAAAGCTTGATGTCCTACAATTGCCGGAGACAGAGCGCAAGGCCTACGAACGCTATCAGGAAGAACTGCATGACCAGGCAAGCTTTGTACTCTCCACCTATGGTGCTGGTAAATGGGAAGGTGAGCAGATTGGTGAGCAGAGAGG
>PEAO01000097.1 GCA_002753615.1 Magnetococcales bacterium DCbin2
GTCAATACCCCAGACCCCTTTTTTCTTTTAATAATTTTATTTAATGTCAACACTTTCTATCGCATCCAGGGATTTTTCTACGCCGAAGGGAAGATTGACGACCATCACACCGCTGCCCACCAGCCGACGGGGTGATTCGGGAGGGGTGACCAGCACTTCCCTGCGGGAAAATTTGGGCAGATTGGCCAGTTCCAATGCACGACACATGGGGGGATGCAGGTTATCCCGGAGCAGCGGATACCAGACCATGATCACCGCCTCTGGGCATTTTCGGTGAATGCGCAAAACAAAATCACGGACCTGTTCATATTCGGTTTTCACTTCATAACTGGGATCACAGACAATCAGGCAGCGTCTCGGATTGGATGGGAGAATGGCCAACACCCCTTCATAACCGTCCCGATGATGAATGTGGGTATGATTTTCCCCCCGGAAATTTTTTTTCAAAATAGTCTGGGTGCCCGGATGCAGTTCCATCAGGTGCATGGGATCTTCCGGCGGCAACAATACTCGGGCAATCCATGGTGATCCCGGATAATGGTTGGGACCAAACCGTTCCCGGATGGTCTCCACAGCGTCACGATACGGATGTCCCGGTGGTGGAAACCCGCGCAGAAGCAACCGTTGTATCCCTTGTTGCGCCTCGCCGGTTTTCAGTGCCATGGGGGAGGCTAGGTCGTACAATCCCGCCCCCGCATGACTCTCGATATAGGTCAAAGGCTTCCCTTTGGCGACCATCTGCGCCAAAATGACCGCCAAGCAGCCGTGTTTATGAACATCCGCCAGTCCACCGGCGTGATAATCGTGCTGATAAGACAACATGGCGAAACCCTGGTGGTGCATCGTGGAAATTTGGGATCTTCCTTCCGTAACCCATAAACGTAAGTTACCAGGTTTTGGGCACGAAATGTTCGTCGTTGGCGATGCAGACCGTTTCTCCCGACTGAACGATCACGAACAACCCCTGGTTGATGGCAAACTGGTCGGCGTTGGCATCGATGACGATTCCCGCCACCGCGCCGTAGACCGTGCAATCGGCATAACGGGGGAAAAAACTTTTGAACTTGCTCAGGCGGTCCAGATGGTTGCGGACATCTTCCACCCGAAGGTTGCTCTTCACCTCGACCAACACCGCCGCAATCGTGTTCGCCACCAGCAGGTCGATTTCCATATTCTGGCCGCCACGTTTTTTCCGTGCGCGTGAAAATACCTCATCCACCGGAATTCCGCGCTTCGTGAACATGTCGTGCAGGCAGGGGCGGATCATTCCTTCCACAAAATCACCCCAGCGACCACCCAACCGGTCAATCTGCCGGGAAACCTCCTGGACAACACGCTCGGTTTCCCGGATCTCCCGTTCGGTTTCCGCTCTGCTTTCCTGTAGAACCCGCCGAGTTTCTTCAAAAGCTTTGTCACTCTTTTCCTTGGATTCCCGGAAGAACCGATCCCATTTCTCTTCCCATTCCCGTTTCTCCTCCTGAGCCTCCTGTTTTGATTCCTGAAATAAGCGGTTGGTCTCCTGGAACAGTTTCCAGATATCATCGATGGTTATTTCTTGAGGCATCGTCTTCCTCCAAATGAGGCATGGTTATTTGATTGCCTTACGGATCACAACTCTGGAGGCTGCCTTTCGGGCTGAGAAACGCCCTCTCGGCAACCTCCAGGGCTTCGGGTAAAATCCGATTCACAAACAACACCGCAAAGGGCAAAAGCGTAAAAGGGCTAAGGGCAAGTCCTCGCAAGGCGGAAGCCCAGGCTGTTGCCGCGACCGCCCGGGGCGTTGTAGCCGCGATAGGCGGAACGGACGTAGGCCGGGCCGTAGTCCCAGCTACCGCCCCGACTGACCCGGTTGGAGCCTTTGTCCTCTGTTTTGGCACAATTCTTCTCCGAGCCGTCATAGTCACTGGCATACGCTGAACATGTCCACTCCCAAACATTTCCCAGTATATCATACAAGCCAAAACCGTTTGGTTTGAAATACCCAACAAGTGCCGTGGGAACAATTCCATCATGGCATTCAAACCAGGAACCTATCTCTACGTTGATCCCTGCTTTAGCGTCTAAATCAAGCACATTGGCGAATTGGCACGCTTCTTTCTTTCCGTCTCCCCAATACCTGGAAGTCGTTGTCCCCCCTCGTGCTGCGTATTCCCATTCCGCCTCGGTGGGCAAACGATACGCGCATTTCCCGAACCAACTCATATACTTTGCAAAGTCCACCGACTCGTCCCAACTGACCATTTCCACAGGATTTTTCTCATTCTTAAACCGAGAAGGATTCGAGTGCATCACCTGTTCCCACTCCGACTGCATGACCTCAAATTGACCCAATTCAAAGTTTTCAATACAGACCTTGTGCTGTGCCTCATCGTCACTACGGCCAGGTTCAGTCTCTGGACTCCCCATCTGGTAACATCCCTTCGGGATCGAAACAAACGCCATCGCCTTTTCAACTTCTAGCACACCAAGGTACGTTCTGACTCCCCACCACATCCCATACCCAACTGGCAGTGTCAGCACCGACAAAACTATCACCAGGATCAGCCTCATGCGTCTCCTACGAAACGAAGAAATCGACGCTTTGACATATGCCAAGATCTCAGGCCCCAGTTCCTCGCTCGACCATCGCTTGAGCAATTCACGACCTTCTTGCAGTTGAAACCCACCTGGAAGCAATAAATCTCTCTTATCTTTCTTCCCAGCCAAATTCCACCTTGCCGCCGCCTGTTCCAACCGGCCACGTAACTGTAAATCGACATAATCTTGTTGGATCTGTTTTGCGGCCTCGGGCCAGTGGGTCAGCAGTGCTTCATGGACGACACGTACTTGCGCTCCTTGAGTATCCCCATCTGCCACCAATAGTCGTTCTGACAACAAGGCATCAACCAGCCGACGCCGTGGTGTCCCTTCTCCAAATTGTGATAATGATACGCTACGCGCTGTCGCCTTTCCTCCGTCACCATCACCAACGGTCACCAACAATCTCATGATACTTGCAAATGATGCCTGCTCCTCTTTTCCCAACCTTCTAAAGATCTCTTCCGCCCTCCGTCCAATGGCACCTTCTAATTTTCCCAGATCATGATAAGAGGCAAAGGTCAATAGTCTCTCTGGAGTCTTTTTGTGCCATAATAAATCTAACAAAAACTGGAGCAAGGGCAATATCCCAGGGTTTGTCAACGATGCCTGCACAATCACATCATCCAGGCCGATTCCTTTTGTCGCATCCTTTTCAAATTGTAATCCCACCATCTGCGCCGGTCGGCGGACAATATCTTCAAGATCATGAAGATTGGTGGGTTTGAGAGAATATCGTGCATCGGAAGGTGTTAAAGCCATCAATTGCGGCATTTTCTCCAACCAATGGATAAAATCACTCCGCATCACGCAGACCACCCAGACCACTCCGCTTCGTGCCAATCGATCCAGAACCCCGACAAACTCAGAGCGTCCCTCCTCCGTAATCCTTCCTTGCGTAAAAATCTCCTCAAACTGGTCCACGATAATCAACAATCTTGCCACACCGTATTCTGTCAGTTTCGCCGCATCTCCTGCCACCTTCAAACCTTGTTGGATCGGTATCCATGCCTGCTCACCGCGTAACTGCTTGGCTAACGAAGCACTGTCCCAATCCAGAGCGTCCTGACACATTTCCGGCAATGCCTGATCCCAATGTGATGAATTATCGTTCCCCTTTTGATGTGTTTTATCTTTCAGCAGCGCATCCGCCAAACCTTGAACCAAGTCGCTCCCCAGACTTGTCGGTGTCACCACGACATTCCGACACACCGCAACACGTTCCATCATCCCGGGAAGTAACAGGTCCGATAACAATCCCGCTTTGACCAACGAGGATTTTCCGCTGCCGCTGGCACCGTAGACCAAGACAAACGCACAGTTCAACGCCGCTCGAACTTTCAAAACGTCCCGCAATTCATGCCGCGCTTGTGTTCGACCATAAAAAATGGGTGCATGTTCCAACTCAAACGACCGCAGTCCGCGAAACGGACTCCCTGGATAACAGGAAATTTTCTCCGTCCCTTGAGGCAATCGCCTCTTGAGCAATTCTCTCAGATGCTGCTCCAGCATCCTTTCAAATTCGGCTGATTCCGTAAAAGTATGATAGGCCGCTTTGAGTGTGTTATCCGTCGTGTCTATAAACCACGTCTTGACAAATTCATCGACAAGCTTTTTTTGACTAGTTTGTTGTTCAGAGTTATCGTAATTGATTAAAATATCCTTATTTCTCAGATAAAACATCACATGAGGTTTTCCATGTTTTTGAGATGCCTGAACCGCATTCTCAAATTCCCATTCTGTTCCTGTCACTGGTTTGTTGCTTAACGGGCCAAGCCATTCATCTCCTGACAACGGAGTGCCCAAACGGGACCACATCACGACCACGACGATATCCGTCTCCGATGGTTTTGGGATTCCCTCTTGAGGGGATTCTGTCGCAGCTAAAGGTTCACGCTCCCACAACACAGACGCGATGGAAAAATGATCGGCGTACTCCCGACCGAGACGCTGGATCACCCGTCTTGCAGTCTGACGCTCAGGCGTTACGTCTGACGGTGACGCAATAAAAATACGTAAAGATGTCGCTGCCACTTATTTTTATCCTCTATAAAATTCATAAAATCATATAAAAGATTATTACTTTACGGCTTTATAGATTGGCATGTCACGGGAGAATTTAAATTTCCACAACAGGACGGACGCGAAAAACACCGGCATCCAATGAGACCACTTCCACTGGTGTTCCCCGTGTGATGATACCCACGGCGTGCGCAGGATCGGGTACTACTTTCCAATCGATGCCGGAATAACGTTCCACACCACTCTCCAACGGGGAGATGTCTTGTTGCAGGATAAAACGGAGGCCAATCAAATCGCTGACCTCTCGTGGTGGGGATGATGGTCTTTTTTGAAAGCGGAGAAACCATTTCCAAAATGCCGCCGCCAATCCAAGAGAGATGATGGAAAACCAAGCGATGGCGGGGACGGTCGCTCCCGAAAGAAGACCTGAGGTGATCATGAGTCCCGTGATCACCGCCCCCATGCCGGTAAACAGCAGCATCCCCGAAGAAAATCCCAAAACTCCCGCTTCAACCGCCAACAGCCCAAAGCCGATGGTGAACCACAGGGCATCGCGGTGCGTGTCCAGATAAGTCAGGATCGTCATGATCACCCTTTCGTGCGCGGACGGTCGGTCTGGTCTGGTGTCGGAGTGAAAACACCGCTTTGGTTGATGGCCGCCAGCATGGCCATGGCCTCGGCGACCGTGTTGGCTGCGGAGGTGTTGTGGGCATCCATGAGGACCACCGAACTTTTTCGGGCAATGGACTCCTTAGCTTGAATGGCGCGGGTGGCCAAGTCAAACTGGACCGCTTTTTGTCCCTCCAACGAGGCGGCTGCTTGACCGACGACGGTTAACGCCTTGGACCGTGCTTCCGCGACGGTAGCGATGGCGATGGCCTCACCTTCGGCGCGGAGAATCTCCTGGGCACGGTCCGCTTCCGCAGCCAACACCTTAGCCCGTTTTTCCCCTTCAGCCTTGTTGATGGCGGAATCGCGCATCCCTTCCGATTCCAAAATGGCGGCCCGTTTTTCCCGTTCCGCTTTCATCTGCCGTTCCATCGCTTCAAGGACGGTTTTGGGCGGTTTGATGTCTTTGATTTCGTACCGCAATACCTGGATGCCCCAGGGACTGGCCGCCTCGTTGATGGAAGAGACGATGGCGACGTTCAGATTGGCCCGTTCCTCAAAAGTTTTGTCCAACTCCAGCTTGCCGATTTCCGAACGCATGGTCGTTTGGGCCAACTGAGCAACGGCAAAGGAAAAATCATCGATACCGTAGGAGGCCTTGTAGGGATTGATCACCTTGGCGTAGAGAATGCCATCCACCTCCAGGGCAATGTTGTCCTTAGTGATGGCCGATTGACTGGGGACATCGATGGCCATCTCCTTGAGTGTCTGGTCGTAGGCCACTTTGTCGATGAATGGAATCAAAAAGTTGATCCCTGCCGTGAACGTATTGTAATACTTGCCAAAACGCTCGACAACATAGGCTCGGTTTTGCGGAACGAACCGAAGACCATTTTTTAAGATCACCAGAATGACGATGGCAAGACCGGTCCAAAAATTAAACACAATGTTGATCAAGGCATCTTCGGTCATGGTGGGGGCATCTCCTTGCATCGAGTTTTGATAGGCAACCTGATCCCAATCCGCTTTATTTTTACCACCATTCCGTTGACGGCGCGATATTTTTTTCTTCCGATGAAATGATCCGGGCATGGTTTTTCGTTTGACAGAGTTTGCGTGGAATGAAAGACTTCGACTTTGGGAGATGGTGGGATTAAATCGAGCAAGGGAGCTTGGATCATTGAGAACCTGGACACGCAAACGGGTGGTGGTTACGGGAGGGGCTGGTTTTTTGGGATCGCATCTATGTGAACGGCTCCTGGCTGAGGGTAATGATGTCTTGTGCGTGGATAATTTATTCTCCGGGAATCGAGACAACATCGCTCATTTGGAGGGGCGGCCCCATTTTGAGTTTATGCGCCATGACGTGACCTTTCCCCTCTACTTGGAGGTGGATGAAATCTATAACTTGGCCTGTCCGGCCTCTCCCATTCATTATCAGCATGATCCGGTGCAAACGACCAAAACCAATGTCCACGGTGCCATCAACATGCTGGGTCTGGCCAAACGGGTCAAGGCGCGTATCCTGCAAGCTTCCACCAGTGAGGTGTATGGAGACCCCGAACAACATCCCCAGCGGGAAGCTTATTGGGGGCATGTCAACCCCATCGGTCTGCGTGCCTGTTATGATGAAGGCAAACGGTGTGCTGAGACGTTGTTTTTTGATTATTATCGGCAACATGGCCTAGCGGTGAAGGTGATCCGCATTTTTAACACCTACGGACCGCGTATGCATCCCAACGATGGGCGGGTGGTCTCCAATTTCATTGTTCAAGCCTTGAACAATGAACCCATCACCATCTATGGCGAAGGCTCACAAACCCGATCCTTCTGCTATGTCGATGATCTGGTCACCGGGATGATGGCCTTCATGAAGACACCCGATGATTGTCCTGGGCCGATGAACCTTGGAAACGACCACGAGTTCACCATCCTGCAACTGGCCCAGAAGGTCATCGCCCTGACGGGTTCATCGTCGCAACTGGTGGTCAAACCGCTCCCCTCCGATGATCCCAGGCAACGACGCCCAGATATCACCTATGCCCGAACTCTCCTAGGGTGGGAACCCAAGGTGCAGTTGGATGCCGGATTGGTGGCAACCATTGATTATTTTAAAAAATTGTTCCAAACCGGTTGATCCTGAGTGGCGTTTTCCATCATTTGGAATGAGACCGATGAACAAAAGCCAGTTTTTTTGGGTTTCTGTGGTGTGTTTGTTCGCGAGTCTTGGTTTTATGATTGCGGGTACGGCGCGTGCGGTCGATGAAACACTGGCTTATACGGTGGTGTTTCGGGGTGTAGAGGACGACCCATCGCTCCAATCCGCCCTCGAATCGGTCTCCGTAACCCGCAAACGCCAGGAGCAACCGCCGGCCACCATGTTTCTGTTGCGGCGGCGGGCCAAGGATGACGGCGAGATTTTTGTCCAACTTCTCCATTCCAAGGGGTGGTTCGACGCCAGCGTTGAACCCTCTTTTGCAGGGGAAGGGGCGTCGATTGTCATAACGTTCCATGTGGTGCGCGGAGAACGTTACCGTTTTGGGGTGCCGCAACTGCGTCTACTCACCCCCAGAACCGAGTTTATTCCCCCAACCATGGAATCGTTGGGTGTGAAAGAAGGAAACCCCGCAGAATCGGAACCCATCTTTGCCGCAGCGGATCAATTGCTCGCCTACGCGCACAAAATGGGCTTCCCCGAAGCCAAGCTGGTTGATCGTCGTTATGAACTCGACCGTGCTGCGCATCGACTGGATGTGGCGTTGGATTTGCTGCCTGGGCCGTTGGTGCGGTTGGGTAAGGTTCATTTTATCGGTGCCGAAGGGGTGGATCAGGCGTTTTTGGACAAGCATCTTTCTTGGCGTCCTGGAGCGGTGTATCATCCCAAACGGTTGGAGCGGATTCAACGCGCCTTCATGGGGACCGGATTGTTTGCCACCGTCAACGTGGTGTTGGAACGGCCCACCGCCGAAGGTGAACTATGGCCCGTCGCGGTTCACCTAACGCAGCGCAAACACAAAACCATCGCTGCGGGTGGGGGGTATAGTACCGATAAAGGGATCAATGTGAAGGGGGCTTGGGAACATCGTAATATTTTTTATAGGGGCCAACGGATCAAGGTCAATACGGAACTGGGAACGGATGCGCAATCGGCTTTCCTGTCCCATGAAACCCCCGATTTTATTCTTTCCGGTCAGAAATTGTCTTTTGCCTTTCGTTTGGATCGGAACCTTGAGGATGCCTATGAAAGTCAGGCACTCCAGGTTGGTGCTACCGTTTTGCGTCCTGTATTGGCTCCAGGGGGTGAGGCCAGTATCGGTCTGGAATGGCGAATCGCGGATGTCATTGAAAAAAGTGATGAATCCCGTTCCTCTTTTGCAACGACGGCCATCCCTTTGGGTTTGAAACTGGATCGGAGCGATGATTTGTTGGATCCTGGTCAGGGATGGCGTTGGAATTCCGAAGTCAAACCAGTTTTTACATTTTCCAGTTCTGGTGATCCCTATGTCCGGCTCGCGAATCGGGGGAGTATTTACCGAACCTTGTTGGCGGTACCGCGTGTGGTGTTGGCGGCACGGGGTGAGGTGGACACGGTGTGGGGGACCACACATGACAATTTGGCGGCGGATCAACGGCTGTATGCGGGGGGTGGGGGGACTTTGCGGGGGGTTGGGTATCAACTGGCGGGTCCGTTGGATCAGGAACATAAGCCCATTGGTGGGCGATCCCTGTTGGCTTTGGGGACGGAGGTTCGTTGGCGAGCCTGGGAAAACGTTGGGTTGGTAGGTTTTGTGGATGGTGCCAGGAGTTATGAGGGTGAGGTGCCGGATCTTTCTGAGGGGATGTTGTTTGGGGCGGGTGTGGGGGGACGTTATGTGACTCCGATCGGTCCCATACGGATGGATATTGGGTTTCCTTTACGGAAAAGATCGCAAGTGGATGATTCGTTCCAGATTTATGTCAGTATTGGTCAAGCGTTCTAAGGTTTTAAAGGATTTTGAACGGGATTGTTTTGAAATTTTATATTGACATTGCACCTATATTGAGCGGAGACTGTGCTATTGGCTGTTTGTTTGATTGGGGGTGTCACGGTTTCGACGGGGTATGGAAAGGCTTTTGGAGGCGTCCCGGTATCGCACCACCGTAATAGGGCGGAACTTTATAATTGCCAACGACGAGCATTACGCTCCGGTGATGGCAGCGGCCTAAAACCGCTGTTTGATCGGGGTCCAGGCCTGGGCCCGGCAACATAAGTCTGTACGACAGGGTCGAGCCGGAGAGTGAAGGCCGGTTAAAATCCAGGGTCACCCAGTGTTCCGAGGTAACGGAGGCGGCGGGTTCAGCCGGTCTGAAACGGATCTGCCGCATAGGACTGGCAAAATGGGCGTACATCTTCCGAGTTGAATACATGTTTCGGACGCGGGTTCGACTCCCGCCACCTCCACCACTATGTTTTTGCAAGGTTTTCTCCACCGAAAGACCGCCAACCCCGGCGGTCTTTTTGCGTTCAAAAACCCCAATGTTTCCAATGGTTGGCGCGGGCGGTTCGAAAATGAAGTTGGTCCTGTGTCGGACCCGCCGAAGTCGGAACTTGCCCTTTTCTTCTCTCTCGGCCAGAATTCTCCAAAAGCTCTGGACTCACCCCCTGGCGGGGGCGACAAAACCGGACTCACTTTTACTGCGCAATATCAAATATTAACATGAGTCGCTGATATTGGACTCGTTCGATGGTGAACTTGGTCGGAGAGAATGGGAAAGTCGTTCAAACCTGGGTCCGAGGAAGCGATGAAGGACCAAATTGAGTATGGTGTCCATCGTAATTCCGCTTGTCAGGGAACAACCTGAACCTCATGGTCAGCCGCATTTGCCGGTATTGACGCGACATCCAACTGCATTTCAGAAGACTGGATACTGACAATTTTCTATGTAATAACGATAGCTTGAACCATGGAAAACTATCAGGCCACCAAGCGAAATTTCCCACTTCTCCCTCTGCTTCTCCCATTCCATCGGGGGTTCATGGGGCGAACTGTGTGAATCTGGATAAATTTCTCTTGCAATTCCGGCTGTGGCGGTCTCATTTTCTGTGGAGCTGAGTGGGTGTCCCCTTTGCCTTCGTTTTCTGTGGAGATGGGTACCATGATGTCCCCCGAATTTTGCAAGTTGACCAAATCATGTGTGAATCTGAGAGATGAATTGGTTCACGTCGCGCTGACCTGGGAGAAAGTGTACGGAGTTGCGCCCAGCATCACCAGCACCGTCTCCGAATACGATGCCGCCATACTGGTGGGGATGACCCCGGAAGAATACGGCCAGTTCATGAGCCACCGGACGGCGGTTTCCCGGGGATCAGATTTTATCTACCAGGGTGTTCGGTATCAGGTCAAGGCCAATCGTCCCAGCGGGAAGCCGGGCAGTCGTGTCACCTGGGCTCCAGATGCCAGGGAGAATCGGGATTGGGACTACATTATTTGGGTTTTGTATGACCGGGAATACGTTATGATGGAGGCTTGGCAGCTAGCGGTGGATGAATACGAAGCCAGGCTGAGCCAAAAAAAGCGGTTGTCTCCCGATGATTATCGGAGCGGCAGGAACCTCTATCTACACCCATCGGCTTCCAAAGCCAGAACCCAACCGGCCCGGCGGAGCCATTCAAATAAGGACTACACCAAATACTGGTTTAACGGGAATCAATATGGAAAGGGGAGACTGGTTCTGGCGGTTGTCCGGGCATGGGCCGTCAACAACATGCCAGGATCACAGGAAGAGTTAAATCGGATCTTTCCCAATGATTTACATAGTGCCGGATTGTTTGCACCGGTTTCCGTTGCCCGGGAGGAACGGAACATCGGGGGCAAGAAGCGTCACTTCCTCGAGCCGGAGGAACTCATCACATTGCTCGATGCCACGCAGCTTGCTGTCACCCTGGAATGGGGAAGAGACAACATTGATCGGTTCCTGATCCACGCGGAAAAACTCGGTATGGTGATCGAACCCATTGACTCCGGGAAATAGAGGGACACCATACGTATTTTCCTTGTACTGTGATAGAAATCATTTTGGGCAGAATTTTTATGGTGTTCTCAGGATTTTAAAATTCTCGATTTTATATCAATGGTTTGGCAGGTCAGCGTTTGCGCCGCACCACCCCCCGGTCTTCCTGTCGCCGTCGTAGGGCACCGCCAGTCCCGCCCCGATCAACATCTCCCCCACGTCTACCCCGTCGGCCTCCACCCTGGCCACGATACGGAAATACTTGTCCCGCCCGGTCTCCCGCAAGGTGATGCGCTTTGCGTTCGCCAGCAATTGTCGCACCCGCTCCCTGGCCTCCAGGGCCATTCGTTTTTCAACTGGGCACTTGGCCCGGATCTCCGGGGTGTCCACCCCACGCACCCGCACCGGGATGTTTCCCCCGAACAGGAGGTGAACGCCGGGAATGTCGAAACGCAGGGTGTCGCCGTCGTAGTTTCCGAGATAGATCGCACCTTCCAGATCGCCATAAGTCCGCCGTCCCTCCCCGGAGAGTGCTTCCAGAGATGGGAGAAACAGCAGCATTCCCAGGGTGATCATGATGGTGGTGCGCATTATGGACCATGCGTTTCGGCTTGGAAAGACGACGAGGCACGGCCCTGATACTAAGGAGTCCTTAGTATATTCGCAACAGGAAAGCTAAGAGAATCTTAGTCTACGTCAATTTTATGGACATGGGCTGGGATGACCAAGACACCGATACCAAAACGACTCAAGGAGGCCAGAGACCGGGCGGACCTTTCCCAAACCGACCTGGGAATCGCTGCTGGGATGGACCCGTCCGGGGCAAGTGCCAGGATGAACCAGTATGAGCGGGACAAGCATGTCCCCGACTACCAGACCCTGAGGCGGATTGCCGCTGTTCTGGGGTGCCCCGTTCCCTACTTCTACGCCGAGGACGATACCCTCGCCGAGATCCTGCTGTACCTGGGAAGAATGGGCGAGGCCGGGAAGACAGCGTTGTTGGAGGCGTTAAAACGGTCAGCCGTCGAGGGCGACATTTCCGGACCCTGATCTTGCTTCGCGACGGAGGGAGGCCATTACTTCCTCGATCTTTTCCAATTCCTCGACGATCACCTGCATGACCATAAACAGGGAGGCGGCGGGAGGTTTGTCATCGGGATCTGGGCGGGCGGCGGTGCCGCATTCGGCGACCATCCGCGCCACGGCC
>PEAO01000188.1 GCA_002753615.1 Magnetococcales bacterium DCbin2
TCTTTTCTTTTAATAATTTTCTAGGGTGTGTCTCAAGTTATCGGATACCAACGCGGCCTAATGTCAAGGGATTCCAAATGCAATTGCCCTGGGGGGCATCCCCCCCTGGGTCTTCTCCATCAATATGGCCTTTCAGGGGGTCTGAAAGGGTTCTCCAACCCACACCGTATCGCAGCCAAAAGGATCGACACGTTCAAATTGACGGATGGTGGCATGGGGAAAACCGCTGATGCGCTGCACTTTGTTGGTTGGACGAAACGCTTGATACTCAAACCATTCACGGGAAAATTGGATACCAGCCAGTTCTCCTGAAGATTGTTTCGCATACAGAGTGATCACTTCCATGGTCATGATTTTCCCGTTGGTTGAAAAAAAAGAGCGACGGCAATGGCCAAAGGATGCGACCATGACCGATAAAATGAATGATGGGCCGTTTTATGGTGAGTTACAATGAAACAAACCCGTTGAGCTTTTGATCCAACCGGCGTTCAATCTGGCCAAGAAGTTGTTCAAAGCTGTTATTGCTATTCTTTTCGATGGTTCTCATGCCGCCATATTGCTGATTGGCGGGCTGGGTGGCCTTGGTGGTCCAATCTGGCGTTTGTGGAGTGCGTGTCGCTGGAAAAAAGCCTGGAATCTGCATGATACCCTCCGACATAGTAATGAACTGTCGGGGGAGGGATTTGCATTTTCTGGTCCAAAGAGGATTGTAGGATAATCTATAATGAAATCAAAATAATACGTTAATTTTTTCGGGCAATGCCACGCGATTGATCGTTGGAACGGATCATGGTTTTGCCAATTTTTCGACGTTCGGCGGGGATGCCGTGATCCCCGTATCATTGGTTAAATTTTCGGATGATGGCATCTCGGACGTTAAATTCACGTTCCAGGATTGACACGGCGTCGATGGCCTCCTGTCGCTGGGAGAATAACCCTGCGCAAAGGCGGAGCAGATTTTTCCCATCCTTTTGGAATTGTTGCCGAAATGTTGGTATTGACGCTGAAGCCAACCGTGCCTCGATTTCTTTGGCTTTTTCGTCCGAGGCGAAGGTTCCGATGTAAAGGATGAAACGCTCTTCATAGAGTTGTTTCATGCGTTGGACCTTGGGATCGTTGGGTGCCAGACTCGTCAAGCGGTCGATGAGCGCACGGATCATGGAAACTTCTTTGCGTTGTTCCGCAGGGATTTTGTGCAGGTGGTCGAGTACCTGTTCGACCCCTGCATCAACCTTGTCGAGGGTCAGATTGGCAACCAGGTCGGATGGTACCGGGGAGGGAGGCTTGGTCGAATGTTCTCCACTGGTGGGCTTTTTGTCCGAGGATTTGGCCCGTTCTTGAAGTTGCGCCAGTTCTTTTTTGAGTTGATTGCGTTCCTGTAATAACGTTTCACACGGTTGCTTTGTGGACTCCGTGGTTTGGGAATTTAACGGGGCCAACCTGACCAATCCCGACCATTCTGGACCCTGGACATCAACCGTGCCATGTGCCCCCAGATAGCCCGGGGCGGTGACCGAAACGTGATAACGCCCTTCGGGGATAGTGATTGGCTCAACATAGGGTTCGCGCCGCTCTCGAATTTGCACTAGGGCGTTGATGGGTTCGGTCAACAGGTTGAACCGGGTGCCAGAAACCTGGGCTTCCTCAGCGAAGCCAGGGGTCACTCCGTGGAGACTTGCTGCAAGTACCCAGATGATGATCCCCAGGATTCCTATCGTTATTCCACGCCCGTTCATGATCGGTGTCGGTCCTTCGAGAGAATTGAAAATTTTTTATTGATGAACGTTTAAAAGCCACATCTTAAACCAACAATCTAAAAAAATGAACTTATCGCTTTGGGGTGTGATGATTTTTACGGCAGCATAACGTAAAAGGCCGGGATCTTTGAGAGCATCCCGGCCTTAAGGGTCACATCATGTCATACCCGACTTACATGCTGTAGCCCCTTTCATCGTGGAGGGAGATATCCAATCCCATGGTTTCTTGTTCTTCATCGACCCGGAGTCCCATGATGGCTCCGACGATTTTCAGGATGATGAAGGTTGCGACGGCGCAGTACACGATGGTTGCCGCGACACCCAATGATTGCGCCATGATTTGTTGCCCCATGGTTTCGATGCCATTTGCAAACCCTTTGCCTCCCAGTTCTTTGGCGGCAAAGATACCCGTGAGCATTGAACCCACGATACCACCGATACCATGGACGCCAAAAGCATCAAGTGAATCATCATAACCCATGCTCCGCTTCAGCGATGTTGCACCCAGGAAGCAGATGATCCCTGCCGCAGCACCAATGGCCAGAGAACCGATGGGACCGACATAACCGGAAGCGGGGGTTATGGCGACCAGTCCGGCCACGGCACCGGTTACAATACCCAGTGCGCTGGGTTTTCCATGACGCATCCACTCCATGAACATCCAGGCGACGGCTGCGGTCGCCGTGGCGATTTGTGTGACCGCCATCGCCATCCCGGCGGTGCCATCAGCCGCCAATTCCGACCCGGCGTTGAAACCAAACCAACCGACCCAGAGCATCCCGGCCCCCATGACCGTCAGAGGCAGATTGTGGGGGGGCATGTGCATCGTCGGATATCCCTTGCGCTTGCCCAGTACCAATGCGCAGACCAATCCGGCGATTCCCGCGTTGACGTGTACCACCGTTCCCCCGGCAAAATCCAAAACCCCCTTGGCACCCATCCATCCACCACCCCAGGCCCAGTGGCATACCGGCGCATAGACGATCGTAATCCACAGAGTCAGAAACACCAGCATTGAAGAAAATTTCATTCGTTCAGCAAAGGCACCGACGATCAGGGCCGGGGTGATGATGGCAAAGGTCATTTGAAAAATGACAAAAACCGTTGTCGGGATCGTCCCTTTTAATGAATCGACTCCGATTCCCAGGAGAAAGAGGTTTTCAAGTCCTCCAATCCATGGGTTGAGTTCGCCACCATCCGTAAACGACAGCGTGTAGACAAAAATAGTCCACAGTACCGACATCAATGCGGTAATGGCAAAACACTGCATAAGAACCGACAACACGTTTTTGGAGCGCACCATCCCCGCATAGAATAGCGACAAGCCTGGTATGGTCATGAACAATACCAGGGCGGTAGAGGTCAGCATCCAGGCGGTGTCTCCAGAGTTCAATACACTTTCCGCATGGGCATGGCCGGGTGTCAGGGCTAGTCCCAGACCTGTTAAGGTCAAAAGTCCGCGATTTCCAAGGGTTTTCATTCGATACCTCCTCACTTTTTTAAAGGACGCCTGGACCCGACTCGCCTGTTCTCAGACGAACCGCGTGTTCGATATTCAGGACAAACAGTTTGCCATCCCCAATCTTTCCTGTGGCTCCCGAGGTACGAATGGCCTCAATGACCTGATCGAGTACAGCATCGTTGACTGCAACTTCCACCTTGATTTTTGGGAGAAAATCGACCTGGTACTCGGCACCCCGGTATAATTCGGTATGTCCCTTTTGTCGCCCAAAACCGCGTACCTCCGAAACGGTCATGCCGGTAACCCCAACAGCCATAAGAGCTTCTCGAACATCGTCCTGCTTGAATGGTTTAATGATTGCGATGACCCACTTCATGAATCGTTCTCCCTTCCAAAGGCCCCATCAGGAAGTTATCCAATGCCGGGGGCTGTTTTCACTGGGTTGTTGGGTTACAGTACGACTCCCTTATGAGGTTTTATTTGCGCAACTGTCGTGCCATATGGACAACTCTATGATTTGGAACGTTATAATATATTTTGATACCCTTATCTTTAAATAATTGTCTGGGTGTGCATAAATAATAGGCGCAGTGTGGATTGGTTCGTCGCATTATGATTAAAAAATAGGCAGCCGAGAGAATGCCTACGATTGTGCAGGGCAATCGCATTTGAAATTGGCACGTCCAAATGCCTCGGAAAAGATAAATTATTAAAAGAAAAAAGGGGTCTGGGGGATTGCCCCCAG
>PEAO01000098.1 GCA_002753615.1 Magnetococcales bacterium DCbin2
GGCAATCCCCCAGACCCCTTTTTTCTTTTAATAATTTTCTAGGGTGTGTCTCAAGTTATCGGATACCAACACGGCCTAATGTCAAGGGATTTCAAATGCAATTGCCCTGGTATAAACGGTTTGCGTTATGTAGTATATCTAAGTACCATTAGAATCATGGCCCAACAGAGTTAACGTGTTCTTTTTCTGAAAAACCGTTCAATATCCTTAAATATTTCAGGTCGCGACCGGGGTGGCTGATCCGGCCCAGAATGTAAAGCAAAATAGGATGCCCGTTGTGTTGTGAGTTGATGCAGTCGTTTTGTATGGAGATCACGTAATAATTCTTTGACAATACTTTCCTTGTCTTTCGACATCGCAGGAAGAATGATCGAGCATATTTTTCCATCGGAACTCCGATGGTTACCAGATTTCGCCGTCGAGACAGATCGAACAACACCTTCTACAGTAATCGGTGTTTGTTGGTATTTACGAATCTCTAGGTTTAAACAATCCCCCGGTTGGGGTGACCAATCCGAAGAAGAAGAAAACAAAAATTCCATTGCACTCCCACTGATTTTGACCAGATGAACATCTGGTATACCTCTCGGAGTTGGGAAGGAGGTATTCAAGAGTATTAATTGTACATGATCCGAAGGTTCAAGGTCTGCTCCCAACCGGATCGTCGTTTCTTGCAGAAGTGCCTCAGTGAGAGTTAAACTGAAATCATTTTCTTTGCACCGTAACTCAACCCCAATCCCGCCATCCCGAACTTGAGCCACCCGACAAGGAAACCCTCTGTGAGCGTTGAGAACAGTCACCCTTAAAAGGCCCTCGGTGCCGACTTCGATACCATGGGTAGTGTTTGTGGTGATGAGGAATACACCAGCCAAGGAGACATCCCGCGTTATTCCCCATAAAATTTTTCCGTCAGCAAACTCCAACACAGCCTCATTTTTGAACAAAATGCGCTCATAAGCCCGCCGACAGTGAAAAGACGAAATTTTATTATCCAGTTCCATTTTCTTTTCTCAGCCGATCTTTCTCAAAGACTTTCCTAGAGAATTAGCGACGCAAAATGTTAAGTACCCGATGCGTCAATCCTATGCAACTATTGAAAAAACTTCTAGGGCGTTCTGACATTTGAGAATTAATTGACACCCCCTAAAAATGTGGATCAAGCCATTCAACTGCGTTTCCGCGAGTGCCGAATTTTCAAGTAGGTCTCCCGGTTCGGTAAAATAATCAGAAGTTCTGCACCCTCGGTCCTTGTCGATGTTGAATAGGCAGTGATCTGGCCCGCATGGTCCTCTATGATCCCATGGACAATCGATAGTCCAAGGCCGGTCCCTTTGGTCTTCCCTTTGGATGTGTAAAACGGATCAAATATCCGCCCCTCAGCATCTTCGGGGATACCGGGACCATTATCGATGACCCGAATCCATACATGATTATCCAAAATTTCACCGGTTATTCTTATCTTTTTCTCGTAGTTTTCGCCCATGGTTTCCAAAGCGTCCATGGCATTATTAATAAGATTGACAAATACCTGACTCATCTGCTGTCGATCACAGACTATATAAATATCTTTTGGGACATCCAGCGTCAAAGAAAAACCTTTCTTCAAACGATGTTGCAACAAATACTGCGCATCGGTGACAGGCTCCATCAGGCGACACTCCACTTTGTCGGCCTCCATGCCACCACGAGAGTAAGACTTCAGACTATTAACGATCTTGGATATTCTGTGACAACCGTCCTGCATCCCCTCCAGAGTCGCTTCCACCTCATCCATAAATGACCCGACTCGACCCGTTATGTCCTGCTTCTGGTGTTCATTCAGAATGGGTCGTGCGATACCCCAATATTGCTTAAGGAACTCAATATTGCCCAGGATAAAGGAATTGGGATTATTGATCTCATGCGCCATGCCCGCAGAAAAAGTCCCTAAGGTGGCGAGACGTTCTGCGTGAATCAACTGTTTGGAACGGGCCTGGACCATCTCTTCCAACTCACTGGTGTGCTTCTTTAAGTCCATTGACATCAATAATAGATCATCGTTATACGCCTGTAATTTACCAAATATTTTACCAGTAAAGAGTATGAGCCAAACGCAGATGATGAGTATGATCGCCGTACTCCCTGCCATCAATAGAAAAAGCAGTTTGTTTGCCCACCTGGATGCTTCGCCAAGGGCCAAAGAAAAATCATCTTCCAAGGTGGTCAACTGATGGTCGAGGATCAGGATCGCCCCAGTATTTTTTTCAATTTCATCCTTAGATGTCTGGACACCCGACGAAACAAGCTGATACGTTTCCTTTCCCTGGGCATCCAATTGAGTAATCAAGCCATCGGCTTGCTCCCATATTCTAACGGCCCTGTCAATGGGATCAAAATGACGAAACTCTCTAAAAAGAAATGCCATGCTGCGCACATCATCAGGGTGATTTCCTCCTTGTATTAACCCCTCATAAGCCACTTCAAGGTTAGGATTTTCCTTTTCAAGTTCCAATCGGGCTTGCTTATATCCCAATAATTTTTCCAAAAGTTTTTGGAATGTTTCGTATTCTTGCCCTTCGCGTGTCGTTGCATACTGAACCAAGTGAATGACCGCGCCTTTCTGGCTTTTTGACCACAGACCTTCAGCACCAACAAAAGCTCTCAATCCAGAAAGTGTTTCAATTCCTGCCATCACTGTAAAAACAAGGATCGCCAGTATAATGGCAATCAAAATAATGAATACATACGGAGCCTTCCCTACACCCATCTGGTTTGAAGAATGGGGCCTACACCTCTGCAACACCAAATAATCAACTAACGGAGTGCATAATAACGTAACAAATATGCTATCAATAAGATTACTTTCCCACACCGTCAAATCATGTTGAAGCCAATAAAGAAACGTCATGGTAAAAAGTTCGGCAACAAAGATAATCAAACTCAAAAGCATAATGCTTGTTTTAATAGATGAACAGGCATTATTTTCTGTGTTGTAAGGTTTAATGACCAAGAAATATAAAAGAGGAACAGTACAAATTATGAGCAAAACCGGATCCAGGATACTTTTCAATATTTCGTTTTTTAGTGAATCATTAATAATAGTATTATATTCGGACAAAAACACCATGATCACACCCTCGCTCAATGCGATTGTGAGTGCAATTTTTATGATGTTTTTTATCTGGACATTCATTTCTAAAAAAATTTCCTACACGATTGACGTAAACAAATATCTATTGCAAGGTGATTGATACTAAGATTTTATGAAACTGCGAAAATTGGAAATTGACCCAATACCCGTTGGTCAAGACTTGGACCCACTTCAACGTGATCTGTTTCCGAAAAATCTTTCAAGATCCTTGCGCAATTCCTGTCGTACTTTGGGTTTCTGATCTGGTCCAGAATGTAACGCAATATTGGATGCCCGCTGCACGGCTATCTTTTCCAACTGTTTTACGTGAAGATCACGTACCAACGCTTTGACGGCACCTTCTGTGTCTTTCGGCATTGCGGATAAGAAAAGTGAACACATTCTATCATCAGGATTCATGGAGTTCCCCTTTACGACGGATCGCACCACCCCATCGACAGCAATCGGCACATGTGGGTATTTACGGATTTCTAGACCAAGACGGTCCCCCGGTCCTGGAGACCAGCCAGATGAGGTAGGAAACAGGAATTCCATGTGACTTCCGCTGATTTTGACAAGCCGAACTTTCGGCAAACTTTCCTGATTTTTTTGTGATGATTTTAATATTTTCATCTGTATATGATCCGCGACGTTGGTGTCCGCTCCCAATCGGATCAAAGTTTCCTGCATGAGTGCTTCAGTCAGGGTTGCGCCAAAGTCAACCCCTTTTTGTTGCAACTCAAGTCCGATCCCATGATCCCGAACATAGACCACCCGACAAGGAAACGCCTTTACTGAGTTGGAAATATTTAACTTCAGAAGACCTTCATGACCTGTTTCCACGTCAGAAAAGTTGTTCGCGGCAACGAAAAACACACCACGCAAGGAGACATTACGGGTCATTCCCCATACGGATTTTCCGCCGACAAGCTCCAGAACAACATCATGTTTAAAGAAAACACGCTCGTGAGATCGCCGATGATGAGATGCCGTGCTTTCAGTCTCTGATTTCATTCTCTATCCTCAGCCAATATAAATTCAAGGTAGCCATGATTCATGATCAGGGAAGCATTAACCCTCAGAATTCTCCCCCGCTTCTTCTTCTGACAAATACTCCTCCCACAACAATTCGCCCCAACGATCACAACGTCCCAGGGCTTCGGTAGCAATTCTCCCCACAAGTTCCATGGCCAGGGGTTTTTTTACATAATCTGCCGCACCAAACGAAAGAGCCTCCATAGCCCGATCCAGGTCACTGGCCCCAGTAATCACGATAAACTGAATCATGGGATATTTTTTCTTCGCTTGTTTGACGAACTGAAGGCCGTTCCCATCGGGAAGGTTGATGTCCTGAAAGATGATCGCTGGATTTTCATCTTCAAGCATCGACAACGCTGCATCAAACGATTGGGCACCGACAAAGTTCACGTCGCTGAACTGCGGTTGAAACCGAAGATAGCGTTCGATGCTTTTAATGATCTCCGGTTCATCATCCACCGTCATGATCGTAATTTTTCTTGATTCCTGATTCGTTTTCATCCAAATTCTCCTCAGAGAATAATACAAAGTGTTAGTGTTATACACAATAAACAGAAAGTTCTGATGAAAAGTTTGATCGACGACAATCATTATCTAAAGATGTGGATTGTGAACCACATAAAAGGCTTCCGAACCTACTGACCCGGACAGGGTACAATTAGATGGCACTCCCCGCAAGGGATTCGTCTTTACGGGTTAAAGGTGTTGGCGCAAGGGCTTATGTGCCTCTTCTTGAATGGCTGAGATCATTGATTTTAAACCAAGTGGGAAGGAAAAATTTAGCACCTGTTTTTCTA
This sequence comes from Magnetococcales bacterium DCbin2, assembly GCA_002753615.1. Taxonomy (GTDB): domain Bacteria; phylum Pseudomonadota; class Magnetococcia; order Magnetococcales; family UBA8363; genus UBA8363. Next base: position 4,945 of record PEAO01000098.1, read on the forward strand.
AATATTAACCCTTGACATGTCTGCCAGGGTTATGCTCCAATTATAGCCGTTAGATTCGAGTTCCTTACAACTCGGAATACGGTGAAAAACCGTAACGGTCCCACCGCTGTGACCGGGGATGCATCCTGCGGGTAATGCCAGCCACTACTGTAACAATCCAGTGGGAAGGTGCAGGAGGTGCAGTTGATCTGGAAGTCAGAAGACCTGTAAGGACTTGAAGGTATTATTGGGAACCCCATGGAAAAAGGTTCCAATCCGCGACTTCTATTGGGAGGTCGTGGGTTGGAGCCTTTTTTTTTTCGCCAATCGCAAAAAGGAGAATGCGCATGAAACCTATCGCAAACACGCAAACACAGACAAATTCCATGAAAAACAATAAAAAACAAGCCATGGGATGCCAGCATGATCTCTTAGCCCAGAGGAAAAGTTGTACCGCTGAAGGTGTCGGCCTTTCCCATTACATCCTGATGGACAAGAAACCATCATGATGCCCGAAAGAGCGACCGACATAGCTGGGGTCTCGTCATTGCGAAGACGGTTTATCAATAGTGGTGCCGGTCCCTCACTGGTGCCGGTGGATATTCACCACGCCACCCATTTAGCGATGGTGGATCCCAGATCGGCCTTCTGGACTTTGGTACGAAAAAGTAAAATGGGAGACTTGTTGACCGAAAGTGGGTTGGTGGCTTCCTACATGGAAAAATCTGCCGACTTTACCAGCGAGATAAAAAACTTGCGCTTTAATTTGCAACCGTCGGCGGTCTACTTCAACCCTACCGACCGTTGCAATCTGGACTGTACTTACTGCTATATCCCCTCGGAAATGCGTCGCAGCGGTGCGCATATGTCGCAGGAAAAACTTCACGAGGCTCTGACTATTCTTAAAGAATATTTTTCCAAAACAATGCCCTCGGATCGTCGTCCTCGGATTATTTTCCATGGGGCAGAACCCTTGATGAACTTTAAAGTTGTTCAGTCTGGAATCGAAACCTTCAAAGATGATTTTATTTTCGGAGTCCAGACCAATGCCACCCTTCTGGATGATGACATACTTCAGTTTTTAACCTCACGTCATGTCAGCATCGGTCTCTCTCTGGATGGCCCGACGGCGCAGATCACCCATCTGACCCGAAAATCGTTCAGCGGTAACCTGCCGGTTCATGATGCCGTCCTTTCGGCTATTGATCGCTTGCGCGGCACTGAAGGATTCAGTGTCATCGTCACCGTAACCCAAGAGAATGTCGATTCGTTGTCATCCATGGTGGAATTTCTTCACGAGCGGGAAGTACCCTCCTGTCTTTTGAACATGACACGCTGCACCTTGCCTGAATCCCGTAAAGTCCGTGTGGATGATACCCTGGCGGCTGCCCCTTTCATTGCCGCTCTGGAACGATCCCATGCCCTTTACAAAAAGACGGGGCGTAAATTGGTCGTGGCAAACTTTGCCAACATTCTCTTGACTATTTTAGCCCCGACGGCCCGACGTCTCATGTGTGATATTTCACCGTGTGGTGGGGGACGCGCTTTCTTTGCCCTTTCTGCCAATGGGGATCTTTATCCGTGTAGCGAATTTATTGGCTTGAAAAACTTCCGTGGCGGCAACATCTTTTCCGGCAGCATTGAACAAGCCATGACAAGCGACGCATTCAACAAAGTAACCCAGCGGGATGTGGATCGCTTTGAACCTTGTGGCTCCTGTGCCATCCGCCATTTTTGTGGATCACCCTGCCCTGCGGAAGCCCATGAGATGAATGGTGGCATGGATCGCATCGGGGCCTTTTGCGAATTCTACGAAGAACAAGTTCGGTACGCCTTCCGTCTGATTGCCGATAACAAGGCGAATGACTTTCTATGGAATGGCTGGGATGATGGGATCGAGACTGTGTTCGATGTCGCGGAATCTATGACCACAGTTTAATCAATAAAATCAATATTATGGGTGTCGGCCATCATCCAATGATCGGGTATTGATTACCAAGGCTTTCGCCCCACCCAAAAAGTTAGAAAAGCGATTGCACCAAAAGAGGAATGGGCCTGGGAAAGAAATTTCCCAGGCCTTTTTTATTCATGATTTTCAGGTTTCTTGGCGGCCTATGGCCGTAACAAGGATCAGCACCCAATGTGATCACGGCTCGGATTGGTTTTGACTTTTGCTTGCTCGAAGGGCATCATGCCCAATGCTTTATGATATTAACCGTTGTTTCTGCACAAATGGCCACGTGCCCAGATTCCTGTGAATATCCTATATAAAACTATACATTCTATCGCCAACATCTCTTTTCTAGATCGCCAATTGTCTCAGTTGGTTCTCGCCGCACTCACCACCCTGAGCCTGTTATTGGGTGTTATCTCTGTTCTGAACCTGTTACAAATCTGCGGCGAAAAGAACACCTTTAAGAGAGCCTACGCCACCAAACTTGACATGGAACTTTCCATACAGGCCCAAACCATGCTCGAACAATCCGTTCAGGTGGGACAGTGGCTGATTGATATTGCCGCCACACGTGGTCTGGATAACCTGGATGAGGGATTCACACTGGCGCGTCAAAATGCCCTTCTTTTTCAGAAAGGATTGCCAATCCTTAATGATATTATCGACAAATATCAGATTATTTCCCGTTCGTGGCCTAAAACTTTCTGCTTTGGCTCCCCCCTTCCAAGTCAAGATAGCCAACCGAGCGAATTCAAACCGGAATTGGTCGAAGTACCTACAATAACAAGCGCGACCGCCGATGGTGTTCGCCCCCTTCCTTCGGAGCTTAAAAACAGCATTGCCAACCTGGAGGAAGAATTTAAAGTTCATTACCAAACCGGATTGGAGATGGCAAAAATCTACATCAAATCCGGCACTCTCCATGGCAACGAACTGATGAAAAAATTTCTCACAAATGGGGAAGTCATCGAGGCCAAACTGACGCCCTTCATCCGTCCCGCCAAAGTTCCCCACGCTGGGTTTCCCCCAACGCCGCCCCCCTTGGACTGGTTTGGACCGGCGTCCATCTGGAAACTTATCATGGGGCAAGAATTTTATCTCAGCTTTGTCCAGTCCAAGAAACGCATTTTTGACGCGAACGCACGCACCTCCTACACACAATTGGCCTATCAAGCGCAAAAACTCAGACTCGCCATCCTCAGTATCCAAAACGGACTGACCTCCGTTTCCGTCACGCGGGCCAGGAATGGCATGGATGAAGGATTTTCCCTGTCCAAAAAACATAGAGACGAATTCCATGCGGACTTGACCTCTTTCCGCCAGTTGTTGGGTGAAGAGTCAGACCCATTTCGCTGGATGGCCTTTATCAATACCTTACAACGTCGGGCTGATTTTTTTTATCACACTGGATTAGACATGGCCGACGCCTATATCCGGGGTGAAGCCGAGCTTGGCAACCCAATTATGGCCATCTTTGACGGTGAAGCGGCCAGACTTACCAAAATGTTGGATCCCTTTTTATCGCAATCGTTGGAAAAAACGGGCCTCGGCGAATACCAGGTCAATTTTTCATTCCAAGCCATCAATAACACGTTGATGATCATCCAGATCCTGATAGCCACCTTTTTTATTGTTTTTGTAACCTCTGGTTGGCTGCTGTACCGAAGCATCCAGCAATACAAATTTTATAACCATCCAAAAAGATTGTCTTTTCCTGATCGCTCCTTCCCACGCAAAGGGAAGGTATAGTGGGTTTGCGCCAACCGGACCTATTGACTGGAGCTGAACCTTTGTCGCAGTATGGCGTTGTCTGGTATCATTCCTGATCGGCTGGTCTTGAACCAAGTTCTTGCCTGCTTTCTGGCCTTGCTCGGTCTTTCTTACTCTCTCAAGTTATTCACGCCGGATTGGTCTCCATGAAACGTACAATATTCCTCGTCATAGCCCTCGCAAACCTCTCAATTTTTCCGATAAACGGAGCCTGGACTTCAGAAATCGACGACATCTATGCCATGGCCGACCAAAAACGGTTCCCAGAGGCCATGGTCAAACTCGAAGCCTTTCTCAAGACAAATCCCAAAGATCCCCAAGCTCGCTTTCTCAAAGGATTGATTCTGACAGAGCAAAAACATCCCGATGAGGCCATTTCCGTTTTCAAATCCTTGAGTGCCGATCAACCCGGTCTGCCAGAGCCTTATAACAATCTGGCCGTTCTTTATGCCGAAAAAGGGATGTATGACGAAGCAATCGAATCCCTGAAAAGGGCCATCAAAACCCATCCTGGTTATGCCACCGCCCAGGAAAATCTTGGCGATATCTACTCAAAAATGGCCTCCCAAGCATACAGCAAGGCACTGTCCTTGGATTCCAAAAACCAAATAGTCCAAGGCAAGTTGGATACGATCCACAAACTGTTTGCACAACAAGGAACCGATGTCAGTGAAAACAACAGCCAGAATACTGTTTCATTGCCTGTTGTCCCCACCCCCCCTTCTGAGCCACCTGCTGCGCCAGTGAACGCAGTATCCCCGTCAGCCAAAGCTGCCGATCAAACAGTTTCCAGCCTGACGGGTGCCGTTGAGGACAATATTGTTCAATGGGCCAAGGATTGGTCCGAGAAAAATATCCGTGGCTACCTCGATGCCTATTCTTCCCAATTTCAGCCCCCCTCCCCCTTTGCAGACCGTACTGCGTGGGAAACCCGTCGCAAACAAATTATCGGTCAAAAAGAATCCATTCGGGTGACCATTTCTGATATGAAAATCACCGTTATTAATCCGAGTCGTATCCTCGCTGTCTTTAAACAGGATTATCGGTCTTCCAGCTACACCGATTCCAGCCAGAAAACCCTGACTATGGTCCTGGAAGATGGCCGGTGGAAAATATTGCGTGAGCGTTCGGGCAAAGACTAGGGCGTGCTGACATTCGATCATGAATTGACACCCCCTAGAAAATTATTGAAAGAAAAAAGGGGTCTGGGGAATTGCCCCCAGGGTTTTGATTCTTTTTTCGATAGTGAACAAAAAGCTCCAATACTTTGTTTTTGATCTTGTTTTTGAGTTGGAACAAAAATATTTCTATTTCCAGGCTTTTGGTTCAAATATCAAAAAAAGATTCAAAAGCAAAAATGGAAGCTTTTTATTTAAAGTCAAAACCCTGGGGGCAATCCCCCAGACCCCTTTTTTCTTTTAATAATTTTCCAATGATTGGATTAATGGACCGGGATTTTACTCTCCTGGATGGCGGTGATTGCCTCCTGGACCATTTTATTGGTTTCAGTCTTGGTCATATTTTTGGCAATCAGTTTTTCGGTGGCAAGCATCGCGATATCGACGGCGGCATGGTGTAGTTCGGCGATGGCACTGGCTTTGGCCGTATCGATCTCCGCCAGGGCAAGCGTTTTCTTTTTGGCCAGTTCCTGGCCTAGGGATTCCCTGGCCAGTTCACGATATTTTGCGGCCTCCAGGCGAGCTTCCTCGATGGTCTGCTCGGCTTGGCGGCGGGCCGAGTTGAGTTGCTTCTGGATTTCGGCACTTATTTTTTCTGCCTCTCGCCGACTGGTCTCGGCGGCATCCAAGTCGGAGCGAATTTTTTCGTTCCGGGCATCCAATACCTTTTCGATCGGTGGGAGGACATATTTACGCAGCAGATACAGCAGGATAACAAACGATGCGATGGACCAGAATATTTCATGCTGGAACACCGATGGTTCAAACTGAGGCATACCCGACCCTGCGGCAGCGTGTCCCCCTGCGGCAGCGGCATGTTCTCCCGTGGCGGCGAAGGCGTCGGTGACCATGGCTGATTAAGCCTTGCCCATGATGATAAACGCGACGACCAAGCCATAAAGGGCCACCGCTTCGACGAAAGCCATGCCGATCCAGATATACTTGGCGAGTTGGGCCTCGGCGGCGGGTTGTCGGGCGATGGCTTCGATGGCCTTACCGAACAGGATCCCAAGGCCCACACCCGATCCGGCGAATCCCAGTGCGGCAAGTCCCATTCCGATTAAAGCAGCGGCTGTGGCATCCATTGAAATATCTCCTTGTCGAAGGCAAGCTTGAATATGAATAGGGTCTATGTGTGCCACGTTCTTATGTCGCTGTCAATGCATGTGTATGGAGTCATTGATGTAGACACAGGTTAAAATGGTAAAGATGTAGGCCTGAATGAAACCGATGAAGATTTCGACCCCGGTAAAAATCACGGTAAACCCGAAGGGAAGCCAAGCACCCCACCAGGGCAGACTGATGACATAGAGAAACATGACGGCCAACATGGTATGACCAGCCGTCATGTTGGCGAAAAGACGAACGGCCAGGGAGACGGGTCTGGCGAGAAAAGAGATGATCTCGATGGGGATCATCAATGGCGTCAGCAGCAGCGGGACGCCGCTGGGGACAAAAAATTTAAGGTAGCGTTTGCCGTGGAGATAGAAACCATAGGCAAACGAAAAGCCGACAATGGCCAGGGAAAAGGTAGCGGTGACGATCAGTTGGGAGGTAACGGTAAAGGAACCGGGGATCAACCCTGACAAATTGCAAAAGAGGATGAAAAAGAACAGGGTAAAAATGTATGGGAAGAAAGGCCGCCCTTTTTCACCGATAATGTCATCCACCATACCACGGACGAACAGATAACCGATTTCGCCGAGGCTTTGCAAACGGCCCGGGATAGTCTTGGGATCTTTGAAGGCAAAATGGAAAAACAACATGACCAAACCGGCGGAGATCCACATAGCATAAACGGAGTTTGACGTGGAAATATCAATTCCGAACAGGGACATGGAGACATCTTTGACGACTTGGAAATGGTGCAAAGGATCCATTTTGGGCGCGGCCTGAGCCACGGCGTGTGCAGGAAAGTCCATGGAGGCGGTGGTTAAACTCATAATTCCTCAGGTCCCCTTTGAAGTTGAAGCCAGATCGGCATTGACGATGCGGTATACATTACGCACGCCGGCTGCGGCACCCAAAAACAAAAACACCACCGTAAACCACGGGCCAGTATGCAACCAGTGATCCAGGAGGGCACCCATTCCGACGCCGATCATGGTCGCCACGACAAGCTCGGTTCCCAGACGCATGGCCAATGCTGCCCCCGAAGTGCCACGGGCAACGGAAGCATTGCGCTCGGTGGGCATGGGATCACGATCCTTCTTTTCGTTCTGAGCCGTTGGATTCTTCAGAACAGCCCCCTTAAGTCGCGTTTCACACGGTGATCAAACGTCCCGACACACACCCATTTCGTGCATCGTAGAAAACCTTGGCCTCTCTGTCAATGCTCAAGTCCACCGGTCCAGGGCAATCGCATTTGAAATTGGCACGTCCAAATGCCTCGGAAAAGATAAATTATTAAAATAAAAAAGGGGTCTGGGGGAT
>PEAO01000189.1 GCA_002753615.1 Magnetococcales bacterium DCbin2
GGCTTGACCATCCCGGTCATCAGAGGAACACGAAAGGCCTCGACACGAAAATCCCCCGATGCAACATTGTCCATGCTGATCTCATATGTGCCAAGCTTGGCCTCCTTGGGAATCTCAAAACGGCTTTCGGCAACCCCCTTATCATCCCACGAAAGGGGCAGAGTCGTTTCAAACGCCCCCCCGGCATGGCGAATCAGCACTTTGTTGGGCAAATCTTTTTTCCCCACAAATGAAAATCCCTGAGAACCGTGCTTGCGGTGGACATGCTTCATGTGGACGGTTTCCCCTCCCCGAAACAGGCTGCGGTCCAACACCGTATGGATACGCTGGGATTTGGCATCCTGCGGGCCGGGAAGGTTAAAACTCCAACGTTCAATCCCACTGTCCCAGGAGGACAAGGTAAAGGTGACATCATCCTCAAGGCTTGCCGTCACTTGAAAAGCACGTTCCCCACCGGGACATTCCGGCAATTGGAACGCTGCCGGCAGTTCCTGTTGCATTTTGAACAGTCCATCCCGATCCGTAACCCCTTGCGCAAAGATCTTGCGGGCACAATCGGCAACTGTCACCTTCGCCCCGGCCACGGGGGTACCACGATCCAACGCCGTCACCCACACCAACGAAGATTCCCGACCCTTGAAAAAGTGGGCCGACATGTTGGTCACCAAAGCCGCCGTCTGGACATGATAAGGCTTGGGTTTGCCATGTAATGCCAACCCCAGGCGTTGGCTCGCCAGTTCCACCACGTAAAAACCAGGTTTGGGGATGGGAATCCCCATCACCTCGAATGCCTGGGCACCGTTGGGTTTGGGCAGTTGAAACGTGGTCAACAAGGGAACCTCGGCAGCGGTAAATACCGAATCCTCACCAATCATCCGCTCAATCACCGTTTCCTCGGTTTGTTGGTCCCAGTGGCTCTTTTCCCTTTGGGCTTCGGCAATCCGCTTGATCCACACTGGAAAATCGGCGGGATCTCCCACCTTGAACATGCGACCACCCACCTGGGCCATGGCCCCCAACCCCGAACCCTTGCCAACAATTGCAGGATCCTCGGAAATAAAAGGTTCCAGATTGCGCAACGTCACCGGAAGAACGGGATCACTCCCCGCCTCAATCATGCCAAAACTGGCAGAAAATTTGGCCAGAGGAGGAATTTCATCAACGGATACCTGCAAGGGAAATTCATCGTGGTTGGCAAGGCCGCGACCGGCATCGTCCTTGAAATCGGCGGGCAAAGACAACGTATAGGTTTGCTTCTCCTGAAACGGCTGGGGAAAAGAGACCCACTGCACAAAATCATCCCATTCCTCGCCATCATCCCAATGGGGATGCCGCGTTTCCCCCGCCTTGGTCAGTATAATTTTTTCCGCCAGACTCCGGGCCACGGGGGCATTAAAATACAACGACAGCGGACGTAACGGAACACAATCGGCCTCTTTGTTGACCCGTTGGCAGGAAAACCGGGCAAAAAAAGGTTCGCGCACCTTAAAATGCAGGATTTGATCCGTCGCGGTCGCCACCCCAGAGAGCGAAGTCACCCCTTGTCCCCAAACCAGACTGACCTCACTACCCGGCACCAGGAGCCGTTTGCATTGCACCGCAGCGACAGGGGCTTTCTCTGAATTCAGCAGCCTCAAAAACCGTTCCTGATCCGTTCCACCCGTGATTTCAGCCCCAAAATCCAACGTCAGCGGGTCCGCCCCCTCCCTGGATAGACGACCCAAATAATAATCACGGAAATCCTCGGAGGCCTGGACCAGAGACTTGCGCTCCTCCAGGGAGAGCAAACGCACACCAATTTTTTCCGCCACCCCCGACACTTGGCAATGGACATGATTTTCGACAGAAGCCGGATCCATAGGAGCATCCAGACCGAGAAGAAAAACCTGGTCCTCGTTGATCCCATCATAACCTTCGGAAGGGATGGTGGTGATGATGGCCGCCCCCCCTGTAGAAAATTCAAAACTGTCATCCTGGGTTAAAGGAAGACCATCGAGGGTTTTCAAGGTTTTTTGCGTGAAACGGCACCGGATCCCGGCAGGAAGCGCGTGTTCAAAATCATAAATCCAGTTGCGACTGTCTGCCCAACGACCCTTCCCCTGGCCAGGACATTGAGCAACAAAGGGGTCTTCCAATCGCGGATCACCCAAAGGGACCATGGGGTGGGTAAAACGGACCGTAACCTGGGATACCCCTTTGACCACCCCTTGAGGATTAGCCCATTCCACGCCAGGAGAGCCATGAGCCGAAGGGGTGGTCAAGGCATGAATCCGTTCTTGATAAACCGCCATCAAGCAGGCCACAGCGGACGGTTCATCGGCGGGCATTTCCCCCCGTTTACTGGAGATATGACACCGTTGCAACCGCTGAGCAAGCCACTGTTGCTGTTCCTTCCGACTCGCTTCAAGCCCTGCCGCGTCCAACCGCTTTCCAGCAGCCAGAAAAGCCTCCCCCATCTCCCCATCGCGGCGGGAAAGTGCTTCATCCCCGCAGATCAACAACTCCACCGGCAACTTGGCGCGATGACAGTCAAACGATGGCGCAGCAACCGCAAAACTGGACCAACCAAGAAAAAACAAAATCCAAAACAATGGGATAGGCGACATACCTTTAAAACTCCAGAAATATCAGCGACGTTTCCAGATTTCTTTGCTGACAGAGTTTTCTCCCCGATAGGCCCAAGGCCCTTCCATGTGACCATCGGCGGTTTTCTTGAGGATAAGAATCGCGGGAACCCCTTCGGAGATATAGGCGACGCTGAATATCAATCCATCCACCAAACCGACACCTTCCACGGTAGACTCGTCGTCTTTATAATTGACCGCGTAGACATCCCCCGACCGAGTTACCGTCACCACGCCACGATAAGCCTCCTTACCAACCGCCTCGGTGCCGTGGACATCAAACGTTCCCGACATATCCCCCAGCCCCGTTGTGTTCCCAATCGCAGGGGACGGCGCAGGGGCTGCCGTAGCCAACGGGGGGTTCGACGTTGAAGCCAATACGGAAACGCCAGGGGATAGCGCGGCCACAGCGTCCCATGGCCATTCGGAAGCCCGGGCCGCAAAGCGAGTCCCAAGCAACAAAAAAGCAAGAACCGTCACCACAACCGCATGTTGCTTCATCAGATTCCTCCTCGAACAAACACCTTTCCCCCATCACGGCCAGGATTTCAACACCGTAATCACCGTCCCCGCCATCGTTACCGTCAAGCCAAAAGACCAGATCATAAATCGATCCAAACGACGGTTCATGTTTTCAAACCGGGCATCCAGACTACGTTCCATCTGCTCAAAGTGTTGATCACTCTTCTCAAAACGCTTATCAATCTGCTCGAAACGTTTATCAATCTGCTCGAAACGTTTATCAATCTGCTCGAAACGTTTATCAATCTGCTCGAAACGTTTCTCCATCTGTTCAAATCCCTGCTTCATCAATTCCCGCTGATGACGCAGTTCCTCTTCCACCCGGACGATCCGTTCACGGATTTCCATTTCATACATGGGCGAGGATTTTCCCAAGTTTCTTTCAGCCAACCATTCCGTCAGATGGCGTTTTACGTGTTCAGACACATGTTCGGTAACAAATTCCAGATCGCTGCTCTGTATCGACATAAAGTCACCATGGGTATGAAGATTGCCCAGCCACATCCTAAGCTTATATGGCCTGCCAACGCCGGTTCAACACCATCATCCCCGACCTATCGGCCTTCCACGCGACCATATTACACGTTGAATTCTCCAGAAACCACCAATGAAAAGGCAGGGCAATTGCATTTGGAATCCCTTGACATTAGGGCGTGTTGGTATCCGATAACTTGAGACACACCCTAAAAGTTATTAAAAGAAAAAAGGGGTCTGGGGGATTGCCCCCAGGGTTTTGATTTTGATTTTGTTTTTGCTTTTTT
>PEAO01000099.1 GCA_002753615.1 Magnetococcales bacterium DCbin2
TCAGTCCAAACTATCAAAAAATTGGTGGACCGATCGTTACCATAAACGGAAAATTCTCTGGTTTTGTTGCGGTGCTGCATGGAGAAGTTCCGAATCCGCTTCGGTGGGCGAATGGGAGTCGGAAACGCAACTATATTATTGTAAATAATCAATATTTTTTGAACACCCATACACACAGAAAGAAAAAGTTCGCTTTGGGTATCGACCGGTTACCGGAAAAATTTGCGGAAAAATCTCCACAGTCCATCACACCTTGTCCGAGAAAACCTCGTCCAGGGACTGGGCATCTACAAACCGAAGACTCCATTCCTCCAAGGATGAAAGGTCTGCTCTGGTAATTTTTTCATTGGCCCAATCAGGTACGGTGCCGAAACGGCGTTGCAATAGGCGGGTCAACATTTCAGTCTTGCCTTTCAGTTCGCCTCTCTGCTCACCAATCTGCTCACCTTCCCATTTACCCGCGCCATAGGTGGAGAGTACAAAACTTGCTTGGTCATGCAGGTCTTCCTGGTAGCGTTCGTAGGCTTTGCGTTCGGTCTCTGGCAATTGCAGGACATCGAGCTTTTCTTTAGCCTTTTTCAGGCCACGGGCCGTGAAATCATCACGAATATCAGAGTTTTTCAAAAAATAGACCCACTCGTCCAGGGTATCTCGGGCGACATCATCGAAATTTCTTACTTTGATCAAGTAATGCTCTGGAAAAATAGCAGCTACTGAAGGACGTTGAAACAAAGCCTTCTGCCCTTCATCCAAAGCCAGTTCTTCATGAGTGTGCAATCCCCTGAAAGAAGTGTTGCCTACATAGACATAATCGCTGCCACGACCCAGATCAAAATAGAGAATGCTGATGGTGATGACCTTGATTACACTGGCGTAAGGCTTGCCTTCCGTCATGTGTTCGGTAATCGCCTTGGCAGTGCTGAAGAGTAACCGCTGCAGATAGTCCCACTCTCGCTCATACTGCAGCTCAACGATGATCATTTCATCCTGGGTGTTTTTGATCTTGAGATCGACACGGTTGAATTTGTCGTTGCGGGCTTCCTGATTGCTTTCGCTCTCCAAGATTTCAACAATACGTACATCCTCGCGAAGAAGTTCGGTGAGAAACCCTTCCAGGATTTCAAAATTGGCCTTGCTACGCAGCAGGCGTTTCAAGGCCCAGTCGAAGCTGATCAACTGCCGTTGTTTCATCTTTGTTGGTCCTCTGCAAAATCTGATCAACCTTCAACTTTGAAAAGTTGAGCATCTATCGAGGATTCATGATAGTCTTTTTGCCATGATAAACAAGTTGAAATCCTGGCTGAGCACCTTCCAAACGGCATGCCGAGCCCGCTTTGACCTTCAAATGGAGATCTTGGCCCTAAATCGGGGGACACCATACCTAAATCGGGGGACACCATACCGATTAAATTTATAGCCATACATACCTAAATCGGGGGACACCATACCGATTAAATTTATAGCCATAAGGAAAATGGGTATGGTGTCCCCAGATTCTCATAAGGAAAATGGGTATGGTGTCCCCAGATTCTCGGCATACCTAAATCGGGGGACACCATACCCCTAAATCGGGGGACACCATACCGATTAAATTTATAGCCATAAGGAAAATGGGTATGGTGTCCCCAGATTCTCGGATCTGCCTCAGGCAAAGAAACTGATGCAGGGGATAAGACGGATCTCATGAAATTTATAGCATTTTTTACTTCTCCGCAGACGGCATCCTGGATTCTTTGGAAAAAGGGGGGGGGCCACCTGTATGGCGAAACACCTGGGACTCAGGACCGTGTTCGTTATATTCATGAACCCAGCGCATAAGAGTCTGATAGTGCCGAGAAACTCGTTTGGCCAATTCAGTGGGATAACTCCCCTGAGCCATCTCATAGAGTGCCAAAAAACGTTCCCGAGTTCGCTGATGCTCGGCATTTACAGACAGGTGACGCAGTTCCTACAGGGATTGTCCCCACCGGGCATATTCTACCTTCAGCATGTCACACATCCTAATTAAGGAAAGTTACATGCAGATCATACCTCATTTGCAGCCAAAAAACTACGCATCCCGTGATGGGTGCGGTTTAGAAAGGTATACTGCCCCCGAACCCCCATTCCGGTTGATCCGGTTTGACGGGCTTGCGTCCTGGCTTTTTGGGCTTGAGAATCCGTTTCAGTTGGGTTTCCAGTTTGTCCAGGAACAGTTCGCTGCCCAGGGGTCTTCCTGTTTGTTCGTGTCTGCGCAGGGTTTCCATGGTTTCATCATCCAACCGGTTTGCCAGAAAGAGAGACCAATCCGGGATCAACTCCAGCATGGGTTTGGTCTTGACCAGCCTGTCGTCTTGCCCGGACAAATGAGCGCGTGCGCTACTCCATGGGTATTCTTCAGGCAGGGCGGTCAAACGTGCCCGTACCGGATTGAATTCCACGTACCGGATAGCGGCCAGAAGGTACTCTTCATCCAGAGGGAAAGAGGCAAAACGTTCCTGCCAGAGGTGTCCACGCCATTTCATGCGAAAGTTGATGTGCCGGGTAAAACGCCGATGAGCCTCGCCGATGGCCAACCGCAAGCCATCCGCCACTGTGGGGACGGCGATCAGATGCACATGGTTGGGCATCAAACAGTAGGCCCAGATCTCCACATCGAAACGCTCGCACCACTCTGCCATCAGATCGAGATAGACCTGATAATCCTGTTCCTCAAAAAAGGTCTGCTGCCTCCGATTGCCGCGTTGGGTGATGTGATGCGGCAATCCAGGAGCAACAACACGAGCAATTCTGGCCATGGGTCAATTTAACTTTTTCGAGCCGGAAAGGAAATAGATATACTGTCCCCGGATTTCGCGGAAAGGAAATAGATATACTGTCCCCGGATTTCGTGTCCCCGGATTTCGCGGAAAGGAAATAGATATACTGTCCCCGGATTTCGCAACCGGTTTGCCAGAAAGAGAGACCAATCCGGGATCAACTCCAGCATGGGTTTGGTCTTGACCAGCCTGTCGTCTTGCCCGGACAAATGAGCGCGTGCGCTACTCCATGGGTATTCTTCAGGCAGGGCGGTCAAACGTGCCCGTACCGGATTGAATTCCACGTACCGGATAGCGGCCAGAAGGTACTCTTCATCCAGAGGGAAAGAGGCAAAACGTTCCTGCCAGAGGTGTCCACGCCATTTCATGCGAAAGTTGATGTGCCGGGTAAAACGCCGATGAGCCTCGCCGATGGCCAACCGCAAGCCATCCGCCACTGTGGGGACGGCGATCAGATGCACATGGTTGGGCATCAAACAGTAGGCCCAGATCTCCACATCGAAACGCTCGCACCACTCTGCCATCAGATCGAGATAGACCTGATAATCCTGTTCCTCAAAAAAGGTCTGCTGCCTCCGATTGCCGCGTTGGGTGATGTGATGCGGCAATCCAGGAGCAACAACACGAGCAATTCTGGCCATGGGTCAATTTAACTTTTTCGAGCCGGAAAGGAAATGGATATACTGTCCCCGGATTTCTCCATGGCGAAAGCCATATGGAAAATATGCTACCGTCCCCCCCTACAGTTGGCACGCCAGTTCTCTACTCTACCGGATTTCCCCGTTCGGCACTTACAGTGATGCGGCTTTCGCTTTGAGGCTTGCCACCAATGACTTAGCCCACGTGTAATCTTTCAACGAATCGATCGCGTTTTTAAATTCATCTCGGGTTTCCCAATCTTTTGGGGTTCCTTTGTCGATTGAAGCGGAAATCTCTGCCATAAGTTGATCCTGTTGATCCTCTTGCAGATGATCTATGGCAGAGAGAACTCGACCCAAATGACGCTTCTTAAATCGGATTACGTTGTCATCGTTGGTGAACGATTCCAGAGCGATTCCGCGAACAACATTAAACGGCCAAGATGTGCCGTTTTGGGACAGTTTTTCGAGAAATCCGATGGCCGACCTAGCAGAACCTTGACCTGCCTGAAGCAAATTTCGGCCTAAATTCACCTGCTGATTCTTCTTGAGTTCATCGGCTTGGTCTGGTCCATTCGATACGATCAAGTCAATAACTGGGTTCTGCATATTCCAGTTGTGGGATTTCAACGCATCGATCAGTTTTTCGTAGCAAGTCTTCGTGCTAAGTCCTGCGGACCTAATCGCGCTCGGTTGCATTTCCGAGACGTGTTTAACAAACCGTTCCTGCTGTCGCGTGGTCAACGCGCCATTGAGGCTGAGCCGTTCAAGGCGAGTGAGAATACTGGCATGTGTGGCAGATTTGGTGATAATCAAGCCAACCAACGAGTCCTGTGCTCGCTCTCCTATCTCTTTAAATATGTCAGCGATGCTGCATACCCGCATCAGTATATTTGGGAATCTGCTGGATTTGTTATGCCAATTATCGTGGGAGAAAACATTGACGCCAACTTCGAGTAACATGGTGCGAGAGAACCAAGTCCCTCGGCGACTGAAGATTGCCATGGATGAATCGTCGTAAAATTCTTCCAGTTTTTTCCAATAGCAATCGAGCAGCCAATTATATATGCTTTCATCAAGCCGTGGGAGGACATCCTCGGTGAACGCCTTGACAGCGGTTTGTTGATCATCGAGAAAGTTGGGTTCTTCCAGGAGACTTTTGAGTAGTTGCGTACCAAAGCCATGTCGCAGCTTGACAGGCTTAGACAGAACATGCTCAACAACCACGTCCGCAGCGTGTAAGACCTGCATGTGTGATGGTGCTTCCTCGTAAGGATGACCATATACACAGCGCATTTCATAGATGTGGTTGAGAAGGGTATGGCCAGGTTCAGAAATGAAGCCGTATTCGTGAGCTTTCATCAACACCAATTTATCTACGGCTTTATGCTCTTTTTCCTTGTTTTCGATCTCACCGACGATCCTGCCCGCACCCCCATCCCGTTTTTGTGCTTCACGGAAGCGCCGCTTCAACGATTCCGCACAGGCCAGCCATATCATCACGTAGGCAGCTCGGAGCGCACCCGCCTTTTCCGCTTTGACCGCATCATCGAATAGTGGGCGGTCTTTTGCGGCTAGGATGTTGTTCGCATAATGACTAAGATCCACCGCTTCAGCCATGCTTATTCTCCTCCCGAAAATCGGGGGACACCTTACCCCTCCCGAAAATCGGGTAGAGTAGAGAACTGGCGTGCCAACTGTAGGGGGGGACGGTAGCATGTTTTCCATATGGCTTTCGCCATGGGCCTAAAGCCGCCTCCCATGATCGCATTTCCCCAATTCCGTTGAATTCCGGAATTCCGGGGACATATATGGACCCACCCCCCGTTGCAAGGGAAATTTCCGTTTTTTGGCACAATCAGGAAATCTGGGGACACCTTACCGATTTCTCTTATGGCGATAAATTTAATTGGTATGGTGTCACCGGATTTCCTTATGGCGATAAATTTAATTGGTATGGTGTCACCGGATTTCAATGACAACCAATAGTGTTTGTTGTGCTAACATTTATCCGACATGTCACTAATTTTTCTTCTTTCTGCAAGAGAATATAGGCTTGAGTGTTTAATCCATTTGCGGGGTTGGGATCCATAGAAAAACCTTTTATTTGAAAACCTTCTTTTATATAATCAGGAACAGAATGTGGTTCCGCGGCAGTAACTTGACTAACTGTTGAAGTAATTGCAAACCCAATTAAGAAAAGCTTCTTTATCATTTATGTTTCCTTCTTAGCGGCAATACAGCTATTCGCCTTAGATTGTTCAACGAATTCTCAATTTTGGTGATTGGATTAAGACTTTGCATTAAAAATGAATAGGTGTAGGGAAGATTTCGTCTCCCCTCTCTTCGAACCGTGCTGGCGGTTCTCCCTCACACTGCTGCTCATCATAAGCCTCCGTCACCGGTAATCCGCGTCATGCACAACCACACTGCCAACATCTCTGTTTCCCGATCCACTGCGTGGAATCGGGAAGGGATCAGTATACCCATCAACCTATTTTATTTAAATTCCGAGCGCTAAAGAAACCCGGACCCAGTTTCGAATCCTCCCTCCATTCTCCGTAACCAAGTTTCACATCGAACCAGTCCAGCATTAGGAGTCAATGATATTCTCCCAATATCATGCCGTTAAGTGGGTCCGAGATTTCCGGACCCGCATGGGGCGGGTCCACAGCTTTTGGAGAATGTGGCCGGAGAGAGAATGGAAACCGCCGATTTCGACTCCTGCGGGTCCGACTCCGCACCAAGTGGAATTTCGATCCCTCCTGCGTAACCATTGGAAACATTAAGATTTTTTGCACGTACAAAAGCCGCCCGGTTGGGCGGCCTTGGTAACGAGAAAACAGACTATCAAAAAATTGGTGGGCCCACCAGGATTCGAACCTGGGACCGACCGGTTATGAGCCGGCGGCTCTGACCGCTGAGCTATAGGCCCGTGTGTGCGACTATGATTCCAGAAAACTGCGCAATTTACGGGAACGGGTGGGGTGGCGCAGTTTGCGCAAAGCTTTGGCCTCGATCTGACGGATCCGCTCCCGCGTTACATGAAACTGCTTGCCAACCTCCTCCAACGTATGATCCGTATGCATCCCAATGCCAAAACGCATCCGTAATACATTCTCCTCCCGATCCGTCAACGTCTTCAATACCCTCCCCGTGGTATCGCGCAAATTCGACATGATTGCAAGCTCGGACGGCGACATCATCGATTTGTCCTCGATGAAATCACCTAAATGCGAATCCTCCTCGTCCCCGACCGGTGTCTCCAACGAAATCGGTTCCTTGGCAATCTTCAATACCTTGCGCACCTTCTCCAGCGACATGTCCATCCGCTTGGCAATCTCTTCCGGCGTCGGCTCCCGCCCCATCTCCTGCACCATCTGCCGACTCGTCCGCACCAGCTTGTTGATCGTCTCGATCATATGCACCGGTATCCGGATCGTCCGCGCCTGGTCCGCAATCGATCGCGTTATCGCCTGCCGAATCCACCACGTCGCATAGGTCGAAAATTTATACCCCCGGCGCCACTCAAACTTGTCCACCGCCTTCATCAAACCAATGTTCCCCTCCTGAATCAGGTCGAGAAACTGCAACCCACGATTCGTGTACTTCTTGGCAATCGAAATCACCAGGCGCAAATTCGCCTCCACCATCTCCTTCTTCGCCTTGGATGCCTTCCGCTCACCATCCAATATCCGCTTGTTGGTGTTCTTCAGTTCCGCAACCGTCTGCCCCGTCTCCGCCTCCACCTCCCGTATGTTGTCCTGCAACACATACAGCTTCTCCGCCGACAAATACAAATTGCGTAACGATTTCTCCGCATGATCCTGCAACTGATCCACCCACTCCCGACTCCCCTCGTGGTCGGCAAACTCCCGCAAAAAAAGATCCTTCGCCACGTTCGACTTTTCTGCCAATACCAAAATCTCCGACTCGTGCCCCCGTATCTTCTCAACCCGCATCTTGATCTTCTTGACCAGACGGTCAATCTGCTTCTGCGAAAAATTCACCTCGCTCACATACCCCACCAACCGCCGCTTCCGCTCCTGATACCGCTTGCGAACCTTCTTGATCCGACCTGGATTCCCCTCCTCCTGCGCCTGATCCAACTCCTTCTGCACCTGCTCCAACTTTTCATTCAAATTGGTGATCTTGTCAAAAGCTATCTGCGTCTGCTCCAACAACTCCTGAAATCGCGAATCATCCTCAGGATTCACCCCAACCACCAACAGCGGATCGGCCAACAATCCCTCCGGCCCAACCTCCTTCACCGGACCATCCAACAACGGATCACGCTCATCCAATAAATCAATCTCCTCGGACAAGACATCCTCCTCATCCAGATCCTTGTCCGGATCATCCACATCCTCTTCATTGTGCGGCGTGGGTATGTCCAAAATGTCGCGCAAGGAAATTTCATTGTTCTTCAACTTCTGCGCCAACGCCGTAATTTCCCTGAACGTGATCGGTGAATTGCAGATGGACGAAATCACCTCATTGCGCCCCGCCTCGATCCTCTTGGCAATGACGATCTCCCCCTCGCGGGTCAATAAATCAACCGAACCCATCTCACGCAAATACATCCGGACCGGATCGTCGGTCTTGCCCAGATCAATGTCCTCAATCGCCCCTTCACTCCCCGGACGCTCAATGGCCATCGCCGATCCATCATCAATCAGCAAATCATCTTCTTCATCGTCATCAACTCCTACCGCCGTCGGATCAAGACCCGACGATTTCACCTCCTCGTCCTCCTGCTGCTCGTCGATCAACTGGATGCCCATGTCATCCAATATGGAATAAACCCCCTCGATCTGATCGACCGAATTGACATCCTCCGGCAGTACGTCATTCACCTCATCATAGGTCAGAAAGCCCCGTTCCTTACCCCGAGCGATGAGCTTCTTCATGTTTTCCTGCTTGTTCTCATTAACCATTGTGCTATTTTCCAATCTGGCAATGGGTCATCATCAATGTTTCGGGCATTTCAGAACATTCATTGATCCTGGGAACCCCTGCTGGCCATGAGCCGTCTCCGCTCCTTATGCAATGCCGACATTTTCCGGCAACTTTCTTCAAAAGAGTCGACGTCGCGCCTGGTATCATTCCGTACCTGCTGGTTCAGCGTCTGAAGCCGTTGGAGACGAATCGAAGTCAGACAATTGGAAAGTTCCTTCTCTGGAAACTCAGGGATCACCTCTTCAGCAGTCAGGATCGTCCTGGCCAGCCCCCTCCATTCGTCCGGCAGTTGCTCCAGATCCAAAACGTGGCCCAGGGCCAACAGTTCAGGCCCCATGACGATCAACTGCTCCAACAACCCGGCATGGGACTGGTCTTTCAACTCCAACGCCACCAAATCCTCTTCATATTCTGAAATCAAATCCGTATTTCGGAGCAATATCCCCAAAAGGGTTCGCTCCACATCCCTCCCCTCCATGAGCGGCGGTCCCACTGCCAAACCTTCCCGGTGTTTCCCGCCCCACCGTTGTCCCTTCAAAGGGGGCGGACGGGGTGTGCGAAAAATGGTCCAGCCCGGAACATTCACCTTCCTGGCCAAAGAATCACCCAACAACTCCTTGAGCACCGGATCGGAGATGCGCATCAGATAAGGCCGTATCCGATGGACCAGCGCCGCCTTGCCCTCCGGATCAGACAAGGTCAGATCCATCCCCAGTCTTTCGGTCAGAAAATCGACCAGCCCAACGGCTTTTTCCACCAAGGTTAAAAATTCCTTCCGCCCATGTTGGTGAATGAATTGATCCGGATCACTTCCCTGGGGTAAAAATAAAAAACGGACGTGGCGATCCGCCTCCAGGCCGTCGATGGTTTTTTCCAGGGCTCGCCAAGCCGCCTCCCGCCCCGCGCGATCACCATCGAAACAAAAAACCACCCGCCGGGTCCGTTGCCAGATCAGCCGAAGCTGTTCATCCGTCAACGCCGTGCCCAAAGTCGCGGCACAATGTTCCACGCCATGGCTGACCAAAGAGATCAAGTCCATGTAACCCTCTACCAGGATGAGTTCCCCCTGTTTCTGGATGGCCTCCCGGGATTGGTGCAAACCATAGAGAATGTGCCCCTTCTGATACAGAATGGTCTCGGGAGAGTTGATGTATTTGGGTTTCCCCTTGGGATCGAGCGTGCGGCCACCAAAGCCGACACAACGCCCCTTGAGGTCATGAATGGGGAAAATGACCCGATCACGAAAACGGTCGTAGGAAGCCCCTCCCGCTCCCTTGCTGCTCCGAAGCCCCACTTCTTCCAACAATGTTGATGCGTTGACCATCTCCTTGCCAAAATGTTCCGCCAACGTTTGCCATCCCGCCGGGGCATAGCCCAGATGAAACCTTTGAATGATCTGCTCCGTCAACCCCCGCGCTTGAAGATACGCCAAAGCGTTCCGACCCGGCTCATGCATCAACAGGGAATGATAATAGTCGCTCGTCTGCGACAACAGTTGCAACAAGGCAAAACGGTGTTCCCCCTGTCCGGGCGAGGAGGTAGCGCTTTCCTGTAACACCGGAAGCGGCAAACCGGCCATGGCCGCCAGCGTCTCGACCGTTTCATTGAATCCCTGCCCCCTGATCTTCATGACGAACTCGAAGGCATCCCCACCCTGGCCACAGCCGAAACATTTGAAAAATCCCTTGTCCGGTCGAACATTGAACGAAGGACTCTTCTCCTGATGAAAGGGACACAGACCCAGCCAGCTCGAACCGCTTTTTTTCAATTGGACGTAACGCCCCACGAGACGCAACAGGTCAATCCGTTCGCGAACCTCCTCAATGAAGCTGTCTGGATAACGGGGCATGGTTGCTTCAACCAGGTAATAAAACAAAATCTCATCAAAAATAATGAGCAAGAAAGGGTCCAGAGAGCAACCCAAGGGTGTTGATTTCACATTCTCCAGGATTTTCCCTTGGATGATTGCGCTCCATCACCCAATCAAAACCGTTCGGGGGCCTCGTCCCCACCCCCTGGAGGAGATGTGAAATCCAAGTAAAAACAAAATCCTGGGGGCAGTCCTCCAGATCCTGTTCGTTCTTGATCATGTTCCTTTACCGAAAATACAGCCCGTCAGGTTGTCATTTCGGGAATATCTTGTCAAGTCGTCTCTATGGTGAGATCCGCTGGCGTTGTGACGATTGACTGTAACTCCGGGTATCGAGGTGATAATCGAGAATACACAGACCTGGACTTCCCGACTGCCGGAAGCGAACTTTCTGGACGTGGATTTCCACCCTGTGGGAAGCGAAGTCCCGCCATACCGACAGACAGTTGTCCGCCTTGTTGAAAAAATGGGCCGAACCTGAAATATCGTAAGGTCTGACCACTGGGTATCCCCGGGAACCACGATGATCCAGTTTCATCGGATGGGCCACCAGCCACACATGCAATCCATTCCGCCGTGCAAAACGGCGCAACAGGCTCAAGGAACGGGAAACATATTCGGTTTCAGTGATCTCCTTCGGGCGTTGATGATCGACCTCATTCCAGGGATCCAGCACCAGTCCATCCAGCGCAACATGATGCAGACAGGTTTGCACCGTTGCTAAAATCGATTCCAGGGTATGCTCCACGACCGCATCATCGCCCTCCTCGGAGCCGATCAGGATGAAGTGTTCATCCAGCCAGGGAATGATGTGTTCGGTCAATTCTGTTTGATCAAGCCGTTCCAAGGGTTTCCTGCCCCGTTTTTCCGCCAGCTTGCCGAAGTGTCGGGCAAACGGACGGTTTTCCGGCGAATAAAAGCCCAACCGCCATCCATGCCGTGTCGCCAGATTGACCGCGACCTGGTCGATGAATTCCGATTTGCCCGAGCCCGGCATGCCGGTCACGATGGTCAACTCCCCGCGACAAGGCCGATAGTGCCGATCAAGGATTTCGAATCCGATGTCAAATCCAGAGGTTGCGTGCAAACCGTCTGGATTGAGCAGAGCCTTGGCCACCTGGCGACAACGGATCACCCCTGGAATACCCACGGTCACCGCCCGGGCAACGACCTGCCGCAATTTTTCGGGTCCATACACCAACAAACAATCATTGGCATCCTTCACCCCTTCGGGCCAGATCACCCGGGCACAGGTTGCGCGCCCCAACCGTTGAATCAACTCATTTTCAAGCCGTTGTCCCGGAAGATCATTGTCCACCGCCAGAATATGCCGTTTCACCCGGATCAGATCGGGTTTGAGCGATTCCAGCCAAGCCATCTTACCTGAGACCCGACGCGCCATCGCCGGTGGTGCTCCGTCCGGAACCGACAAGGCATTTTCGAGACCCGCCGCAGCCATGGCCAGGACATCCATTTCCCCCTCGGTCCAGATCCAGGTATCGTACGGTCGCACCCGATCCAGGTTGAAGGGAATC
>PEAO01000190.1 GCA_002753615.1 Magnetococcales bacterium DCbin2
AATGCGGGGGGGCTAAACGGTTACGATGGTTCTGGAGTGGCTTCGCCTGGTTGATTTTCGTAATATTTCCCAGGCTGCCTTGCGGTTTCATCCGGGCATCAATCTTCTGATCGGAGACAATGGCCAGGGGAAAAGCAATCTCTTGGAAGCGGTGGGGTTATTAGCCAGCGGGCGTTCTTTCCGCCGCGCACCACCGGAAGCCTTGCGGCGTCACGGATGCAAAGGGTTTCATCTCCAGGGAGAGATTTTTTCTTATGAACTGGCCCATCGGTTGGAATTTCGAGGGATGGGCAATCGCCAGACGGCACTGTTGAACGGTAAATCGGTGGCCATGGCCTCCACCATGGATCGTGTGTTGGCGGCGGTTTTATTGACCCCCGACTCACCCGATCTGGTCCATGGTGGACCGGGAGAACGAAGGGATTTTATCGACTGGGTTGTTTTTTCCAGTCACCGCCGACACGCAACAACCGTGCGGGATTATCAAAATGCCCTGAGGGGACGGAACCGATTGTTAAAGAAAAATACCCTCCATCCCGGAGAAATGGATGCCTGGGAAGACCAATTAGCGGTCCTGGGGGCACGTATTTTGGTCAGTCGTCAGCAAAGCCTGCGGCAAATCCAAGAAAATCTCCCCTCTTTTTTGGAGGCGTTGGGATTGGACGACCGATTATTTGAATTGTCTTATTCGAGTCAACTGGAACAGGATGGCGTCGGCATGGAGGAGACCGGATTGGCTGATCACTATCGCGCATTGCTCCAACACCATCGCGACAACGATCATCGATTACGCACCACCAGTGTCGGTCCGCATCGGGATGACATACGCTTTTTATTGGCACAACGACCGCTGGGACGTTTTGGATCCCGGGGCCAAAAAAAGCGGTTTATTTTGGCCTTAAAGTTTTCCGAACGGCAATTGTTACAAACGGCTGTTCATGAGCAACCGTTAATGCTTTTGGACGATCCCGCCTCGGAACTGGATCGCGAAGGGATTGGGCGTTTGCTGCGTCTGGTTGATCGGGAGGGGCAACAAATTTTTATAACGACCGTAAAAGAAGATGTTTTTTCCTCTACACACGTTCCCTATCACGCTTTTCGTGTGCAAGCAGGACAATTCGAACCGTTGATGGAGTATGCACAATCATGACCACCGCAGACGATCCCACCCCTGAAGTCAGCAGCGAACCTTATGAGTATGGGGCTTCGAGCATCAAGGTACTCAAGGGGTTGGATGCGGTCCGCAAAAGACCGGGGATGTATATTGGCGATACCGATGATGGTTCGGGTTTGCATCACATGGTGTTTGAGGCGGTGGACAATGCCATCGACGAGGCTTTGGGTGGCTATTGCAACCGCATCGATGTTGCCATGCACAGCGATGGTTCGGTCACCGTCCGCGACAATGGGCGTGGCATTCCCACCGATATTCACCCCGAAGAAGGGCGTTCGGCGGCGGAAGTGATCATGACCGTCTTGCACGCCGGGGGAAAATTTGATCAAAATTCCTACAAGGTTTCCGGCGGTTTGCATGGCGTTGGCGTTTCGGTGGTCAATGCCTTGTCGGAACGGTTGGAATTGACGATTCGACGTGGTGGTAAGGTGTGGTATTTGGAATTTTGCAACGGTGATCCGGTCAAACCGATTCAGATCATTGGCGAGACCGATAAGACCGGGACATCGGTGACGTTTCTCCCCAGCCGCAAAATTTTTTCCAACGTTGAATTTTCGTTCGACATTCTTTCGCAACGGTTGCGGGAGCTATCCTTTTTAAACTCGGGCGTCAACATTTACATTCATGAAGAATCCACCGACAAATCGCATCATTTTCATTATGAAGGGGGGATCCGTTCGTTTGTTCAGCATCTCAACCGAGCCAAAACGCCGTTACAAGAACCGCCCATTTATTTTCAGGACAAACGCGATGAGATTCTGGTGGAGATTTCCATGCAATGGAATGATTCTTACCAGGAGAATGTTTTTTGTTTCACCAACAATATTCCCCAACGTGATGGCGGCACCCATTTGATTGGTTTTCGCGCCGCTTTGACGCGGACGATCAACAATTATGCATTAAGCAGCAACATTCTGAAAAAGGAGAAAATTTCCCTTACTGGCGATGATTGTCGTGAAGGGTTGACGGCGGTTATTTCTGTCAAGGTACCCGATCCCAAATTTTCCTCGCAGACCAAGGAGAAACTGGTCTCTTCGGAAGTACGCACCGTCATGGAAAGTGTCGTTGCGGATAAGCTGACCACTTGGTTTGAGGAAAATCCACAAGATGCCAAGCGGATTATTTCAAAAACGGTCGAGGCGGCGGCAGCGCGTGAGGCGGCCCGCAAGGCACGGGAATTAACCCGACGCAAATCGGCCCTTGAGATTTCTTCGCTCCCGGGAAAGTTGGCCGATTGTCAGGAGAAAGATCCCAGTTTATGCGAATTGTATCTGGTGGAAGGGGATTCCGCCGGCGGTTCGGCCAAACAGGCGCGGGATCGAAAATTTCAGGCGGTATTGCCGTTAAAAGGTAAGATTCTCAATGTGGAAAAGGCGCGGTTTGATAAAATGTTGTCCTCTCAAGAGGTTGGGACTTTAATTACCGCCTTGGGGACGGGGATTGGCACGGAGGAATATGATATTGCCAAATTGCGTTATCATCGCATCATCATCATGACCGACGCCGACGTGGACGGGGCGCACATTCGGACTTTGCTTTTGACCTTTTTTTACCGGCAATTTCCTGAGATTGTTGAGCGTGGCCATCTTTATATTGCCTATCCGCCGTTGTATCGCATTGCCCGTGGCAAGACCACGCGGTATTTAAAAAACGAGGATGCGATGGTTGAGTTATTGATGAGTTTTGGCTTGGAGGGGGCGGTATTGCTCAATGGTTCCCTTGAGATTACCGGCACGGAGCTGGCCAACATTTCCCGGGATGCGCAGCGTTATGTTTTTCTTTTGAACCGTTTAGCGCGGCATCATGATCGCCGGATGATTTTGGAGGCGACTGGGGCGGCGCAAATCACCCACACTTCTTTGGAGTCTCACGCTGCGGCACTGGCGGCGGCGGAGCGGTTGCGCAAGCGGTTGCAGCAATCGGAGAGTAATGACGAACGTCTTCAGATTGATTGTGCCCTCGATAGCGAGACGGGAACACAATCGTTGGTCATCAACCGTCTGATTCATGGGGTTCAATCACGGAGTGTTTTGGATACCCACGTCACGCGGACCCCGGACTATCGGGAGATGGTGGAGCGTTCGGGGCGTATTTTTCAGGAGATTGGGTTGGAACCGATTTGGTTGAAGGGGGGGCGGAAACAGCCGGTGGGCAATTTGGAGGAGTTGGTCAACTGGATTCTTGCCGAGGGGCGCAAGGGACAGACGATTCAGCGTTACAAAGGTTTGGGTGAAATGAATCCTGACCAGCTTTGGGAGACCACGATGAAGCCCACCAATCGTACCATGCTTCAGGTACGGGTTCAGGATAACGTGGAGGCGGATGAAGTGTTTACCACGTTGATGGGGGATCAAGTGGAACCCAGACGGGATTTTATTCAGGCCAACGCTTTAAATGTTGTCAATCTTGATATTTAATGGGCTTGGTTAGAAATTATTAAAAGAAAAAAGGGGTCTGGGGGATTGCCCCCAGGGTTTTGACTTTGCTTTTGCTTTTGACTTTGCTTTTGCTTTTGACTTTGCTTTTGCTTTTCACGCGCCCCTTATCCCGAAGCATTTTTCCCGTGCTTTTTC
>PEAO01000191.1 GCA_002753615.1 Magnetococcales bacterium DCbin2
CGTAATGAAAGTCCAAGCAACCTCATGATACCCTGTTGCTCACCTTTACGGAAGACGAATTTCAGGGCCAGCAATCCCGCCCGCAGGCGCGGGTTGTTGGACAATGACTCATTTTCGATCTGTCCCAGGTCTACCACCACGAAACGGAAGTTGGGTAGGTAAGGGTGCAAGAGATCGTTGCTGGGCATTAAGGGACGCAGTTCGTTTGGAATCCACCACGGGGTGGCACCGTGATAGATCACCATCCCGATGATCGGGGGCAGGTGTTCCCAATCGGGGTGTTCCCGTTCCCACTGCTCCAGGATACGGGTTATATAGCGGTGCAACTGCCAGCCGGCCTTGCGGTCGGGCCAGCTTTTGTGTTCCAGGAGGGTGTAGATAAAAGCTTCTCCGCCCTCCTTGAGCCGCGACCGGTAGAGACGGTCGGTCAGGTGTTCCCGCAGTTCGTCGTCGATAAAGCTGCCGTCCACCAGTTCAGGTGGATCGGGCGCGAGCAGTGCCGCAATCTCGCCGGGTAACCGCTCCCGTAGCAGCGTCCCCGCTGTTTCGGGATCGGCGAGAACGGCCTTCAGGAGGTGGTCATGTGGCTGTGTAAGGTCGGTCATGCGCTTTCGCCTTTGCAAACGAAGGACAGCGGTTATTCTGTCGTAACCAATCTCATGTGAATGTCACGCACCCTAATGGCTGAAGAGACCTTGGCCCAAAGGCCAGAACCAGCCATCGTGTCCGCCTGGGGCGATGAACTGGTTGTTTTGGCACGGTTTGAGGGCAAAAGCGGCCACCACAAGTTCTGCAAACCCTTTACCGCATGGGAGGAAGGCGGGATTTTCGACATCCTGACAATGTTGGATGATGTTTTTTGCATCCGCAATCAGGATGCGGTCACAGACGCACGCCCCCATGCCGCCAGGCCGCATGTAGCACAGGTCATGATTGCGACAAGCGGCGTCAATGGCCGAAATGGGGGGATTTCCCCATTGATTGTTGTCAATTCCGCAATAGTTGCCATGTTGGACAACGGCTTGGGCCAGATTCGCCCAGAAAGCCAATGTCAATGCCATAACGACAACCAAAAATGGTTTGTATCGTGTTATCGTGTGCATGAAGTCTTTCGTAGCTCTGCTGGAAGTTTGTCCACTCACAGGCTGGCTAGCAATAAACATGCCTTCAAAGTCATAGCGTCGGAGAACAATAGATCAGACCCCTGCGCCTACCGCAGTTGATAGAAGTCAATTTTTTTAAAAAAATAGGGGACATTTCTTTCATGTTGAACTAACATCCTGGACGGGTGCCTGGACGTTGTGGCGTTGCGTCTTGTTCCCCCTGTCAAAACGCAATATTTACAATTTATAACTTAATCAACCAATTACATAATTTTTTAGGAGTTTTGCCATGGCTGTTTTCGGCAACCTAACACTGAAAACCCGTTTTGCCGTCATGCTCCTGTTTCCCTTGTTGGGCTTGTTGGCTTTCGGGCTTCTCGGACTCGCTGATAAATATGAAACCTTGAACAAAATGTCGGATATGGAGCAACTCTCCGGCTTGGCTGTGCGCATCAGCACTTTGGTGCATGAAACGCAAAAAGAACGGGGAATGACCGCCGGTTTCCTGGGAAGCAAAGGGGAAAAATTTAAGGTGGAACTGCCGCAGCAACGGAAAAATACCGATGATCGGTCCGGCATCCTGCGTGATTATCTGCAATCCATCAATACGCGCACCTTGGGGTCCGATTTCAGTTCGGTCCTTAACGAGGCCCTTGGGTTGCTCAAAGAACTGGAAGGACTGCGTAAACGGGTCGATGGCCTCAACATCCCATCGGACGAAGCCATTCAACATTACACTCGGATGAACGGTCGTTTCATTGACGCTATCGGTGAAACCTCCAAGGTTGCCGTCGGTGATCTGACCGCGGCAACCACCGCTTATGTCAATTTCCTGCTCGGCAAAGAACGGGCTGGTATTGAGCGTGCCGTCCTCTCCAACACCTTTGCCCGTAACGCTTTCGGGCCAGGGATGTTTCGTAAATTCAGTGCCCTCGTGACCGAACAGGAGACTTATTTCCGCGTCTTTTCCGCGTTTGCCCTGCCCGAACAAAATGCTTTCTTTAAACAAAAACAGGAATCTCCAGCCATGCTGGAGGTCAAGCGGATGGATGATGTTGCCTTTACCATGGGGATGGCATCGAAGAAAAATACGTTGCTCATCGGTATCCTCCACGCCATGGGTTACGGTGGAACCATTCACCTCTTTAAAGATGCCATTCTGCGTCCTGGAACCTCTGTGGAACCCTCTTTGGCACCCTCCGTCGCCGATGCCAACCGTCACATCGATGCGTTTCTCGCACTGCCCGATTGCAATGATGCGGAAAAACAGGCACTGACGGTTATCCGCAATACCCTGGAGCGGTATTCCGCCAACATGGCGGTTGTCTCCTCCATGACGAAAACGGGGGCTGGAAGTCAAGCCATCGACCAAGCGGTGCCGATGGATGATGCCTCGGCCATTGCGGCGGTGGGGCAACTGGTCACCATGATTGTCCCAGGAAATTCTGGCATTGATCCTCTGTATTGGTTCAAAACAAGCACCGAACGGATCAATCTTCTGAAAGAAGTGGAAGATCGCCTCTCGGATGATTTGTCTGCAAGAACGCAGATTCTCAAGGATCAAGCGAACCGGGGGTTTTTGGGTTATGCTGCGGTGACTCTGATTTTCAGCCTTTTGGCAATCATCCTGGGGGTGGTTTTTGCGCGGGACATCCTGGCGCAAATCGGGGGTGAACCCAATGCGGTCATGGATATTGCCACCCGGGTTTCTCGTGGCGACCTGACCATCCATTTTGATACCACAACGACGCCCCGTGGTATCTACGGGGCCATGGCAACCATGGTGACAAACCTGTTGGAAACCATCTCCAGCGTCAAAAATGTGGGGGTGGAGTTGAGCAACGGCAGCCAGGGTGTCAGTGAAAATGCCACGTCCCTTGCCGAAGGGGCCACGGAACAGGCGGCATCGGTGGAGGAGACCTCTTCTGCCGTGGAACAGATGACCTCCAATATCCAACAAAACACCGAAAATTCAATTACTACCGAGCAATTGGCGCGTCAAGCGGCCAAGGATGCCGATGTCAGCGGTGAAGCGGTCCGCCAAGCGGTAACGGCGATGAAAGAGATTGCAGGTAAAATCAGCATTATCGAAGAAATTTCCCGCCAGACCAACCTTCTGGCCCTCAATGCCGCCATTGAGGCGGCGCGTGCGGGAGAACATGGTAAAGGTTTTGCGGTTGTCGCGGCGGAGGTGCGAAAGCTTGCGGAGCGGAGTCAAATGGCGGCTGCCGAAATCAGCAATCTGTCATCGTCCAGCGTTGAAGTGGCCGAGCGTGCCGGGACCATGTTGACCAAGTTGGTTCCTGATATCCAAAAAACGGCGCAATTGGTTCAGGAAATTTCCACCTCCAGCCGTGAGCAAAGCCAAGGGGCCGATCAGATCAATCAGGCCATCCAACAGCTTGACCAAGTGATCCAACGGAACGCTGGGGCTTCGGAGCAGCTTTCAGCTTCGGCATCACAACTGGCCGATTATGCCCAAGAGTTGGAACAAACGATCTCTTTTTTTACGATCGAGAAAACGTCATTGATCAAATAAAATAATCAAAAGAAAAAAGGGGTCTGGGGGA
>PEAO01000192.1 GCA_002753615.1 Magnetococcales bacterium DCbin2
GAACGTACAAAAGGGCTGGCCGACCTGTGATTGTCTTTGCCTGAAAAAGCCGATCTGTCAGGTGGATACGCAGTTCCTCATCAACAAAAGATCCATCCACCAAAATCGGGGGTTCCGGTGACAATAACTCGGCTATCTCCTTGGGTAGCCGCTCGCGCAGCAGAACCCCAGCTCTGACCGGGTCAGAAAGCAGAATCTTTACAAATCGATCATGTGGTTGGGTAATATCTGTCATAATTAAGACACTTTATCCGTGTATTGGTTGACAATCCAGGGAAATTTGTTTCCTTGGGATTTCAAGAGGAGGAAACAGAAAAAACAGCTTGTGATCGTTCTTGATGTGAATTGTTGGATGATGTTTCATGGCGGGGTTTTCGGTGTGCTGCAAAAGGTGTAAGAATAGGCGGGCTGCGCTGTGGGAATCGGCTGACTGAATCATTTGTCCTTGCCATTATGGCATGGCGTGTGCGTCTTGTTGCTCCCTGGGCGGTTAAGATTGCGCTGGTTGACAGCACATTTTTTGTTCAGATCCTCGATTGGTAAAGGAAAAGAGAAGCCATGGCGGATGTCCAAGCACGGGTCAAGTTGATCGAAGGGATTCAACTGTTGGGAGAATCGGGTTCGGGTCATACGGTGGTTATGGATGCCCACGAATCTTTTGGGGGTCGGGATATGGGCATTCGTCCCATGGAACTGATCCTCATCGGGCTTGGCGGTTGCGCGAGCATCGATGTCATCTCTATATTGAGAAAAGGTCGGCACGATGTTCGGGATTGTGTGGCGACCCTCCAGGCGACGCGGGCACCAACCGATCCCAAGGTGTTTACGGCGATCACCATCCATTTTGTCGTGACGGGTAAAGCCATTCCTGAGAAGGCGGTGGCCCGAGCCATTGAGCTTTCCGAAGAAACCTACTGCTCGGCTTCGGCCATGCTTGGCAAAACCGCCAACATTCAATCGACCTTTGAAATCAGGGAGGCATGACCATGGCTTGCTTAAAGCGGACTTTGATCTTTCTATGCATGGTTTTTAGCATCACCGTCAGCCATGTGGATGCTGCGGCCATCGATCCCCAGCCGGTCGTTGACTATACCCCCATCGTACCACCCGTTCCCGTTCCGTAGGGCCAACCGGAGGTGGTGGAGGTCTTTAACTTTAAATGCCCCCACTGTTATGACCTGCATCCCCATATCGTGGCTTGGTTGAAAAGCAATGGGGACCATTATCAATATCGGTCGTTGCCGGTTTATTGGGGACGTCAGACCGATATGCCGTTGCGTGCTTTTTTTGCCGCCGAGTTTCTGGGGCGTGGCCCGCAGATGAAGGATGCCCTTTTCAAGGCCCATTTTGATAATAATCTGAACATTGAAAACATCAACGAAATTGGTTTTATCGCCGAAGAGGCGGGGTTGGATGCGGAAAAGTTTAAAAGTCAGTTGCAATCCTTTGGTGTTTCAACCAAAGTCACTCAGGCATTGAGTCTTCAAAAAGCCTACGGTGTTACCGGCACCCCGACGATGGTGGTCAATGGCAAGTATCAGGTCTCCTTCGGTCACCATGCCAAGGGTGATCCCAAGCGTTTCTTGGCGATCATTGAGGCTTTGGCTTTGAAGTGAGGGTTCTTGTCGCCATCAAAGAAGTGGGTGATCCTGCCGTCCCGGTCCATGTGGGCAATGGGGAAAAAACCCTGAACAGAGAGGGGGTGGCGGGTGTCATCAACCCTTTCGATGAAATCGCCCTGGAAGAGGCGGTTCGGTTGCGGGAGCAGGGGATTGCCGGGGAGGTGGTGGTGGTCGCTTTTGGGCCGCAATCCTGGGAGGGGTCGTTACGAACCGCTTTGGCCATGGGGGCTGACCGGGCCATTTTGATCGTCTCATCCTTGGGTTGTGAACCTTTGGAGGTGGCCAAGGGGTTGAGTGCTTGTGCCAAGGATGAGGCTTGTAATTTGCTTCTGTTGGGTCGTCAGGGTGTGGATCAGGATTGGGGGACGACGGGACCCATGACTGCGGGAATTCTGGGTTGGCCCCAGGCGACGTTTGTTTCCAAGATTACGGTCACCCGTGGGTTTGTGGATGTGGTGCGTGAGGTGGATGGCGGTCGGCACCATTTAAGATTGTCTTTGCCGGCGGTGATCAGTGTTGATTTGGGTTTGAACACGCCGCGTTATGCCAGTTTGCCCAATATCATGAAAGCCCGTGGCCAATCGATTGCGATGCGCCGGCCTCCCGAACCTTCTGCCCCTTCTTGGGACATCGTTTCTCATGCACCTCCCCCCGTGCGGTCTTCTGGGCGACGGGTGGCCTCGGTGGAAGAATTGGTGGAACAGTTGGATCGGGCGGGGGTTCTGCCATGAGAGTTTTGGTGGTTGCCAGTGATCGCCTTGGTAATCCTTCCCCACTGACAGCCAGGGCGGTGACGGCAGGAACCCAGTTGGGGCGGGTGGATCTTTTGGTGGCGGGGACTCGGAGTCAGGAAAAAGCGGAGGCGGGGTGTTGTCTGCATGGGGTTGAAGCGGTATTGCAGGTGACGCATGGACCCCATTTTCCGCCATCGACGGAAAATCTGGCCCAGATTATTGCGGGGTTGGCGCAGGATTATCGTTGGATTGTTACGGTTCATGATACGTTTGGTGCCGATGTGATGGGGCGTGTCGGGGGACTTTTGGAAACGTCTCCGATCACTCAGGTCAATGGCATTCTCGATTCCGGCACGGTGACGCGGCCTGTGCAGGCTGGGCAGGCGGTTGCCCGGGTGGTGATGCAGAAATTTCCTTCTCTTTTGACGGTTCGTCCCACGGCGTTTGCCCCTGCCGCAAAGACTGAAAATTTGGCTCCTGTTCGTTATTTGGCACTCCCGGAGGGGGTTCTTTCGGGGGAGCATCATGGTTTTTACCCATCGCTGAGTCAACGGCCCGACTTGAACCAAGCGGCCATTATCGTTGCGGGGGGGCAGGGGTTGGAATCGGCGCGTAGTTTTGAGACGGTGGCGGTGTTGGCTGATTTATTGGGGGGTGCGGTTGGGGCAACGCGCGGTGCGGTGGATGCGGGGTTGGCTCCACCGGATCTTCAGATTGGACAGACGGGACGGGTTGTTGCCCCGGATCTTTATATTGGCTTGGGCATTTCGGGGGCGATTCAGCACTTGGCGGGGATCAAGGATTCTGGGATGATTGTGGCCATCAATCATGATCCTGGGGCACCGTTGCATGCTGTTGCCGATTTTTCTTTAGTTGCGGATTTGTTTACGGCGGCTTCAAGGTTGGGTGAGATCATGATGGCTCGGAAAAATAAATGATTGAAATTATTAAAAGAAAAAAGGGGTCTGGGGGATTGCCCCCAGGGTTTTGATTTTGCTTTTGACTTTGCTTTTGACTTTGTTTTTGATTTTTACGCGCCCCTTATCCCGAAGCATTTTTTTTCGCGCTTTTGGTTTTCGCGAAAAAAAATGCGCAGGGCGCGCGCCTTAGCGTGATGTTTTT
>PEAO01000006.1 GCA_002753615.1 Magnetococcales bacterium DCbin2
CCCAGACCCCTTTTTTCTTTTGATAATTTTATTTATTTTTGATTATTTCGGTGGGTGGATTATCGAATTGGAGTGCCAGGAATGGACAAAAAGGTTGAAGTTTTGGCACCGGCGGGAAACCTCCCTTCTCTGCGTGCCGCCGTGGATAATGGGGCCGATGCGGTTTATTTTGGTTTTCGCAATGCGACCAACGCCCGTAATTTTGAAGGGTTGAATTTCAGCCTGAGCGATGCCGAGGCGGGGATTGCCTATGCCCATCGCCATGGTGTCAAGGCCAATGTGGTGTTGAATACCTTTCCTCAGGCGGATGATCCTGGGCTTTGGTATCGCACCGTGGACCAGACGGCGGCCTTGGGGGCCGATGCCATCATCATGGCCAATCTGGCTTTGCTCGACTATTGCCGCACGCACCATCCCCACTTGCCCATCCATTTATCGGTACAGGCTTCCGCCAGCAATGCCCCGGCGATCAATTTTTACCAGCGCCATTTTGCCATCCAACGGGTGATTCTCCCCCGCGTGCTGACCGTTGCGGAAATTCGTTCTCTGAAAGATCGTACCGATGTCGATTTGGAGGTATTTGCCTTTGGAGGATTATGTGTCATGGCGGAGGGGCGGTGTTATCTCTCTTCGTTTGCCACGGGGGTGTCGCCCAATGTCGAGGGGGTTTGTTCCCCGGCGCGGGCGGTCCATTTTGAGAATTCCGGGGAACGGTTGAAGACACGCTTGGGGGAGATATTGATTGCCGAATACGGTCCCAAAGAGGATGCCGCCTATCCCACCATTTGCAAGGGGCGTTTTGAGGCGAATGGACAAGTTTATCACACCATGGAGGAACCGGGATCGTTGAACATTCTGGAGATGTTGCCGGAGGTGATCGAATCGGGTGTCGTCTCCTTGAAGATTGAGGGACGGCAGCGCACCAAGTCCTATGTGGCGACGGTGACCCGCGTTCTCAGGCAGGCGGTGGATGCCTATTATGAAAGTCCTGGGACATTTCAGGCCAAGGGAAAATGGATCAGGGAGTTGAATGCGACCTCGGAGGGGGCGACCCATACCCTTGGAACTTATGAACAGGGGTGGCAGTAATGCGCATCAGTCTTGGACCGTGTCAGTTTGATTGGGGTAAAAATTTTTTGAAAGATTTTTACCGCAGGATGGCCTTTGAAACGCCGGTGGATATTCTTTATGTTGGGGAGG
This sequence comes from Magnetococcales bacterium DCbin2, assembly GCA_002753615.1. GTDB lineage: Bacteria > Pseudomonadota > Magnetococcia > Magnetococcales > UBA8363 > UBA8363. Next base: position 1,201 of record PEAO01000006.1, read on the forward strand.
TTGTCTGTTCCAAACGTCAATCCTTGAGTCCAGAAGAGATGGTTGCGTTGGCGGAGGAGTTGCGGGGGGCTGGCAAGGAGGTGGTTTTTTCCACCTTGGGGTTGGTGATGAATGCGGCGGAGGAGGAGCTATTGCACCGCATGGCCCAGGCGGCCCGTGCGGGGGGATGGTGGTTGGAGGCCAACGATATGGGGGGGATTGCGGTGGGGGAGGGACACCCCATGGTTGCGGGGCCGCATATTACGACGTATAACCCTGAGACTGTTACATTTTTAAAACGGGTTGGGGTCAGGCGGGTGGTATTCCCAGTGGAGTTGTCGGCCCAGTCGATGGCGGATATGATTCGACGGCAGGAGGGTGCGGTTGCGTGGGAGGTGTTTGCCTATGGCAAGCTTCCGCTGACATTTTCAGCACGGTGCTACACGGCGCGTGCGTTTCGTTTTTCCAAGGCGAATTGTCAGTTTAAATGTGGGGATTTTCCCGATGGCATGACCATGCGGACCCAGGAAGGGGTCCCCTTTTTGGCGATCAACGGTACGGAAACCATGTCGCATAGGGTTTACAACTTGGTTGACGATACCCAGCGTTTGGAGCGGATGGGGGTGGAGGTGGTCCGTCTTTCGCCCCAAAGTCGGTCGATGGTGGAAATTATCGCGGTTTGGCATGACCGGCTGAATCAGCGTATCAGCGGTGAAGAGGCGTTGCAGCGGCTGTTGGAGCTGAATGGTGGTGAACCTTTTTGTAATGGATATTTTAATGGACGGCCTGGACTTGAGTTTATCGAACCACAGGAGCGACCGTCAGAACCCGAAACCCGTTTGAATCCGGGCATCTTAAGGGGAGAAGAAAAGAATGCAAATCGATAATGCGATACTGGATCAGATTACGCAGAATGTGTTGGGTGTTTTCAACATGGTGGGTCAGACACGCGAAGAGATGACCCGCAAGATTCGGGATTTGGTTCAGGAGGGGGTTGAGCATTTTGATCTGGTGAGTCGTGAGGAGTTTGATGCCGCCCATGAGTTGTTGGGAAAGACACGGATTAGATTGGAACAATTGGAGAAGCAAGTGGCTGAGATGGAACAGGGAACGGATGGGAAATAAGCGTTGACGATGATGATTCCGAGTTGTTTTCCATGACAGGGGAGGGGGTGTCATTATGCTGTCTCGTGTGCAGACGGTGGGCCTGGATGGGATACAAGCGGTTTCTGTCGAGGTGGAGGTAGATTTTAGCGCAGGTCTGCCGACGTTGGGTATTGTGGGGTTGCCGGAAGGGGCGGTCCGCGAGGCCAAGGATCGTGTGCGCGCGGCGTTGAATAATTCGGGTTATCATTTACCGGCCAAGAGGATCATCATCAACTTGGCACCGGCGCATTTGCCCAAGGGGGGGTCTTCCTATGATCTTCCGATGGCCATCGGTTTGTTGGGTGCCATGGGGAAGCTTCCTGGGGAGTGTTTGTCGGGTTGCCTGTTTTTTGGCGAACTTTCCCTGGATGGTCGTCTGCGGGGTGTCCCTGGGGTGTTGCCGGCGGCGTTGTTTGCGCGGAAAAATGGGTTTCCCCGGATGGTGGTGGCGGCGGAGAATGGCAGTGAAGCGGCGTTGACGCCCGATCTTTCGGTGTTTACACCACCGACGTTGGGTGATTTGGTCAAGCATCTTTTGGGTGAAACGGTCCTTGCGCCGTTGGCGGCGACCGACTGGCTTGGGTGGAAGGAAGAGGCCCAGGGAGAAATTCCCGATCTTGCCGAGATCAAAGGGCAGGAGTATGCCAAGCGGGCTTTGGAGATTGCTGCCGCTGGGGGGCATAATATGTTGATGACGGGGCCACCGGGATCGGGGAAAACATTTTTGGCCCGTGCCCTTGCGGGTATTCTCCCGGAGATGTCTTTGGAGGAGGCGTTGGAGGTGACGGCGATCCATTCCGTCGCCGGTCGGTTATCGCCCAGCAGGCCGTTTGTGGCGACCCGCCCGTTTCGCAGTCCGCATCATACGGCGTCAAAGATTTCATTGGTGGGTGGTGGCGGTCATCCCCATCCTGGTGAGGTGAGCTTGGCGCATAAGGGTGTTTTGTTTTTGGATGAGATCCCGGAATTCAGCCGCACCGTCTTGGAGGTTTTGCGAGAACCTTTGGAGTCGGGTGAGGCGCACATTTCGCGGACCAGTTATTCGGCCCGTTTTCCGGCGGATTTTCAATTATTGGCGGCGTGTAATCCTTGCCCTTGTGGTCATTTGGGCAATGGGCTGCGTCCGTGTCGTTGCGCCCCGGCGCAGGTTATCGGCTATCAATCACGGCTGTCGGGTCCGTTATTGGATCGCATCGATCTTCATGTGGACGTACCGCCGGTTCCCACCGATGTTTTGGTGGAATTGCCATCGGGGGAGGCCTCTGCGCAGGTTCGTGACCGGGTGTTGCGTGCCCGTGGGCTTCAGTATGGACGCAATGGGATGGGGATTCGCAATGCGGCATTGAATGGGAAAGCCTTGCAGAGTCATGCCGATGTGACGGGGTCGGCGCGGCAACTGTTGTTGGATGCGGGGAGAAAATTGGGTTTTTCCGCACGCGCACACAGTCGATTGTTGCGTGTGGCCAGGACGATTGCCGATTTGGCGGGAACGGCGGACATTGGGATGGAACACATGGGGGAAGCGATACAATTGCGTGTGGGAAGTGGAACCTGGGGGGGCGTTGCGCAATGATGGATGGTGTTGCAAGGCCGCAGGATGGTTGTACCTCCTGCGGCCTTGGATTTTGATGCCGTGATCAGGCGACGGCGACTTTCACCGGGTCACATTCCCAGATGCCATGTTTGGTGCAATAGGACATGGCGGTGAGGCTCAGGCTGCCGACGGTGGCGACGATGTTGAAGGTGACTTCCGCATTGCCTTTGGCTCCGGCTCCGCCCATCATGCCGGAGGTGAAGTTGGCTTCTCCGAGGAGTGTGGTGCCATTGTAGAGCTGGATGGACTTGATGAAATGGTCGGGATCATCGGGATGGGCATAGTCTTTGCCCATGCGGACGGTTACGGGAAATTTTTCACCCGCTTTGGCGGATGATGCGCAGTGGATGAATGGGGAATGCCGGTCGATGTAATCTTTTTTGGCTTCCTTATCCACGGTGGAGATATCGACGTACCGATTGACTGAAGGCATGGTGCGCTCCTGTTGTTTGGCTATAGCCGTTAATTACAGTGTTTTTGCATGATCGGCGAGGTATTGGGCCACCCCGTCGATGGATGCTTTCATGGATGGTTTGGTTTTATCCCATCCGGCGGGGCAGACTTCGCCATGGGCTTCGGTGAACTGGAGAGCATCGACCATGCGGAGCATTTCGTCGATATTACGTCCGAGGGGGAGGTCGTTGACGACTTGGTGGCGCACGATACCGGCTTTGTCGATGAGGAAGGATCCCCGCAGCGCGATACCGGGTCCAAAGTAGAGGTCGTAGCTTTTGGTGATTTCTTTGGAGATATCGGCGACCAATGGGTATTGAACGTTGCCGATACCGCCTTTGTTGACTGGGGTATTTTTCCAGGCCAGGTGGGTGAAGTGGGAGTCGATGGAGACACCGATGACTTCGACACCGCGGGATTTAAATTCTTTGAGGCGGTGGTCGAAGGCGATGATTTCGGAAGGGCAGACGAAGGTAAAGTCGAGGGGATAAAAGAAAAGGACGACGTATTTGCCTTTGAACGATGACAGAGAGAAGTCGTCTTTGAAGGAATTATCGGGCATCACGGTGGTTGCGGTGAAATCGGGGGCGGGTTTGGTAACAAGGACACTCATGATCGTAAATCTCCCTGGACTGTTATGGTGATTGTATGGGATCGGGAACGGCGATTCTGGAGGTCGTTTCAATTAGGAGCCAGGATGCGGTTCCGCGTTGTTTTTGTGAATCTGAGGGCTATTAAATCGATTTTCGGGGTTGGCGTCAAGGATAAAAAATGATATATCAACATTACTGTTGCCAACGCAACAAAGAGGGGGAAGTGTTCGGCCTGGGGGAGTGAGGGAAGAGTGATAACCAATCTTGTTGGTATACGGATACGTTCGTTACGTGCGCAAAGGAAATTGACACAGAGGCAACTGGCGGATTTATCGGGGATACCCCGTGCGACGTTAGCCACGGTAGAGCGCGACGATGCCAATCCAAGTTTATCGGTCGTATTTAAGATTGCCAACGCGCTGGGGATGACGGTGGACCAGTTGATTGAATCGGCGCATCGGAAGATTCAGTATTGGCCAAGTCGGACGATGGGTGTGGTGGAGTCGGGAGATCGGGTCTACAAGGCGGTGACGATATCACCGCTGAATGCGTTTCACATTACGCAATTATTATTTTCTTTGAAGCCGGGTGGGAGCTATGAGGGGAAGCCGCACCCCCCTGGGAGCGAAGAATATTTGCATGTTTTAGAGGGGGTCATGGTTTTGGATGTAGCGGGGGAATCGTTGTCGATGGAGACGATGGATACGGCCTGTTTTCAAGGCAATGTGAGGCATTTTTATCGGAATCCGTCCGACAGGCTGGCCCGGGGGTTGGTGACGATTCTTGAGGGGATTGGAATTGAAAAAAAAGAGGGGATGGATGAAAGTTCTTGACAAAGGGTGGTGAATTGGTTAAAGCTTCCGGGTTCATTTTCAGGAGAGGTTCCCGAGCGGTCAAAGGGAGCAGACTGTAAATCTGCCGGCTCAGCCTTCGAAGGTTCGAATCCTTCCCTCTCCACCATTCCGCAAAGCCGGATGTGGGGTGTATGATGCCGGGGGCGTTTTTTGTCCTGTGTTTTTTTTGGATTGTCCTGGGCTTGGTTCCCCTGGATTTTTGTGGTCTGACCCATAATTCGGTGCCATAATTCGGTGTTTGACGCGGCATGGACACTTGGTTCGGCAGGTCTATGCGGGTATAGTTCAACGGTAGAACGTCAGCCTTCCAAGCTGAACACGGGGGTTCGATTCCCCCTACCCGCTCCAGGTTTTGGAAGGGAAGTGGCGGAATTTTAAGTAGAATGTCAGGTAGTACGGACGGTTTGCCCATGTAGCTCAGTGGCAGTAGCACTTCCTTGGTAAGGAAGAGGTCATCGGTTCAATCCCGATCATGGGCTCCACTTTTTGTGCTAGGGAAACAAGCGAGAGAATACCTTTCGTGCAATTAATCAATAAAGCCTCTTAAGGAGGAAGTCGCATGGCCAAGGAAAAGTTTGCACGTACCAAACCTCATCTGAACATCGGGACCATCGGGCACGTCGATCATGGCAAGACGTCGTTGACAGCCGCGATCACCAAGACACTGGCTTTGACGGGTGGTGCCAAGTTCACGGCGTATGATCAAATCGATTCGGCACCCGAGGAGAAGGAACGTGGGATCACGATTTCCACGGCGCACGTGGAATATGAAACTGCGGCGCGGCATTATGCGCATGTGGACTGTCCCGGTCATGCGGATTACATCAAGAACATGATCACTGGCGCGGCGCAGATGGACGGTGCCATACTGGTGGTTTCCGCTGCGGATGGTCCGATGCCGCAGACGCGGGAACATATTCTGCTGGCACGGCAGGTTGGGGTTCCGGCGCTGGTGGTTTTCATGAACAAGGCGGACCAGGTGGATGACCCTGAGTTGTTGGAGTTGGTGGAGTTGGAAGTCCGGGAGTTGTTGAGCAAGTATGAATTCCCTGGGGACGACATTCCCATCGTTGTGGGTTCTGCGTTGAAGGCGTTGGAGGAAGACGGCACCGAGATGGGGCATGGTTCCATTCTCAAGTTGCTGGAAGCGGTGGACACCTACATTCCGCAGCCTGACCGTCCGCTGGATGGCAAGTTTTTGATGCCCATTGAGGATGTGTTTACGATTTCGGGTCGTGGAACGGTGGTGACGGGGCGTATTGAGCGTGGTGTGGTCAATGTGGGCGATCAGGTGGCCATTGTGGGCTTGAAAGACACGACGACGACGACCTGCACCGGGGTTGAGATGTTCCGCAAGCTGCTGGACCAGGGGCAGGCTGGTGACAACGTGGGGGTGTTGCTGCGGGGAACCAAGCGTGAGGATGTGGAGCGTGGCCAGGTTTTGGCGGCCCCCAACTCCATTACGCCGCACACGAAGTTCAAGGCAGAGTGTTACATTTTGAGTAAGGAGGAAGGTGGTCGTCATACGCCGTTTTTCTCCAACTATCGTCCCCAGTTTTACTTCCGCACTACGGACGTGACGGGTGTGTTGAAGTTGCCTGAAGGGACCGAGATGATCATGCCTGGGGACAATGTGACGTTGGAAGTGGAATTGATTGCCCCCATCGCTATGGAAAAGGGGTTACGTTTTGCCATTCGTGAGGGTGGTCGGACGGTTGGTGCCGGTGTGGTCAGCGATGTGATCGCGTGATCTTGGTTTACGGGGTGTTGTGACGTTGTATTTCACATCTACGGGTTGGGATTTTTTCCCAGGTAGATCCCTTGTTCTAGTCTTTGTTGGAGCCAATTGATGCGTGACTTGATCAGTCTTTGTTGTGAGGAGTGCAAACGGCGCAACTACACGACGGACAAGAATAAACGTAACACCCCGGATAAGCTGGCCTTTCGCAAGTATTGCTCATCCTGTCACAAGCACACTGTGCATAAAGAGGGCAAGATCAAGTAGGTTTTCCGGTTTTGGATGGAGTGAGGTATTGAAGGACAGTAGCTCAATTGGTAGAGCATCGGTCTCCAAAACCGAGGGTTGGGGGTTCGATTCCCTCCTGTCCTGCCAACTCTGGAGACTCTTAAAAGGGTGGAATTGTGATCCATGGGGCGTGTAACCCAGTTTAAGAATTATCTTTTGGATGTCAGGGCAGAGGCCAGGAAGGTGATTTGGCCGACCCGCAAGGACACGACGCAGACCACGATTGTGGTATTTAGCATGGTTGTCGTGGTATCTTTGTTTCTTTGGATGGTGGATGCCATCCTGGCCTTGGTGGTTCAATCGATCATCGGTTGAGGATGCAGGGGATTCATGTTTTCGGTAGAGTTTCCTCTGGGTGCCAGGGGAGGTTCGGCCAATCCACGAAAAGAGTCATAAATGGCCAAGAAGTGGTATGTTATTCACGCCTATTCCGGGTTTGAGAAGCGGGTCAAGTCTGCTTTGGAGGAGCGTGTCCGTCTTGCGGGGCTTGGGGATAAGTTTGATGAGATCCTGATTCCGTCGGAGGATGTTGTCGAGTTGCGGCTTGGGAAGAAGGTGACTTCGGAGAGGAAGTTTTTTCCGGGCTATGTTTTGGTCAAGATGGAGTTGAACGACGAAACTTGGCACATGGTCAACGACATTCCCAAGGTGAGTGGATTTTTGGGCGGTGGTGGTCGTCCGCACCCGTTGACGGACAAGGACGTGGAGAAGATTTTACGTCAGGTTGAGGTTGGGATGGAGAAGCCCAAGCCGAAGGTGACCTTTTTTGCGGGTGAGAATGTACGGGTGACCGATGGACCGTTTGTTTCGTTCAACGGCGTGGTTGAAGAGGTGGATGAGGACAAGACGCGGTTGAAGGTTTCGGTGAGTATTTTTGGCCGGGCGACACCGGTTGAGTTGGATTTTGTGCAGGTCGAGAAGCTTTAGTAGCGACGTGATGTTTGATTGGGAGCCTGTTGGGTGGAACGGGACGGTTGTTTCGGTTCTGTCAGGGCGGAAGCTGACGCGAGGATAATGGCGATATGGCGAAGAAAATTACGGCCTATATCAAGCTGGAGGTGGCTGCGGGCCAGGCAAAACCGAGTCCGCCGGTTGGACCAGCTTTGGGGCAGCATGGATTGAACATCATGGAGTTTTGCAAGTCGTTTAATGCGCAAACTCAGAAGATGGAGTTGGGTTCTCCGGTCCCGGTATTGATATCGGTGTATCAGGATCGCACCTTTAGCTTTGTCATGAAGACGCCGCCGGCCTCTTTTTTATTGAGGAAGGCTGCGGGGTTGACGAAAGGGAGTGCGACGCCTGGACGTGGGGAGAAGGCTGGCAAGGTGACTTGGCAGCAGATTGAAGAGATCGCGAAAGTGAAATTGGTTGACATGAACGCGATGGAGATTGAGGGTGCCAAGCGTAGTATAGCGGGTTCGGCTCGTTCCATGGGATTGGAAGTGGTTTGATCAGGGGATAAGTTTATGGCAAAGCGTGGAAAACGGATGCGGGAAATTCGGGAGCAGGTAGTCCGAACGGAGTCTTATCCTTTGGTTGAGGCGGTGGAGCTGCTAAAGAAGTCAAGCAAGGTGAAGTTTGACGAGACTGTTGACTTGGCGGTCAACTTGACGGTGGATCCACGGCACGCCGACCAGATGGTACGGGGGACGGTTGCGTTGCCTCATGGGACGGGCAAGACGGTGCGGGTATTGGTGTTTGCCAAGGGTGAGAAGGCCAAGGAGGCGACCAACGCCGGGGCGGACCATGTGGGTGCCGAGGAATTGGTGGACAAGATTCAGGGGGGATGGCTGGAGTTTGACCGGGTGGTGGCTTGTCCCGACGTGATGGGTGTTGTGGGGCGTCTTGGCCGGGTTCTTGGGCCGCGTGGTTTGATGCCCAACCCCAAATTGGGTACTGTGACCTTTGATGTTGCCAAGATTGTGGGGGACATCAAGGCGGGTCAGGTGGCCTTTCGCGTTGAGAAGGCGGGGATTATCCACGCTGGGATTGGAAAGATTTCCTTCGATGGGACCAAGCTTGTCGAGAATGTTGCGGCATTGGTGGAGCAATTGCGTAAATTGCGCCCGGCGTCGTGCAAGGGGTCTTACATGAAGAGAATTACGCTGAGTTCCACGATGGGACCAGGCATTCAAGTCGATCTGGGTACCGTATAATAGCACATAGTTTTCGTCCAAGACAGCAGGTGCGACGGTCACTTTGATGGCCGTCGCTTAATCAGGCGTATGCCGGCCCGCCGAGACCAGGGGACTTCGCAAACCATGCACTCCTTTTGGTGTGGACGCCGTTTGGCTGGTGTAAGCTGGCCGGTTTAATGTCTGTTTATCTCTCGGATGTGGTCCTGAGGCTCTGTTTAAGTTTTACGAGTTTTGGGAGGAGACGGTGCAGACAGGTTACGAAAGGAGGGCATTGGGTGAAACAGGATGAGAAGGAAACCATAATTAACGAAGTTCGTCAGATCATGGAGCGTTCGTCCATTGTTGTGGCGACCCATTATCGTGGACTGAAGGTCTCCGAGATGGGGGCCTTGCGTAAGAAGATGCACGAGAATGGTTGTCAGTATCGTGTGATCAAGAACACATTGGCTCGGCGTGCGGCGACGGGGACGGAGTTTGAGATTCTGTCGGATATGTTGGTCGGTCCGACGGGGTTGGCATTTTCGTCGGATCCTGTTGCGCCGGCCAAGGTTTTGGCGGGGTTCGTCAAGGACAACCCGACCCTGGAGATCCGGGGGGCGGTATTGAACGGGAAGATTCTGGACGGCAAGAGTTTGGCTAGGTTGGCCACGATGCCGTCGCGGGAGGTTATGCTCGCCAAGCTGCTTGGGACCATGAACGGCCCGATACAAAATTTTGTGGGTGTTTTGGCAGCGGTACCGGCCAGTCTTGTGCGTGTGCTGGATCAGATTCGCCAGTCCAAGGAAGTGGCCGCTTGACGGTAAAGTGCGCGACAAAAGAACATTCAGGCAACTGACATTTTAAAGAATAATCTGGAGGAAGAGATCCATGGGTATGTCGAAAGATGAGATGATTGCAGCGATTGAGAGCATGACGGTTCTTGAGTTGTCCGAGCTGGTCAAAGCTTTGGAGGAGAAATTTGGCGTGTCGGCAGCGGCTCCGGTGGCGGTGGCGGCGGCAGCGGCTCCTGCGGACGGTGGTGGCGCAGCGGCAGCGGAAGAGAAGACGGAATTTGATGTGATCCTGGCGGATGCGGGTGACAAGAAGATTCATGTCATCAAAGCGGTACGTACCATTACTGGATTGGGTCTGAAGGAAGCCAAGGATTTGGTGGAAGGTGCCCCCAAGCCGGTCAAGGAAGGGGTTTCCAAGGAAGATGCGGAGAAATTCCGTAAGGAGCTTGAGGAGTCGGGTGCCAAAGTGGAAATCAAGTAAGCAAGGATTAGCAGTAGAGTTCGGTCCAAGCAGCCCCTGGGCAGGGATTATTTTCATGCCTGCGGGCTGCTTCCGGCGTAGGTCATACCCACTGGGAACGCCGCTAGCTGGCAGGTTTCTACCTCCGTCATCCCAGGATGCGGTTGAGAACAGCCTCCTTAACGCGAAGTCCGAGGAGATCCGATGGCTCTCACCTTCACAGAAAAAAAACGGCTCCGGAAAAATTTTGGTCAGATACCGACCATTATTGACATACCCAACCTGATTGCCATCCAAAAGCAATCCTTTTCCCGTTTTCTCCAGGAGGATACGCCGCCTGAGGAGAGGAGGGATATGGGGTTGCATGGTGTGTTCCGTTCGGTTCTGCCGATACAGGACTATGCGGGGACCATCAGTTTGGAATATGTCAGCTATGCGCTGGGAGAGCCGAAGTATGACATGGAGGAGTGTCTCCAGCGTGGCATGACTTTTTCGGCACCGTTGAAGGTGGTTTTCCGGTTGGTGATTTGGGAGGAGAACCCGGACACGGGGGCGACGACGGTCCAGGAAGTCAAGGAGCAGGATGTCTATTTGGGGGAGATGCCCCTAATGACGCCGACGGGGACGTTTATTGTCAACGGGACGGAGCGGGTTATTGTCTCGCAGATGCACCGTTCGCCGGGTGTCTTTTTTGACCATGATAAAGGGAAGTCCCACAGTTCGGGGAAATTTTTATTTTCGGCGCGGATCATCCCCTATCGTGGATCGTGGTTGGATTTTGAATTTGATCCCAAGGATTATTTGTTTGCTCGGATTGACCGGCGGCGGAAGTTGCCGGTGACGACGTTGCTACGGGCGATGGGGATGGGGCCTGAGGAGATTTTGGCGCGGTTTTATGACCTTGAGACCTACCGCAAGACGGGGGTGATCTGGGAGAAGAAGCTGGATGCGGATCGACTGATTGGGAGCCGTCCCAATTTTGCCATTGTGGATCCCCACAATGGGGAAGAGTTGGTCAAGCCCAAGCGCAAGGTGACCGCCCGAGCTGTGCGTAAGATCAAGGAATTGGGGTTGGAGTGGATCCAGGTTCCGGCGGAGGATATCGTCGGTCGTTTTATTGCTGCCGACTTGAAAGACAGTGATGGGCGTCTTTTGATTGAGGCGGGCAAAGAGATTTCGGAAGATGTTTTGATCGAGATCGATCAGGCGGGGTTGACGACGATCAATGTTCTTTACGTGGATCATGTCAATATTGGTTCCTATCTGGTTTCGACGTTGAATATTGATAAAAATCAATCACCGGAAGAGGCATTGATTGATATTTATCGGATGATGCGTCCGGGTGAGCCGCCGACGGTTGATGCGGCGACCAATTTGTTCAACAATTTATTTTTCAATCCAGACCGCTATGACTTATCGTCGGTGGGTCGGATGAAGATGAACAAGCGGTTGAACGTCGATTGTCCTTTGGACATCCGGGTGCTGCGCAAGGAAGATATCCTGAGCGTTGTCGAGGTTTTGCTGAATCTGAAGGATGGACATGGACGGGTGGACGACATTGACCATCTTGGCAATCGCCGGGTGAGGTCGGTGGGCGAGTTGTTGGAGAATCAGGTGCGCATCGGTTTGGTGCGGATGGAACGGGCAATTCGTGAGCGGATGTCGTCGGCGGAGACTGAGAGTTTGATGCCGCATGACATCATGAACTCCAAACCTTTTTCGGCGGTGATTCGGGAGTTTTTTGGCTCGTCGCAGTTGTCGCAGTTTATGGACCAGACCAATCCGTTGTCCGAGATTACCCATAAGCGACGCTTGTCGGCCTTGGGACCGGGGGGTATGACGCGGGAAAGGGCGGGGTTTGAAGTGCGGGACGTGCATCCGACCCATTATGGACGTATTTGCCCGATTGAGACGCCGGAAGGACCGAATATTGGTTTGATCAATAGTTTGTCTACCTATGCGCGGATCAATGATTTTGGATTTATCGAAAGTCCGTATCGTCGCGTTGCCGATGGTCAGGTGCAGGACGATGTGGCGTATTTGTCGGCGATTGAAGAAGAGAATTTTGTGATTGCCCAGGCGAATGCGGCCTTGGATGAGGAGGGGCGTTTTCTGGGTGAGCTGATTCAATGTCGGCATAAGTTGGAATTTTCCGCGACCAGTCCTGATCGCCTGCAATATATGGACGTTTCGCCCAAGCAGATTGTGTCGGTGGCGGCGGCGTTGATCCCGTTTTTGGAGAATGACGATGCCAACCGGGCGTTGATGGGTTCCAACATGCAGCGGCAGGCGGTGCCGTTGATCAAGACCGATGCCCCATTGGTGGGGACGGGGATGGAAGGTGTTGTGGCGCGGGATTCGGGGGTGACGATTGTGTGTCGTCGGACCGGGGTTGTGGAAGAGGTGGAGGCGTCGCGCATTGTGGTCAAGGCGGATGAAGAACCGGGTTCCACGGAGCCTGGTGTGGACATCTATAACTTGATCAAATTTTCCCGATCCAATCAAAATACTTGCATCAATCAGTCGCCGCTGGTTCGGGCGGGTGAACGGGTCAACAAGGGGGATATCATTGCCGACGGTCCCAGTACGGAGTGGGGCGAGTTGGCCCTGGGGCGCAACGTTTTGGTGGCGTTCATGCCCTGGAATGGATATAACTTTGAGGATTCCATTCTGATTTCGGAACGATTGGTCCAGGATGATATTTTCACGTCGATTCACATTGATGAATTTGAGGTGATGGCGCGGGATACCAAGTTGGGTGCCGAGGAGATTACGCGGGACATGCCCAATGTGGGTGAGGATGCCCTGAGGAATTTGGATGAATCGGGGATCATCTATGTTGGGGCGGAGGTCAAGGCGGGCGATATCTTGGTCGGCAAGGTGACCCCTAAGGGTGAGACGCAGTTGACGCCGGAAGAGAAGTTATTGCGTGCTATTTTTGGCGAGAAGGCTTCGGATGTTCGTGATACCTCTTTGCGGTTGCCGCCGGGGGTGTCGGGGACGGTTGTTGATGTCCGGGTGTTTTCCCGAAGGGGTTTGGAGAAAGATGAACGGGCGAAGCTCATTGATCAGGATGAGATTGCCCGGTTGCGCAAGGATATGGTGGCGGAGCGTCGGATCATTGAGAAGGATGCCGATGCGCGGATTCGCGGTATGTTGATTGGCAAGACCATACGCGGTGGAGGTGGTTTTGCACCGGGTGCGGTTTTGACCGAGGAAAGTCTGGACCGGATGGGTCCGAAGAAGTGGGACACCCTGGTTCTTGACGATGATGCCCTGACGCAGCAGATTGAGGGGATCCGTAACCATGTGGAAAAGGTTGCGGCCCAATTGCAGAAACGCTTTGATGGCAAGGTGGAAAAGTTGGAGCGTGGTGATGATCTGCCGCCTGGCGGCTTGAAGATGGTCAAGGTTTACATTGCGGTCAAGCGCAAGTTGCAGCCGGGTGATAAGATGGCGGGTCGCCATGGAAACAAGGGTGTTATCTCGAAGATCAACCCGATGGAGGACATGCCGCATCTGGAGGATGGTACGCCGGTAGATATTGTTTTGAATCCTTTGGGTGTGCCGTCGCGGATGAACGTGGGTCAGATTTTGGAGACCCATCTGGGGTGGGCGGCCAAGGGGATGGGGCGTCGTATTGGGGAGATGAAGGAGCGGTATGCCAAGGATGGTGGGGTGGCTCCGTTGCGGGAATTTATGACAAAAGTATTTGACGGTCATAAAGAAAAGGACGATGTTGCCGCCCTGACCGATGATGAATTGGTGGTGATGGGTGAGAATTTGCAGCATGGTGTCCCGGTGGCCTCGCCGGTTTTTGATGGGGCCACGGAGAATGAGATTGTCAAGTGGCTGAAGATTGCGGGTTTGCCCGAATCGGGGCAGGTGCGGTTGATTGATGGACGGACGGGTGAATATTTTGATCGTCCGGTGACGGTTGGTTATATTTACATGCTCAAGCTGCACCATTTGGTGGATGATAAGATTCACGCCCGTTCTATTGGTCCTTATTCTTTGGTGACCCAACAGCCGTTGGGAGGTAAGGCACAGTTTGGTGGTCAAAGGTTTGGGGAGATGGAGGTTTGGGCGTTGGAGGCCTATGGTGCCGCTTATACGCTTCAGGAGATGTTGACGGTGAAGTCTGATGATGTGGCGGGGCGCACCAAGATTTACGAAGCCATTGTCAAGGGTGATGATACGTTTGAGGCTGGGATACCGGAATCTTTTAACGTGTTGATCAAGGAGTTGCAGTCTTTGGCTTTGGATGTTGAGTTAAAGACGGCGGAGTAGGGTGCGTTGTGGCTTTGCGGCCTTCGGTCTGACTGGATCATTGGGGAGCTTTGATGTGAGTCAAAATCCACAGCAGAACATATTCAAGATTTTTTCGCGCCCGGTTCTTGGGCAAAATTTTGATGGTATACGGATATCGATAGCCTCCCCGGAGAAGATACGGGCATGGTCTTATGGAGAGGTTCGCAAGCCTGAGACGATCAACTATCGGACTTTCAAGCCGGAGCGGGATGGGCTTTTTTGCGCGAAGATTTTTGGCCCGGTCAAGGATTATGAGTGTTTGTGCGGCAAGTATAAGCGGCTCAAACATCGCGGCGTGGTGTGCGAGAAGTGTGGCGTCGAGGTCATTCAGTCCAAAGTCAGGCGGGAGCGGGTGGGTCATATTGAACTGGCCTCTCCGGTGGCGCACATCTGGTTTTTAAAATCGTTGCCAAGCCGGATTGGGTTGTTGTTGGACATGACCTTGAAGGATTTGGAACGGGTTTTATATTTTGAAAATTTTGTAGTTCTTGAAGGTGGGATGACCCCGCTGAAAAAGGGCGAGTTGCTGACCGAAGATCGGTTTAATCAGTTGCAGGAGGAATTTGGCGACGAGTTCAAGGCGGGGATTGGGGCCGAGGCGATTCGGGAAATGTTGTCGGGGATGAATATTCCCGGGCAGATTGATTCGTTGCGTGAGGAATTGACGACCACGAGTTCCGAGGCGCGACGCAAGAAGATTGTCAAGCGTCTGCATACCCTGGAGGCGTTTCAGGAGTCGGGTAATCGTCCAGAGTGGATGATTTTGGAGGTGATTCCTGTGATTCCGCCGGAATTGCGGCCTTTGGTGCCGTTGGATGGTGGACGTTTTGCGACCTCGGATTTGAATGATCTGTATCGGCGGGTGATCAACCGGAACAATCGATTGAAACGATTGCACGAGCTTCGGGCACCGGACATCATTATTCGTAATGAGAAAAGGATGTTGCAGGAGAGCGTGGATGCGTTGTTTGATAATGGTCGGCGTGGGCGGGTTATTACGGGGACCAATAAGAGGCCGTTGAAATCGTTATCGGAGATGCTCAAGGGTAAGCAAGGGCGTTTTCGGTTGAACTTGTTGGGTAAACGTGCGGATCGTTCGGGCCGTTCGGTGATTGTGGTCGGTCCCGAGTTAAAGCTCCACGAGTGTGGGTTGCCGAAGAAGATGGCTTTGGAGCTTTTCAAGCCGTTTATTTACAACCGGTTGGAAGAGAAGGGGTTATCGACGACCATCAAGGCGGCCAAACGGATGGTGGAGAAAGAGCGTCCTGAGGTTTGGGATATTCTGGAAGAGGTGATCCGCGAGCATCCGGTATTGTTGAATCGGGCACCGACGCTGCATCGGTTGGGTATTCAGGCTTTTGAGCCGAAGTTGATTGAGGGGAAGGCGATTCAGTTGCATCCGTTGGTGTGTACGGCGTTCAATGCGGACTTTGATGGTGACCAGATGGCGGTCCATGTACCGTTGTCGGTTGAGGCTCAGATTGAGGCCCGTGTGTTGATGATGTCCACCAACAACATTTTGTCGCCCGCCAACGGCAAGCCGATTATTGTTCCGACCCAGGATATCATCCTTGGTTTGTATTATATGACCTCTGAACGGATCAACGTGAAGGGGGAGGGGATGATCTTTTCCTCACCCATGGAGGTTCGGCAGGCTTATGATTCGGGTGCGGTGGATTTGCACGCCCGGATTATTTGTCGTTATCGTGGTGAGCGCGTTGGTACGACGGTGGGTCGTATCCTGATGACGGAGATTTTGCCGGATCAACTCCCTTTTTCAAAGATCAATCGGTTGCAGACCAAGAAGGATGTCGCGGGTCTGATCGATTTGGTCTATCGTTTGTGTGGGACGAAGGAGACCTGTATTTTTGCGGATCGCCTGATGAATGTTGGTTTTGGGATGGCGGCCAAGGCGGGGATTTCTTTTGGCAAGGATGATTTGGTCATTCCCGATTCCAAGAAGGGTTTGGTGGATGAATCGCAGAACAAGGTGAAAGAAATTGAGCAGCAGTACACTGACGGTTTGATCACGGAAGGGGAGAAGTACAACAAGGTTGTTGATATTTGGTCCCAGTGTACGGAGCGGGTGGCTGAGGAGATGATGCGCGCCATTTCCACGGAGGCGGTTGAGGATAATACGGGGAAGATTGTGGAGCAGCCGTCCTTCAACTCCATTTTTATGATGGCCAATTCGGGAGCCAGGGGTTCTGCGGCCCAGATGCGTCAGCTTGCGGGGATGCGTGGTTTGATGGCCAAACCGTCGGGTGAAATCATTGAAGCACCGATCACGGCGAATTTCCGTGAGGGTTTGACGGTTTTGCAATATTTTATTTCGACCCATGGGGCACGCAAGGGGTTGGCGGACACGGCGTTGAAGACGGCGAACTCGGGGTATCTGACGCGGCGTTTGGTTGATGTTGCGCAGGATTGTATTGTCCGCGAGATTGATTGTTGCACGGACGAGGGGTTGACGGCTTCGGCTTTGCTTGAGGGCAACGATGTGGTTGAGTCGTTGGGGGATCGTATTCTGGGCCGGGTGCCGGTTTCGGATGTGATTGACCCGGTGACCGACACGTTGATGGCCAAGTCTGGGGAGATCATGGACGAGGATATTGTCGCCCGGATTGAGCAGTCGAATATTGAGACGATCATTATTCGGTCGCCGTTGACCTGCAACACCAAGCGTGGTGTCTGCATCAAGTGTTATGGTCGTGATCTGGCGCGTGGTACCCCGGTGGCGATTGGAGAGGCTGTAGGGGTTATTGCCGCTCAGTCTATCGGTGAGCCGGGTACACAGTTGACGATGCGCACCTTCCACATTGGTGGTACGGCTTCCCGGACGGTGGAACAATCCACCACGGAGTCGGTCAAGGGTGGTGTTGTCCGTTACCATGGGTTGATTACGGTGGTGGATCGCAACGGATTGAATGTGGTGTTATCGCGTAATAGTGAAGTTTCCATCCATGAACCGAGGCATGTGGAAGAGGGTGCTGGGGACGAGCGTTTGGAGCATGGTCGGGAGAGGGAACGGTATCGGATCCCTTATGGTGCCCGGTTAACGGTTGCGGATGGTGGGATGATTGATGCCAAGACCAAGTTGGCTGAGTGGGATCCGTTTGCGTCACCGATTATCACGGAAGTGGAGGGTCAGGTCCGGTTTTGGGATCTTCAGGAGGGTGTGACGCTGCGTGAGGTGACTGATGAAACCACGGGTCTGACATCGTTGGAGGTGATGGAGTGGAAGAGTCAGGGTCGCAAGACCGACATGAGGCCACGGATCGCTTTGTTGAATCCTGAGACGGGGGAGCCGTTGGTTTTGGCCAATGGGTCGGATGTTCAGTATTATCTGCCGGTGGGTGCGGTGATTGTTACCCGTGAAGGGGAGCGCGTCAAGGCGGGTGATATTATTGCCAAGATGCCGAGGCAGATTTCCAAGACACGCGATATTACGGGAGGTCTGCCGCGGGTGGTTGAATTGTTTGAGGCACGCAAGCCCAAGGAATTTGCCATTATTTGCGAAAATGATGGTTTCGTCACCTTTGGCAAGGATTTGAAGGGTAAGCGGCGTATTGTGGTGACGCCGGAGTCGGGGGTTGCCAAGGAGTATCTGATTCCCAAAGGGAAGCAGTTGGCGGTGAACGACGGGGACTATGTGCGTCGCGGCGAACCGTTGATGGAAGGGGCTTTGGTACCGCAGGATATTTTGAAGGTATTGGGGCTGGAGGCACTGTGCCGGTTTATGGTGAACGAGATTCAGGAGGTTTACCGGTTGCAGGGTGTGAAGATCAATGACAAGCATATTGAAGTGATTGTCCGGCAGATGTTGCAGAAGGTATCGATCCGCACGACTGGGGATACCACGTTTGTGGTGGGTGAAGCGGTGGAGAGGACGGCGTTTGATATTGAGAATCAGCGGGTACGCAAGCGTGGTGGTGCCCCTGCGACGGCGACGCCGTTGTTGCTTGGGATCACCAAGGCATCGTTGTCAACGCCATCCTTTATTTCGGCGGCCTCTTTCCAGGAGACGACTCGTGTTTTGACGGAAGCGACGATTTCTGGCCGGGTGGATACCCTGACCGGGTTGAAGGAGAACGTGATCGTGGGGCGGTTAGTCCCTGCGGGGACGGGTAAGGCCAAGGAGGTCTTGTCTCGGGGTGCTTTGATGGATGAGACGGTCTTATCTGTGGCCGGGGGTTGAGTAAAAGTGTGTTGATTTTGGTGGGAATCTGGTGTGTTTGGCGGGAAAGAAGAATTTTCCCAGTGTGAAATGAAAAACATGTCACGAAAAGCTTGACACTGGCGGATTTTGAGTTAATATGTGGGGCTTTTCCGCTGTAGGTAAGTCCATAGACGGTCCTGAGAGGCCTTGGAGCTAATTGATCGATGCCGACATTCAACCAGCTGGTTCGTCACGGGCGTAAGGCTCAGAAGAAGAAGACAAATGTTCCGGCGATGCAGGCTTGCCCGCAACGCCGTGGGGTTTGCACAAGGGTCTATACGACGACCCCCAAGAAGCCCAATTCGGCCTTGCGTAAGGTTGCGCGTGTTCGTCTTACCAATGGTCACGAGGTAACGGTTTATATCCCGGGCGAGAGTCACAACCTTCAGGAACACTCGGTTGTTTTGGTCCGTGGTGGTCGCGTTAAGGATTTGCCTGGTGTGCGCTACCACATCATCCGCGGTAGTTTGGATACCCAGGGTGTGCAGAATCGCAGACAGGGAAGATCCAAATACGGTTCGAAAAGGCCCAAGTGACCTGTTGTACCATGGTTCGTACCCAAGACTAGGATGCCCAGACCGGGATATTGAAAGTCCGGCAGATTGGGTTTTTTCAATTTTAAGGAGTTGGTCGGTATGCCCAGGCGCCGTGAAGTACCCAAGCGCGAAGTGCTCGGTGATCCGGTTTACGGAGATACGTTGGTTACCAAGTTTATGAATTGCCTGATGAGAGATGGCAAGAAGGCCCTTGCGGAGCGGTTGTTCTACGGGGCACTGGATGCCATCAAGGGTAAGGGGCACGAGGAACCGATGCAGGTTTTCAAGAATGCGGTGGACAATGTGAGACCGTCGGTTGAGGTTCGTTCCCGGAGGGTTGGCGGTGCGACTTACCAGGTTCCAGTTGAGGTTCGTCCAAGCCGCAGGCAGGCCCTTGCGATTCGCTGGTTGGTGACGTTTGCGCGCCAGAGGAGTGAAAAGACCATGGTTGAGAGGTTGGCGGCGGAGTTGATGGATGCGGCCAACAATCGTGGTGCGACGATGAAGAAGAAGGATGATACCCACCGTATGGCCGAGGCCAACAAGGTCTTTGCACATTATCGTTGGTAAGATGTGCTGGGGTCATGGGATAGTTTGTCGGTCCGCTTTAGATTCAGGGGATGAATGTGGCAAGGGAAATACCACTGAACAGGGTTCGCAATATCGGCATCATGGCGCATATTGATGCGGGTAAGACCACCGTTACGGAGCGGATTCTTTATTATACCGGCAAGTCGCACAAGCTGGGTGAGGTCCACGACGGCACGGCTACGATGGACTGGATGGCGCAGGAGCAGGAGCGCGGCATCACCATCACCTCGGCGGCGACGACATGTTTTTGGCAGGATCACCGGATCAATATCATCGATACCCCAGGGCATGTGGATTTCACCATTGAGGTGGAGCGTTCCCTGCGCGTTTTGGATGGTGCGGTTGCGGTGTTTTGCTCGGTGGGTGGTGTCCAGCCACAGTCGGAGACTGTGTGGCGTCAGGCGGACAGGTATAAAGTCCCCAGGCTGGCTTTTGTCAACAAGATGGATCGCATGGGAGCGAATTTCAAGCGAGTCCTCAAGATGATGGAAGAGCGGCTTAAGGCCAAGGCTGTGCCGCTGCAACTGCCGATTGGTGAGGAAGAGAAATTTATCGGCATGGTGGATTTGGTGACTCGGAAGGCTTTGATTTTCCAGGAAGATACCCTGGGTGCGAAGTATGAGGTTACCGATGTCCCCGCTGGGATGGTTGACGAAGTGGAGAGTTACCGCGAGCGGTTGCTGGAAGCGGCGTTGGAGACGAATGACGCCCTTATGGAGAAGTATCTTGATGGCGAAGAGATCTCGGAAGAAGATTTTAAGGCCTGCATACGTCAGGGAGTGTTGACGAGTTCGTTTGTTCCTGTATTATGCGGCTCTGCTTTCAAGAATAAGGGTGTGCAGCCGTTATTGGATGCTGTAGTCGCTTATTTCCCCGCCCCGACGGATACGCCGCCGATTGAGGGGGAAGTTGTGGGTTCGGGCGAAAGGATGTCCCGGGATCATAATGACGCAGAGCCGTTTTCTGCGTTGGCTTTCAAGATCATGTCGGATCCCTTTGTGGGTTCGCTGACGTTTTTCAGGGTGTATTCTGGAACCTTGGAGTCTGGTTCTTACATATACAATTCTGGGAAAGACAAGAGGGAGCGGATTGGTCGTCTCATGCTGATGCATGCCAACAAGCGTGAGGATATCAAGGAAGTCAGGACTGGGGATATTGCGGCGGCGGTGGGTTTGAAGTATACGACCACTGGGGATACGCTGTGTACCGAGAAAGATGCGGTTATACTGGAGAAGATGACGTTTCCAGAACCGGTGATTGACATTGCCATTGAGCCGAAGACCAAAGCGGATCAAGAGAAGATGGGTGTGGCACTGGGTCGTTTGGCCATGGAGGATCCATCGTTTCGGGTTAAGGTTGACCATGAGACCAATCAGACGATCATGTCTGGCATGGGTGAGTTGCACCTTGAGATTCTTGTGGATCGGATGTTGCGGGAGTTCAAGGTTGAGGCCAACGTTGGGAAGCCGCAGGTTGCCTATCGTGAGACGATCACGAAGACAGTGGAGCAGGAAGGTCGTTTTGTGCGGCAATCGGGTGGTCGTGGTCAGTTTGGACATGTGTGGATCAAATTGGAGCCACAGGAGCCTGGTAAGGGTTTTGAATTTGTGGACGGGATTAAGGGCGGTGTCGTTCCCAGGGAGTATATCCCGGCTGTAGAGAAGGGGATTGTGGAGGCGATGACCAGTGGTGTGCGTGCTGGTTATCCGATGGTAGATTTTCGCGTCACTCTGTTTGATGGTTCTTACCACGAGGTGGACTCTTCGGAGATGGCGTTTAAGGTTGCGGGTTCGATGGCCTACAAGGATGGATGTCGGAAGGCTGGACCGGTCATCTTGGAACCGATCATGTTTGTGGAGGTTGAAGTTCCCGAGGATTATATGGGGGATGTGATTGGTAACCTGAATTCGCGCCGTGGACAGATTCAGGGGATGGAGAATGTGGCGGGTCATCAAGCGGTGCAGGCGATGGTCCCCTTGGCCAACATGTTTGGCTATGCGACAAGTTTGAGGTCCATGAGCCAGGGTCGGGCGACGTTTACGATGGAATTTCATCATTATGAGCAGGTGCCCGAGGCGATTGCGGACGAGATTGTTGCGAAGGTCAAGAGCTGAGGGGAATCGCGATGGCCAAGGCCAAGTTTGAGCGGACCAAGCCCCACGTGAACATCGGAACGATTGGGCACGTGGATCATGGGAAGACGACGTTGACGGCGGCGATCACGAAGGTGTTGGCGAAGAGGGGCGGTGCCAAGTTTATGGCATATGACCAGATTGATGCCGCACCGGAAGAGAAGGAACGTGGGATTACGATTTCTACGGCGCACGTTGAGTATGAGACGCAAGCGCGGCATTATGCGCATGTGGATTGTCCTGGCCACGCCGATTATATAAAAAACATGATCACTGGCGCTGCGCAGATGGATGGTGCTATACTGGTTGTTTCCGCTGCAGATGGTCCGATGCCTCAGACCCGCGAACATATCCTGTTAGCACGTCAGGTTGGTGTTCCGGCCCTTGTTGTGTTTTTGAACAAGGTTGATCAGGTGGATGATCCAGAGCTTTTGGAACTGGTGGAGTTGGAAGTTCGGGAGTTGCTGAGTCAGTATGAGTTTCCTGGGGATGACATTCCCATCGTGGTTGGATCGGCGTTGAAGGCGTTGGAAGAGGATGAGGGTGAGGTGGGGCATGGCTCCATCGTCAAGCTTCTGGAGGAGATTGACGCCTACATTCCGCAGCCGGATCGTCCGTTGGATGGGAAGTTTCTCATGCCCATTGAGGATGTTTTCACCATATCGGGTCGTGGCACCGTGGCTCCGGGGCGGATTGAGCGTGGGGTGGTCAACGTGGGCGACCCGGTGGCTATTGTCGGTTTGAAAGACACCCAGACCACGACGTGTACCGGGGTTGAGATGTTCCGCAAGCTGCTGGACCAGGGGCAGGCCGGGGACAATGTTGGGGTGTTGTTGCGGGGGACCAAACGAGAGGATGTTGAACGGGGGCAGGTTCTTGCTGCTCCGGGTTCCATTACGCCGCATACGAAGTTTAAGGCGGAGTGTTATATTTTGTCGAAGGAAGAGGGCGGTCGGCATACGCCGTTTTTCTCGAACTATCGCCCGCAGTTTTATTTTCGGACGACCGATGTGACGGGTATATTGCGGTTGCCGGAAGATGTTGAGATGGTGATGCCGGGGGACAGTGTGACGTTGGAAGTTGAGATGATCGCCCCGATCGCCATGGAAAAGGGATTGCGGTTTGCCATTCGGGAAGGTGGTCGGACTGTGGGTGCAGGGGTCGTGAGTGAAGTGATTCAATAACATTCATAGGATCTTTTGCAAGCGGATTTAAGGAAAGAACGGGTTGAAGGTGGAAGATGGAAAACCAAAAGATACGGATTAGATTGAAGGCCTTTGACCATCGGATTCTGGACCAGTCCACGGGGGAGATTGTTCAAACGGCAAGGCGTACCGGGGCTGAGATTCGCGGCCCGATACCGTTACCGACAAAGATCAATCGGTACACGGTGTTGCGCTCTCCGCATGTGGATAAGAAATCGCGAGAGCAATTTGAAATTCGTACCCACAAGCGTCTGATAGATATTGTCAATCCGACGCCACAGACGGTCGATGCCCTGATGAAGCTGGATTTAGCGGCAGGGGTGAATGTTGAGATCAAGCTGTGAGCGCGTCGTTTTAGGCTTAAGACGAGACTAGAAGGTCGTTTTGACGGGTAGCAAGAAGAAAGGATTTTACTCATGGCCCCGGGATTGATAGGCCGAAAGGTTGGTATGACCCGCATTTTTACTGAGGACGGGATGGCTCAGCCAGTGACCCTGGTCAAAGCAGGTCCGTGTCCGGTGGTGGCGGTAAAAGGTGTTGGGACGGACGGGTACAATGCGGTCCAGGTTGGCTATGAGGATGTCAAGCCGTCCCGTTTGAGCAAGTCGGTGCGTGGCGTGTATGCCAAGGCGAATGTACCGGTCAAGAGGTTATTGCGAGAGTTTCGTTTGGACGACACCGGGGATTTGGCGGTTGGGCAGACGTTGACGGTGGAGCAATTCTCGGTGGATGGGTATGTGGATGTGACCGGCAGGAGTGTGGGTAAGGGGTTTGCCGGGGTGATGAAGCGTTGGGGGTTTGCAGGTGGGAACGCCTCGCATGGTGCCCATCGGGTTCATCGTTCTGGAGGCTCCATCGGTCAGAACCAATCGCCGGGCAGGGTATTTAAAAATAAGAAGATGGCTGGACATATGGGTGATGACACGGTTACAGTGCAGAACCTTAAAATTGCAGCCGTGGACCTTGAGAACAATCTTCTCGTGATCAAGGGGAGTATACCGGGTTCAAAAGGATCGGTTGTTCTGATAAGACACGCCGGAAAGAAAACCTAGAAAACGAGCGTGAACGCTGAGGCAGACGATGGAATTTTCCCTCAAAGATAAGCAAAACAATCACCTGAGGACCATAGAGCTTTCTGAAGCGCTGTTTGGTCGGGAGGTCCGTGGGGATTTATTGACACGGATGGTGAACTATCAGTTGGCGAAGAGACGTTCTGGAACGGCTTCGACCAAGGGTCGTTCCGAGGTCAGGGGTGGTGGAAAGAAGCCGTATCGGCAGAAGGGGACGGGTAACGCGCGGCAGGGTACGATTCGTGCGCCCCAGTTCAGGACGGGCGGTATTGTTTTTGGTCCGCTGCCGAGGAGCTACGCCCATAAGATGGATAAGAAGGAGCGGCGTTTGGCTTTGATGACGGCGTTATCGGCCAAACATGCCGCCTCTGAGATGATCATTGTTGAAAACTTGGCCATGGCCGAGATTAAGACGAAGATGATGCGGACGGTTTTGGTGGCCATGGATGCTGAGAGGTCGGCCTTGATTATCGTCGCTGAGGCTGATCGGAGTGTCGAGTTGTCTGCCAGGAATCTGCCTGGCGTCAAGGTACTGCGTTTGGAGGGGATCAACACTTACGACCTCCTGGCGCATGAAAAAGTGATTATGACTGAGGATGCCGTGAAAAGGCTGGAGGAGAGGCTGACGTGAGCGATCCCTATACCCTGTACACCATCCTGCAGGCACCGAGGATTACCGAGAAGGCGACGGTCTGTCAGGAGACTGGCAACCAGTTGACGTTCAAGGTTTTAAGGACGGCCAACAAGGCGCAGATTAAGGCGGCGGTTGAGAAGATGTTTGATGTCAAGGTCATTGGAGTCCAGACAGTCAATGTCAAGGGGAAGACCAAGCGATTTGGGCGGACCTTAGGGCACCGAAAGGACTGGAAGAAGGCGATTGTCCGGTTGGAAGAGGGCCAGACCGTCGATTTTTATGAGAATAAATGAGGCGAGTACAACCGATGAGATCGCCGGAGTATAAGGGATGGCATTAAGGACTTACAAACCAACATCGAATGGCAGGCGTGGTCTGGTTACAGTAGACTACTCGGAGCTTTCGACTGAGAAGCCGGAGAGTTCTCTGACTTTTGGGTTGCATAGCACGGGTGGACGTAACGCTCAAGGGAGGGCGACTGTACGTTACCAGGGTGGTGGCCACAAGCGGCGTTATCGTTTGATTGATTTCAAGCGGAACAAAGCGGATGTTCCCGCCAAGGTAGCCCGGATTGAGTATGATCCCAACCGGACGGCGTTTATTGCGCTTTTACACTATGCAGACGGTGAAAAACGCTATATTCTCGCTCCGCAACGTTTGAAGGTTGGTGATGAGGTTGTTTCGGGTGATCAGGTCGATGTCAAGCCGGGCAATTCGATGCCTCTGCGCGGGATGCCGATCGGTACGATTGTCCATAATGTTGAGATGAAGCCAGGCAAGGGAGGCCAGATAGGTCGATCCGCCGGGAACTCCATTCAACTGATGGGTAAGGAAGGGAAGTACGCCCAATTGAAGCTCCCTTCGGGGGAGATGAGGATGGTCTTGTTGGATTGCATGGCGACGGTGGGATTGGTTTCCAACCCGGACCACGGCAACATCAAGATTGGTAAGGCAGGGAGGAAGCGTTGGCTTGGTGTGAGGCCCCATGTACGCGGTGTGGTGATGAATCCGGTGGATCATCCCCATGGCGGTGGTGAGGGTCGTACCTCAGGCGGGCGTCATCCCTGTACACCTTGGGGTGTACCGACCAAGGGGAAGAAGACCCGTGGCAAAGGGAAGAATTCGGATCGCCTGATTATGAGGCGGCGCAAATAGTTTTCAGTAGAGTTTTGTGTATTTACTGAAAGTTGTGGTTTCATGGTTCATTGAACAAGGGGTGACAGGTGTCTCGGTCAATCAAGAAAGGTCCTTTTTTTGACGAATATCTTCTGAAGAAGATTCAGCACCTTCGAGCTGAGGGTCGCAAGGAGATGGTGAAGACTTGGTCGCGCCGTTCGACGATCATCCCTGATTTTGTGGGCTATACGTTTGGGGTCCACAATGGCAGGAAGTTTGTGCCGGTTCTGGTGACTGAGAATATGGTAGGCCACAAGCTTGGTGAGTTCAGTCCGACACGGACTTATCATGGGCATACTGCCGACAAGAAGTCCGGTAGGTAGTCATCGAGGGAGCGGCAATGGAATCGATAGCCAAAACGAGGAACCTCAGGGTAGCGCCGACGCGCATTGAGCTTGTTATCGACCAGATAAGAGGCAAGGATGTTCAGGCGGCGTTGAACGTACTGGAGTTTTCGCGTAAGAGAGTGGCGAAGGCGATCAAGGAAACACTGAAGTCAGCCATCGCCAATGCGGAGAACAATCATGGGCTGGATGTGGACACGTTGTATGTGTCGCGGGTCCATGTGGACCAGGGGCCGATGCTGAAGAGATTTCTGCCGAGAGCCCGGGGACGTGCCTCAAGGATTTTAAAACGGACATCTCATCTGACGGTAGCCGTTCAGGAACGTGAATAGGGTTTCGCTGCGCGCGACTTGTGGAAATGGCCCTAAGGGGCACACTTGCTGGAGAGAATTATAATGGGGCAAAAGGTTCATCCTATCGGGTTCAGGCTGGGAATCACAAAGACCTGGGACAATCGTTGGTATGCCGACAAGGAATACGCCACACTGCTCCTGGAGGATGACAAACTCAGGACGTGGTTGAAGAAGCGTCTTGAGCATGCGAGTGTTTCCAAGATAGTCATTGAGCGTCCAGCGAAGAAGGCACGGATCAACATTCATTCTGCGCGTCCCGGGATTATCATTGGTAAGAAAGGGACGGACATTGAGAAGTTGAAGGAAGATCTGAGGAAGATTTCCAGTGCCGATGTTCAGATCAATATCGTTGAGGTGCGTAAGCCTGAAGCTGAGGCGCAGCTCATTGCGGAGAATGTTGCCCAGCAGTTGGTACGGCGCGTTGCGTTTCGCCGGGCGATGAAGCGGGCGGTGACTTCGGCGATGCGTTTGGGTGCTCAGGGGATTCGGATCAATTGCGCGGGTCGGTTGGGTGGTGGCGAGATTGCCAGGACCGAGTGGTATCGCGAGGGGAGGGTTCCTTTGCATACTTTGCGAGCCGATATTGATTACGGTTTTTCTTCGGCCTTGACGACCTACGGGATTATCGGTGTGAAGGTCTGGGTATTCAAGGGTGAAGTGATTGACCGGGATAAGTAAGGTTTAGAGTTACGGGGTTGACGCCGGACGCGCTGTCAGGATCCTCCTCAAAGAGAGCCAGACCAGGAGAAGGTGGTTTTCAATGTTGTTACAACCGAGAAAAACCAAATACCGCAAGGCCCATAAGGGACGGGTTCATGGTTTGTCCTATAAATGTTCCGAGTTAAATTTCGGGCAGTATGGACTGAAGGCCATGACAGCAGGGCGGTTGACGGCCCGTCAGATTGAGGCTGGACGGCGTGCCATGACTCGCCACATTAAGAGGGGCGGTCGTATTTGGATTCGAATGTTTCCGAACATTCCTGTTTCCAAGAAGCCCGCCGAGGTGCGGCAGGGGAAGGGTAAGGGGAATCCAGAGTTTTGGATTGCTCGGATCAAAGCGGGAAGAATTCTGTATGAGATGGAGGGGGTGACAGAGGCCCTTGCCAAGGAGGCAATGTCGCGGGCAGCGGCGAAGCTTCCCATACCGACGAAATTTGTGGTTCGTGGGAGGATTGGCTGATGAAGACTTCTGAGATACGGGGTTTGAGCGGCGAAGAGCTTGGTGAGAAGCTGAAGGGGCTTTATAAGGAAGCGTTCAATCTAAGGTTTCGCCACGCCACGGCCCAGTTGGAGAATTCTTCCATGATTCGGAAGGTTCGTCGGGATATTGCGAAAATAAAGACCATCGTCAGTGAGAAGGAACGGTCCGAGGGGAAGGAGATTTAGGCATGCCACCACGGGTTCTACAGGGTGTAGTAGTCAGCGATAAAATGGACAAGACCGTCGTGGTTCTGGTGGAGAGGCGTGTTCGTCATCCTTTGTACGGAAAGATTATACGGCGTTCAAAGAAGTACAAGGCGCATGATCCGCAAAACCGTTGCGCCATTGGTGATATGGTTAAGATACGCGAGTGTCCGCCGGTCAGCAAAGACAAGCATTGGATGGTGATTGAGGAGGCCGTGGCATGATTCAGGTACAGACGATGCTGGATGTCGCGGATAATTCAGGGGCGAAGAAAGTCCAATGCATTAAAGTTTTGGGCGGGTCGAAGAGACGCTATGCCAGGGTTGGCGATGTTATCGCCGTTGCCATCAAGTCTGCCATTCCGCGGGGTAAGGTGCAGAAGGGTGAGGTGGCTCAGGCCGTGGTTGTGCGGACGAAGAAAGCGATCATTCGTGAGGATGGGAGCTATATACGGTTTGACAGCAATGCTGCGGTTTTGATCAACAAGCAGGGTGAGCCTGTTGGTACCCGTATCTTTGGGCCGGTAACGCGGGAGCTGCGTGGTCGGAATTACATGAAGATCGTATCCCTGGCGCCAGAGGTGCTGTAGAGTATCAAGCGACCAAGCCCAGGATTCTGGGAATGTTACAAGGTGAAGAGAATGAAGAATCAGAGCAGAACCCGTTTAAAGAAAGGTGACCCGGTGGTTGTCATTGCGGGCAAGGATAAAGGCAAGCGGGGGCAAATCTTGCAGGTTCTGCCCAAGAAGGAAGCTGTCTTGGTCGAGAAGGTCAACATGATCAAGAAGCATACCAAGGCGGATAAAGAAGGATCCGGCGGGATTGTGGAAAAAGAGGCACCGATTCACCAGTCCAATGTCATGTACTACGATTCCATTGCTGGTAAGGGATCGGGGATCCGAATGAAGGTATTGGAAGATGGGACCCGGGTGCGTATTTCCAAAAGATCGGGAGAAGCGATCTAGGTTCTTGTCTTTGAAGCGAGTGTCAACGCGCAATTTCCGTTGGGAAAGTGAAATATGGCCAGATTGAAGGAACATTACGATAAAACGGTCGTGGCCGGGCTTATCAAGGAATTCGGCTACAAGAACCCCATGCAGGTTCCCCGGCTTGAGAAAGTGGTACTCAATATGGGGGTGGGTGAGGCGATTGCAGACAGGAATGCCTTGAATGGGGCTGTAAGCGACATGATGGCGATTTCTGGTCAGAAGCCTGTGGTAACGCACGCCAAGCGATCAGTAGCCGGTTTTAAATTGCGGGAGGGGCAGGCCATCGGGTGCCGTGTGACGTTGCGTGGCAGTCGGATGTACGAGTTTCTTGACCGGCTGATCAATGCGGCGTTGCCAAGGGTCAGGGACTTCCGTGGTGTATCAGGAAAATCATTCGATGGCAGGGGTAACTTTGCCATGGGTGTGAAGGAACAGATCATTTTCCCGGAGATTGACTACGACAAAGTTGACGCTGTCCGGGGTATGGATGTCATCATTGTTACCTCAGCAAAAACCGATGAGGAGGCCAAGGCCTTGCTTAGAGGTTTCAGTATGCCGTTCATCAATTGACAGGTTAGGAAGCAGAAGTCATATGGCCAAGAAATCGATGGTGGAAAAGTGGAAACGCACCCCCAAGTTTGCTGTGAGGGCTTATAACCGGTGTGCCCGTTGTGGTCGGTCGAGAGGGTATTATCGTAAATTCTCTTTGTGCAGGCTCTGTTTGCGTTCCATGGCTTTGAGGGGCGAAGTACCGGGCGTTGTCAAGGCATCCTGGTAGGTATGGGATTGACTGTGCAGTGAACTGCAAGGCACCTTGGTATTGGAACTGTTTACACTATTGGAGTGGTAATCGATGGGAATGACCGACCCAGTCAGTGATATGTTGACAAGAATTCGCAATGCGCAGATGGCGCGGAAGAAGTTTGTTGATATTCCTTCTTCACGGCTCAAGGTGCGCATTGGTGAGATTTTGGCGGCAGAAGGGTATGTTGCCGGCTTTGAGAAGATTGAAGAGGATGTCGCAGGGAGGAACTTCAGGTTGGTTTTGAAGTACCATCTGGGGAAGCCGGTGATCGAGAAGATTAAGAGGGTTTCTCGCCCGGGGCGTAGGCACTACGTTCGGCGTGATAAACTTCCCAGGGTCTATCAAGGGCTGGGGGTGTCCATTGTTTCGACCAGTAAAGGGGTCATGACAGGTAAGGATGCCGGAAAGCAGGGTATCGGTGGAGAGTTGCTCTGTACCGTATTTTGATGAAACAGCAAGGATTCCTGTGAGATGTCAAGAATTGGAAAAAAGCCGGTTCCCGTCCCATCGGGTGTTGATGTTAAGATTTTGGCCCAGGATGTTGAGGTCAAAGGAAAGTTGGGTACCCTGAGTCGGCGATTCGACCCGGATGTTGAGATCCGCAAGGAAGGTGACATTCTGGTATTGAGTTCGAAGGGGAAGGGAAGGAAGGCGGTTGCATTATGGGGACTCTCGCGGTCATTGCTCTTTAATATGGTGAAGGGTGTGTCTGAGGGGTTTACCAAGGTTTTAGAGATTCAAGGTGTGGGTTATCGCGCGGCTGTGGCGGGTAATATGGTCCAGTTGAGTCTTGGTTATTCGCATCCTGTGGAGATGGCGTTGCCGACAGGGGTGAGTGCCAAGGTGGATAAGAACACCGTGATCACGTTTACGTGCATTGACAAGCAGCAACTTGGGCAGGTTTGTGCGGAGATACGCGAGCTGCGGCCACCGGAACCCTACAAAGGGAAAGGGATACGCTATTCTGGCGAGCACATCGTGCGCAAGGAAGGCAAGAAGAAGTAACTACCTGAGAGGGCAAAGCGATGGCAAAGGATCGGCATCAGGCCAGATGGAAGCGTGGTCGAAGAGTTAGGAACCGGATCAGTCATGTTCGCAAAGACCGTCTCAGATTAACGGTGTTTCGCAGTGCTGCGCACATTTACGCGCAGATCGTTGACGACTCCAAGGGGGTGACACTGGTTGCGGCGTCCACTTTGGAGAAAGAGATCAGGGATAGTCTGAAGAGTTTTGGAAACAAGGAGGCTGCTGTTGCCGTGGGTAAGGCACTGGCGGCGAAAGCCTTGGAAGCCAGCATCACGCAGGTGGTGTTTGATCGTGGAGGCTATCTCTACCATGGTCGGGTCAAGGCTTTGGCGGATGCGGCCAGAGAAGGGGGCCTTGCGTTTTAGTTGGCTTGTGATGGTTTGTGGTTGTTGAGACGGTGCGGTTTTTGGGGTCGGTGTGGAACATGGCCGCACGGTTTGGGTTTGAAGTGTCGTGTGGTAAAAAGGTTCAGAAATTGATTTAGGAGAAGAAATGTCAAAACCCCGCCGGGCCTCTGTAGAGGAAAAAGTAGAAAATTGGCAGAGTGATGACCTGATCGAAAAGCTTGTTGCCATTAAGCGGACTGCGAAGGTTGTGAAAGGTGGGAGTCGTTTCAACTTTTCCGCCATTGTGGTTGTCGGTGATGGCAAGGGCAAGGTCGGCTATGGACTGGGCAAAGCCAAAGAGGTTCCTGAGTCGATCCGTAAGGCGACTGAGCAGGCCAGGAAGAACATGAAGGTGATGGCCATCAAGGATGGCCGCACTTTGCATCATGAGATTCAGGGTCGCTATGGTGCTGGGCGTGTGGTGTTGCGACCGGCAGCGCAGGGGACGGGAATCATTGCGGGTGGTGCCATGAGGCCGATTTTTGAGGCGGTCGGGGTCACGGATGTTTTGGCCAAGTCTCTTGGGACATCGAATCCTCACAATCTTATCAAGGCAACCTTTGACGCCCTGGAGTCGATCAATTCCCCCGCGATGGTTGCTGCGAAGCGCGGTCTGGCGGCAGATGCGTTGTAAACTGGGAGGTATCTAGGACATGGCCGGAACCATCAGGGTCCAGAAAATCAGGTCGATCATCGGGCGACCGGAAAAGCACAGAAAGATCATGGAATCGTTGGGTTTGAGAAAAACCCAGCAGATCAGGGAACTTCCCGATAATCCTTCGGTGCGTGGGATGGTGAACAAGGTGATCCATCTGGTCAGGGTTTTGGAAGAATAAAAGGCGTCCAAGAATATGAAATTGAATGAACTCCCTCCGAGGCAGGCTGATCGCAAACACGCAAAAAGGGTGGCGCGTGGGTTGGGATGTGGGACGGGCAAAACGGCAGGCCGGGGTACTAAAGGGCAGAAGGCCAGGGCGGGTGGCTACCATAAGGTTGGGTTTGAAGGTGGTCAGATGCCTTTGCAAAGGCGGTTGCCCAAGAGTGGGTTTAAGAATCCATTCCGCAAAGAGTATGTCATTGTGAGTGTCGGGGATTTGGATGTGTTTGACCCCAACACGGAGGTACGGATTGAAGATTTGCGGCAGAATGGTTTGGTCAGGAAGAAGATGGGAGACGGGCTGAAGCTTTTGGCGGATGGGGATGTGACAAAGCCCTTGAATGTCTACGTGGATAAGGCCTCAAAGAGTGCCATCGAGAAGATCGAGGCGGCTGGTGGGAAGGTTCATCTCACTGTGGTTGCAGCAGTTCATAAAGGCTAGGTAGCAAAAGTTAATGGCTACAACGGATGCACAATCACCTTTTGCCGGGCTGGCCAATTTGGGGCGTATCCCGGAACTGCGGAATCGGATCACCTTTACTTTGGGGATGCTCATTGTCTATCGGATTGGGGCACATGTACCCACGCCGGGGATAGATCCAAACGCTCTGGCAGTATTTTTTGCGCAGCAACAAGGGACCCTCCTGGGCATGTTCAACATGTTTTCGGGTGGTGCGTTATCCAGGCTGACGGTGTTCGCCCTTGGAATCATGCCGTATATTTCGGCTTCAATTATCCTACAGTTGATGACTTCCGTGTTTCCTAAACTGGAAGCTATTAAGAAAGAAGGGGAATCAGGACGGAGAAAGATAAATCAGTACACACGCTATGGCACGGTGGTGCTTTCCATTTTCCAGGGTTTTGGTATTGCTTATGGGTTGGAATCCATGCAGGCGGGTGGGATGAGTGTTGTGGTGGAACCGGGCTGGTCGTTTCGGATGATGACGGTGATTACGTTGACTTCGGGGACGGCTTTCATTATGTGGGTGGGGGAGCAGATCACCTCGCGGGGGATTGGGAATGGGATATCCCTGATCATCTATGCGGGTATCGTTGCGAACCTGCCGATAGCCCTGGTACAAACGTTACAGTTGGCAAGGACGGGTGATTTGCAGCCGTTGTTTGTCCTCTTCCTCATTGTCATGGCTGTCGGGGTTACCGCTTTCATTATCTTCATGGAGCGGGCCAATCGAAGAATTACGATACAGTATGCTCGCAGGCAGGTAAGTGGTCGGCGGATGGTCGGGGGGGAAAGTTCTCATTTGCCTTTGAAGGTGAATACGGCGGGTGTGATACCACCGATTTTTGCGAGTTCGATTATTTTGTTTCCGGTGACGTTGGCTAACTTTGCACCGTGGGATCAGGTGAAAGTATTGGCGGGATATTTTTCTCCTGGGCAGATTCCGTATATGTTGACGTATGCCCTGGCGATCCTGTTTTTCTCATTTTTCTATACGGCAATCGTTTTTAATCCTGAAGAGACGGCTGATAACCTGAGAAAATATGGTGGGTTTGTCCCTGGGATACGGCCTGGTGCTAAGACGGCGGAGTATTTGGATGTCATCCTGACGCGGCTCACCTTGATTGGAGCACTTTATGTTGCGGGGGTGTGTCTGCTGCCTGAGATTTTGATTGCCAACTACAACGTCCCCTTTTATTTCGGTGGTACATCGATGTTGATTGTGGTTGGTGTTACCATGGATACGGCGTCGCAGATACAGTCGTTCCTCATTAGCCGCCAGTACGAAGGTTTGATGAAAAAGGCTAAGATACGAGGTCGGAGGAGTTGAGCAGCGGCCTTAGGTCGTCGGTAAGGGTTTGAGGAACAGGAGGGTGTTATGAAAGTCAGGGCGTCGGTCAAGAAAATATGTAAGGATTGTAAGATGGTCAAGAGGAAGGGTGTGTTGCGGGTCATTTGTACCAAGAGTCCCAAGCACAAGCAGCGTCAGGGATGATGGTTTAAGAGATTTCTGACAGAAAATTATTTGGAGGTTATCAGGTGGCTCGTATCGCTGGTGTCAACATACCCGTCAATAAGCGGCTTGTCGTGGCCTTGACCTATATCTATGGGATCGGGAGGCAGGCGGCTCAGGAGATCGTTTCCAAAGCAGGAATCGATGCATCGACTCGGACCAAGGATCTTTCCGAGGCGGAGGTGGCCAAGATTCGTAGTGTGATCGATGAAGGTTACCAGGTCGAGGGGGATCTGAGACGGCAAATTGCGATGAACACCAAGCGTCTTATGGATCTTGGCTGTTATCGGGGATTGCGGCACAGACGTGGGCTCCCTGTCCGTGGTCAAAGGACGCATACCAATGCCAGGACGAGAAAAGGTCCGAGAAAAGCCATTGCCGGGAAAGCGCGTTAAGCTTTGACTCAAGGCTTGCTGGGTTTGGGATCTCGTGTTAAAGGTAGATCCTTGATTTGGCAGTTATGGGTCCGGCCTCGGTTTGTGTTGCTTTGCGGTTCACTGGAAGGCATTTTTAAAAAAGATTGAAGAGTGTCTGTATAAAGCACTTGTTTTACTCTACAAGGAGATGATATGGCGAAAGGGCAGAAGACCAAAGGCAAGAAGAAGGAGAAGAAGAACATCGCTTCGGGTATTGCCTATATCAGGTCCACATTCAATAACACCCTTATCACCATTACGGATAGCGTGGGTAACGTGATATCTTGGGGGTCGGCAGGTTCTCAAGGTTTTAAAGGATCACGCAAATCCACCCCCTTTGCTGCCCAGATGGCAGCAGAAGATGCAGGGCGGCGTGCTCAAGAACATGGTATGAAAAACCTTGAAGTGCGGTTGAAAGGTCCTGGGTCCGGTCGTGAGTCTGCGTTGCGTGCCTTGGCAAGCATTGGCTTCGCCATTTCACTGGTCCAAGATGTGACACCCATTCCCCATAACGGGTGTAGACCGCCGAAACGCCGTCGAGTTTGATCCACTATTAATGCTTTGAGCAGGGGAACAGGAAGAACATGTCCCGATATTTCGGTTCCAAGTGCCGTATGTGCCGGCGCGAAAGCACAAAACTTTTCCTAAAGGGGGAAAAGTGTTTCTCTGACAAGTGTGCGATTGAAAAAAGAAATTACGCCCCAGGCATGCATGGTCAAAGACGAAGAAAGGTGTCTGACTACGGTCTGCATCTAAGAGAGAAGCAAAAGATCAAGCGGTCTTATGGTCTTTTGGAGTCGCAGTTCAGAAACTATTTTATGAAGGCTGAACGGATGAAAGGGGTGACGGGGGAAAACCTCCTGATCCTGCTTGAGAGAAGACTGGACAATGTTGTTTATCGTCTGGGCTTTTCAGCATCCCGCTCGGAAGCGCGGCAGGTTGTTACCCATAAGCAAATTGTGGTGAATGATCAGGTCGTCAATATACCTTCGTTTCTGGTGCGTCCTGGAGATAAAATTGAAGTCCGGGGTAAAGCCAAAGGACACCTGCGTATCAAAGGTGCCATTGAGACTTCTCGGAAGAGTCAGACTGTCCCCTGGATGGAAGTGGATGCGGCAGCACTGTCTGGAAGATTTGTGTCTTACCCAGATCGTTCGGATTTACCCGCAGAGTACAATGAGAATCTTATTGTTGAGTTGTATTCCAAATAAATAACCTGCTGGGGGCGTCGGATGTATCGGAATTGGACGGAATTGATAAAGCCTCGGAAGGTGGAGTTGGCCAGTGAAGGCGATGCGCAGCGTAAGGCGATCCTGGTTGCTGAACCCCTGGAGAGGGGGTTTGGGACGACTTTAGGAAATGCCCTTCGTCGTGTGCTGTTGTCATCGTTGCAAGGGGCTGCCGTATCCTCTGTCAGGATTGAGGGGGTGCTGCATGAGTTTTCCAGTATTCCAGGTGTCATGGAAGATGTCACTGAGATTATTCTGAATCTTAAGGAACTTGCCATTCGGGTCAGCGGTTCTGGTACGAAGAAGGTCCGGCTTTATGCGGATAAAGAAGGGCCAGTCACGGCGGGTATGATCGAGACCGGACCGGATATTGAAATTCTTAATCCGAAGCATCATATTGCCACTCTGAATAAGAGCGGCAAGTTGGATATGTCCATGACGGTTATGACGGGGAAGGGCTATCAACGCGCTTCTCAGGGGGGCGAGGATGATGCACCGTCACCCATCGGTGAGATCCCTATGGATTGTAGTTTTAATCCCGTGAAAAAGGTTTCTTACAAGGTCGAGAATGCCCGGGTTGGGCAGCAGACCGACCATGATAAGTTGATTATCGATATCGAGACCAATGGAGTTGTTTCACCCGAAGATGCTTTGGCTCTTGCGGCAAAGATTCTTCAGGATCAGTTGAGTTTGTTCATCAACTTTGACGATGTGCCGATGAATGAATTGGGCGATGATGATTCCTCTCCGAAATGGAATCCGCATCTGTTCCGTAAGGTGGACGAGCTTGAACTTTCGGTGCGGTCTGCCAACTGTCTTAAGAATGATGATATCGTGTACATCGGGGATCTGGTCCAGAAAACGGAAGCAGAGATGCTCAAGACCCCGAACTTTGGTCGAAAATCGTTGAACGAGATTAAAGAAGTGTTGGATGAGATGAATCTCAGCTTGGGGATGCAATTGGATAGCTGGCCTCCTGAGAATATCGAAGAACTTGCCAAGCAGTTTGAAGAAGAAAATTTTTAGTCAAGGGATGGGTTCATGAGACATCGGAAGAGTGGCCGCAAGCTTGGACGTGATACAAGTCATCGGAAGGCAATGCTTTCCAACATGGCGAACAGTTTGTTTCTCCATGAGCGTATTGAGACGACGGTTACCCGTGCCAAGGAGTTACGCATTCTTGCAGAGAGGATGGTAACCTTGGGAAAAAAGGGTGATCTGGGTTCGCGTAGGCGCGCCATAGCGTTTTTGAGAGACAAGTCTGTGGTGCATAAGTTATTTACCGATATCGCCGTCAGAAACAGTAGCCGGAGTGGTGGGTATACTCGGATCATTAAGACGCGGATGCGCTATGGGGATTGTGCGCCGATGTCTTTCATTGAGTTGGTTGAAAGAACTCCGGCGTAGCCCTTTGACCATCCTGTGGGGGCCTGCCGGTTTTTTATCTGTTTGCTTAAGCAATGCTTTTTTGCAGAGAAATTTTCTGATCGCTGAGGTAGGAGGCTGTCCTCCTCACATTTTGGGGTGTTTGATCGGGGATGCGGTGCGCCATGCATGACAAAGGTGCGTTTTGAGGGGCAGACGCGAAGCAAGAGGGCAACAGGGGAGTGCCCGATTACTCCGATCGTTGAATGTTGCGCTTGCCCGTTTTTGCTGGGGTTGCTGGCCTACCTGAAAGGGATGGGTAGTGCCCGTTTATTACCCCGTTTTTTTATCGGCGGATGACGTCGGGCGAGGCTAGAGACTTATCGAAAGTCAGGTCGGTGTTCTAGTTTGACGCTGTCGTTGGGACTGTGCGCTTGACAAAGGCCGTCGTTTCCCGTCGCTCTTTTTTTCTGCTCCACGATGCCCAGACCCCTTCCTAAAAACCCCTTCTTCGTGGAGTTTTTGCGTGGGGGTCGTACTCGGAGTGTACCGTTGCATTCGACCAATCCGCTTTCTTGTCTGGGACGATTCCCTGGCCCCCGCAGTTGATTTTTATAGCGACGCATCCTGAGATGGTTTAGGTTTGGGCGTGAATATTGCAGTCATCGTCCTACGGAGACTATGGCATACGCGCATCCCCCACTTCCCGGCCAAACCACCGACTGAAAAGCTAGGAAAATTTTTCCATGGGCATACTTTACAGCACAATGAAGTTTCTGCGCTTCCAAGACCACATTGAAGCATTGCGCAATCATTCTGTGATCGCCCCAGTCCATATCCGCATCAAGCCTACCAACCGATGTAATCATGATTGTTGGTATTGCGCTTACAAGGTTGACCACCTCCAACTTGGAGAAGAGATGGTCGAGGCGGATACCATTCCCGAAGAAAAAATGTTTGAAATCGCCGATGATATCATCACCATGGGGGTTAAAGCGGTTACATTTTCAGGAGGTGGCGAACCGCTTCTTTACAAACCGCTCCCCAAGGTTATGGAAAAATTGGCCAACGGCGGTGTCAAAGTGGCTGCTCTGTCTAACGGCTCCAATCTCAAGGGGGGAATGGGGCAGGCTTTTGCGCGTTACGCGACCTGGATCCGCCTTTCATTGGATGGGTGGGATGATGAAAGTTTTTCAAAAATTCGCGGGGTCAAACACGGGGAATTTTCCAGAATCCTGGAAAATGTGCAAAACTTTGCCGCCATGGGTTCACAATGCGTTATTGGAATTAGTTTTATCATTACCAAGGAAAATTATGAACATATCGCAGAGGCGTGCGCCCTCTTTAAGAAAGCGGGTGCTAACCATTGCAAGTTGTCCGGTGTCGTCGTCTCTAATTCCGGCAAGGAAAACAACGACTATCACCGCCCTATCATGGAACCGGTCAGTGCGCAAATCCGGCAAGCTCTCCGCCTCGTAGATGATCATTTTTCCGTTATCGATCATTACCATGAGTTGGAGGAACGCTTTGATAAATCCTATACTTTCTGTCCCTATCAACTGTTCCTGCCGGTTATCGGTGCTGATCTGGGGGTCTATACCTGCCATGATAAAGCCTATAATCGAGAGGGACTGCTGGGTTCCATCAGAGACCGCCCCTTCAAGGATTTTTGGTTGTCAGAGGAAAATAGGATGAAAATTGAGAACTTCAATCCATCCACCCAGTGTCGTCACCATTGCGTCGCTCACTCTCGCAACCTAGCCATCCTGGAATATTTGGCTATCGATCCCGATCATGCCGTATTCGTTTGATTGCGAATGAAAATTATCGTTATTGAGGCAACTTTTTTCCTACCGTTGGGATCATGACCATGAAAGTCCCTTTTCTTGATTTGCGCATTATCGATGAAGACGAGCGCAGCGAACTCTTCAAGGCTATCGAAGAAGTATTTGATCATGGGCGTTTGATTCTCGGCCCGGAAGTGGGGCGTCTGGAACAGCGCGTTGCCCAGTTGACCCAGCGACGATACGCCGCCGGGGTTAATTCTGGAACCGATGCCTTGTTTTTGACCTTGCGGGCCATGGGGATCGGTCCTGGAGACGAAGTGATTACCACCCCGCTTTCCTTCATTGCTACCGCCAATGCGATTGCCCTCAACGGGGCCAGCCCCGTCTTTGCCGATATTTTGGATGATATGACCCTGGACCCACAATCCATTATTCCACTCATCACCGAAAAAACCCGCGCCGTCCTCCCGGTACACTGGGCCGGGCGCGTCTGCCGTATGGAGGAAATCAATGCTATTGCCGCGCACTATGGTCTTGCTGTCATCGAAGATTGTTCTCAGGCTTTTGGTGCCATGCGCCACGGAAAGCCAGCGGGATCTTTTGGCGTAGCGGGTTGCTTTAGCATGAATACCATGAAATGTTTTGCCTCCGTGGGCGAGGCGGGCATGGTTGTCACCGATCAGGATACCCTCTACGAAACGCTCGATGCCCTGCGCTATAATGGTCTGGTCAATCGGGAGATATGCCACTTTGTCAGCCATAACAGCCGGATGGATACCATTCAGGCGGCCATATTGGGAAAACGGCTGGACCACTATGAAGGTCTCCTGGCCAAACGACGTAGCCATGCCCAGTATTATTTGGAGGCATTAAAGTCTGTCGCCACCATGGCCCAGGAAGAGGTCAATTGTCGCGATATCTACTACACCATGACGATTCAGGTGGATCAACGCGATGCGCTCAAGGATTATCTGGAAAAACACGGTATCGAAAGTCGGATCCAACACTTTCCCCTGATGCCCGATCAACCCGTCTATCGCAACAGTACACGCAATAACACGCGGCATGCCCACACCTTAATCCAGCGTATGCTCTGTATCCCCGCATCGGAAAAACTGACTGTGGAACAACGTGAATATGTCGCCTCCAAAATCCTGGAGTTTACCCATGCCGGCTCCTGATCCTGTTTTAGATTCTGAAATTAAAACGAATAGAACTGGTAGTTCATTGATCTTGAATGAGATAAACCCGGAAGTGTTCGTTAGCATGGAAGATGTCACTCTGGTAAACGATGACTTTATTCAAATTTTGAAGGAAAAAGCTCGGCATACCAAAAATAAGCGCATTCGTCTTTGCGCTCACGCCGATGCGCAGGACGCACTCCATGAAATGATCATTGTGTTGCTTCAGTCATCCTATGTCCCTCCTCACGCCCATTCTGGCAAGAGTGAATCCTTTCACATGATCGAAGGTCAAGCCGATGTCATCCTGTTTGACAGTGCCGGTACGCCCATGCGTGCGATCCATCTTGCCCCGAAAGAACATCCTGGCCATTTTTACTACCGTCTCGGCAGTGAGCGGTTTCATACCATTATTCCATGCAGCGAAACGGTGGTTTTCCACGAAACCACCAATGGTCCTTTTCGCCGTGAGCATACCGTGAATGCTTCCTGGGCACCCAATCAGGATGCCCCATCCACAGTCATTGAGGATTATATCAATCAATTACGGCGTTTCGCCGTATCATGATCTTTATATGACCAGTTTGCAGCAAACATTGGAATCAGCGCAGCACGCCTTTGGCAGCGGTCAGTTGTCCCACGCCGAGGCGATTTGCCGACAGATCTTGAACTCTTCACCGAACCATCCAGAAACCCTCCACCTTTTGGGTATTATTCTCCATCAAACCGGTCGCAACGATGAGGCGGTGATCCCATTGCGTCGGGCACTCCAGGAGCGACCCGATTTTGTCCATGCACGCAACAATCTTGGCTTGATTCTCCAGGGGATGGGACGGCTGGCGGAAGCGGAGGACTGTTTTCGGATGGCATTGAGGATTCAGCCAGACTTTCCGGGTGCGTTATCGGGATTGGGGGTGGTGCTGCTACACCAGGGACGCCCCGCTGAAGCGATGACACGATTCCAATCTCTCCTAGAGCAGACCCCGGATGATGCCGGTACGCTGTTCAATTTGGGCCTGTCCCACCACTACCTGGGGCAGACAGAACAGGCGCAGGACTATTACCATCAGGTCTTGGCGCGTAAACCGGATGATTCTGGAACCCTGGCCAATCTGGGAACTATTTTTCAGGAACAAGGGCGACTGGATGAAGCGGTGTCCTGCTATCAACGGGTACTCCAAAAAAATCCTGGTACCATCACGGTTCTATGCAATCTTGGAGCCTTACTCCTGGAAAAGGGTGCCCTGGAAGAGGCCAAGGATCAATTCCACCGTGTTTTGGCCCTGCAACCCAACCATCCAGAAACGTTATGCAATCTTGGCAGTGCCTTGCGTAAACAGGGGCGTCTGGAGGAGGCCGTAAAACAGTTTATTCGAGCGTTACAGGTTAACCCCAGTATGCCCCATGCCCATTCCGCCTGGGGTGTTGTCTTGTTGGAACAAGGGCGCATCGAAGAAGCTATGGCTAAGTTCCGGCAGGCTTTGACCCTGAAACCCGATTCGGTGGAGAGCCTGTCGAACATGGGGATCGCTTGCCAAGAGATAGGCCGTTTGGAGGAGGCCATCCACTATTATCGACGCGCGTTGACTATCCGACCCCACGATCATGAGTCACTCAACAACA
Source organism: Magnetococcales bacterium DCbin2 (assembly GCA_002753615.1). Lineage (GTDB taxonomy): Bacteria > Pseudomonadota > Magnetococcia > Magnetococcales > UBA8363 > UBA8363. Next base: position 42,848 of record PEAO01000006.1, read on the forward strand.
TGGGGGTTGCCTACCACAAACTTGGTCGTATGCAGGACGCATTCACCACCCTGGAACAGGCACTGAGACTTCGGCCCAACCATTTGGAAACCCTGATTAATATGGGTGCGGTCAACCATAAGCTTGGGCAAACCGAAGCGGCTATTGCCTGCTATCAACAAGCTTTGAAAATTAACCCCCAACACCCCGAAACCCTTTCTAATCTGGGTAATGCCTATCAGGAGCAAAAACAACTGGATCAAGCCGTCTCATGTTATCAACAGGCCCTCCAACTCAGACCCGACTATCCCGAAGCACTTTCCAATCTGGGCAATGCCCACAGATATCTTGGTAGACCCGAAGAGGCCATTGCCTGTTATCAAAAAGCCTTGGCCATCAAACCCCACCATGTTGAAGCCCATTCCAGTCTGGGGGTAGCTGCTATGGAATTGGGTCACTATGATCAAGCCCTGGCCGCCTTTCGCAATGCCCTGCGCTACCAACCCGATTTTGCCGATGCCCGATTTAACGAAAGCCTTGTTCACCTTCTAACCGGAAATTTTAAAGCGGGATGGCCCGGCTATGAATGGCGTTGGCGGATGGCCGATTTTGGCAGACACGGGTATGACCAACCGCAATGGGATGGCTCTCCCTTGGCAGGGCGATCCATTGTGATCCATTGTGAACAGGGATTTGGCGATAGCATTCAGTTTGTTCGGTATGCCCCCCTGGTCAAGGCGACTGGTGGCGCAGTGACCTTGGTCTGTCCGCGCTCTCTAGGTCGGTTGTTTGCCCGCGCCCCAGGGATTGATCACTTGGTGATTCAGACCGAAAAAATTGGGCATTGTGCGTGGCAGATTCCGTTGCAAAGCCTCCCCTTGGTCCTGGGTACCGAGCTTGATTCCATTCCTGCTTCTTCCCCCTATCTTGTGGCGGATTCTGATGCGGTTGCAGCTTGGGGACAGCGACTGGAAGGAATTGACAGTTTCAAGGTAGGGATCGCCTGGCGTGGCAATGCCCGACATAAAAACGATCACAACCGTTCTATGGACCCCCAATTGTTTGCTCGAATACTGGAAGTTCCGGGTTGCACATTTTTTAATTTGCAAAAAGAGGCCAGTCGCATGGAACTGGATTTGCTCGGTGCTTCGGGACGTTTGGTGGATTATTCGGTTGAATTCTCTGATTTCGCCGAAACGGCGGCATTGATCACCCACTTGGATTTAGTCCTTGCTGTGGATACTTCCGTGATCCACCTAGCGGGATCCCTGGGACACCCGGCTTGGCTGCTTTTGCCCTTCAGCCCCGATTGGCGCTGGCTCCTTGAACGGGATGACAGCCCTTGGTATCCCACCTTGCGCCTTTTTCGTCAATCGACCCATGGTGATTGGGAAGGGGTTGTTTCTCTCGTAACCCAAGAACTGCGCAAAGCTGTAGAATGCACGTGGCCTACTATTCTGCCTTGACGGCGCAACCAAGACAACCAAAACCAAGGGCCGTTACCATAAAGGAAGACATTCCTTTGATATTTTAGAGAGAATCGATCCAACCCTTGTCCAAACCCTGTCACCATGGGCCTGCCGTTTTCTTCGTATTCTGGATGAAAAAATAGTAGGTCAATCGACAAGAGGGTGTCCCGAAGCCCATTTCCGCTAGGTAAAATCACACGCACCCCCCTATTTGGCTGTTGCAAGCAAAATTTTACTGATTGCTGTTTGGCAATGGGACAATTCTGATTTATGATGGGGCTGGTAAACGCCTACTGTATGGGTGTAATGTCCCATGACGGGCTGTCTGGATCAACTCATGATCTTTTTGATGCTTTGAACAACGAACTACCTGGGAGGGTAAACATGAGAAAGACTCTTGGCACATTGGCCGTGGCGGCACTGATCTTCGGTGCTTCCGCATTGACCTCCAACGAAGCGTCGGCTTGGTGGGGAAATGGACCTGGCTACAATAACTGGAACGATAATTGGAACAACAACTGGGGCAACAACGGCAATGGTAATGGTAATGGCCGCGCCTCTGGAAATTTTGGTTTCAACATGAGCGGTGATGCTGCCGGTTCCGGTAACAACAATTGGAACAACGGCTGGAACAACGGTTGGAACAATGGTTGGAACAACGGCTATTATCCCGGTTATGGCTATGGTCCTGGTTGGGGTGGCTATGGTCCCGGCTACGGTCCCGGTTGGGGCGGCTATGGTCCCGGTTGGGGCGGTCCCGGTTGGGGTGGTCAGGGCGGAGAAGCTGCACAACCTGCCAAAAGTGGCGGGGGGGGCCGCAAATAATTCCGACTCTTCCAACGTGGCCTGTTCCAGGCCATGTTGGAAAAGGTCTTACGCTGATAAAATTTGTGATACCGGGAGCTGCAAGCTCCCTTTTTTTTAGGTATCTATTTCAAAGACTGACATGGTTCCCAGAATTTTTCCTTTTCACCCAACGTAACGAGGTTGGTATGAGCCTCCTTTCCAAAACATGATCAAACGGCACTATCAACGTTTCATCGTTGTCTTCATCGTATTATCTGCACTCGCTGCCTGGCTGCAATTTTGGGTTACCGGCTCCCTGTGGGATCATCTGGACCAGGAAAAAATGGCCTCGGCATTGTTTTCGATCCTGATGGTCAGTTGGATGCTCTCCATGTCGCGATGGCAGGGGGCCTTTGCTATGGTGAAACGATCGGCACCCTGGCTTGCCTTGTTGTTTATCCTGTTTTCCGGCTATGTTTTTCGCAATGAATTATCAGGAGTTGGCCAACGGTTGCGCGCCGCCTTGGTGCCTCACTCCGGTGTCGAATCCCAGCCGGGGAGTATGCGCTTCGTCCGTTCCGACGATGGACATTTCCATATTCATGCCCAAATCAACGGTGTCGGGGTTCTCTTCCTGGTTGACACCGGGGCCAGTGATATCACCCTGGACAAAAAAACTGCCGCAAGAATCGGAATTGACATGGAGAAACTTAACTTTATCAAGACCTACAATACCGCCAACGGCGTCGTGCGCGGTGCTCCCGTTCGGTTGGAACACTTCTCTGTCGGTTCTTTAAATCTTTCTAGTCTCCCTGCCAGTGTCAACGAAGGGGCCATGAACCAACCCCTTTTGGGTATGAAATTCTTCAATCGTCTTCAAAGCTTCGATGTCAAGGATGATCTCCTCACCATCCGATGGCAGACTCCGTGACCAACCGAGTGTCGCCATTCCCGAAAGGAAAACCAAACAGTATGGTGTTTTTTGATTTTTTTGATTATCATGACCGGGGGTAAGGGGTTTAAGGGAGAAGGGGGACACCCCAAACCAACCATGTTTTCTCAACCTGCCAGAGGGGCGCTGTGATCATCTCGGTAATGAATCAAAAGGGGGGGTGTGGCAAGACCACCATCGCTGTTAACTTGGCGGCTATTCTGAGAAAAGCGGGGTTTGATACCATCGTCATGGATGCCGACCCGCAGCTTTCGGCCAGCCGTTGGGCGAAACAGGGAGGGGAGGCGTTCCATCTGACCGTCCATCCCCTGGATATGACGAAAGGGGCCAGAAAAGTTAAGACCGAGATCCGGGAATATGCGGAAACATCCGAGATCATCGTCATTGATTGTCCCCCCGAATTGCGCGAACCGGCCATGCTGGCATCTCTCCTGGCCGATGTGGTGCTGGTCCCTGTTACCCCCTCCCCACTGGATATTTGGGCGGCGGAAGCGGCGACAGAATTGGCCCAGGATGCACGAGAACTCAACGGTAACGATAAACCTGTCGTCATTCTGGTCCCTTCAAAAACCAATACCCATACCGTCATCGCCAAGGATTTGGGAAAAACTCTGGCCAGTATGGAGGGCCAAGTTGCCCCCGTCAGCATTGTCCAACGGGTTGTCCTTGCCGAATGTGTCATTGCAGGTTCTACCATCGATATCTACGCCCCGAATTCTCCCGCTTGCAGGGAGATGGAAGCGTTGGGGCAATTCGTCATTCAATTCAAGTAATGCCATAAGGAACTTGGTATGCCTCCCAGAGCCACGTTGTCCAAGCTGAAAAAACAGATGGAGTCTACTGCCAAATCAAGCAATCCAGGGGGCGACGACCTTGAATTTTCCCAAAGCGAAAAGTTCTCAGCCATGGAAAAACGGCTTGTCGCCATGGAATTGCGTATCGAGGAAATGACAAAGGCGGCAGCAATCCCTCCTGTGCCTCAGGAACCGGTGACGCAACCGACAGTGCCAACTGTAATGATCGAACAATCTGCTTTACCCCAACCGGTCATTTATGGTATGGGTGCGGCGGATTTCCTGGTCCGTCTGTGGTTTGCTCCGGTCGCATTCTTCTGTTCTTTGCAACACGCCATGAACCCGGATCGTAAGAATCTGGGTTGAACTGGTTCCTACCCGGTATGATAACCCGATCCATGACATGTAAGCGCACCCGCTTTCTCAACTACCGTGGACGTAAGGAACCTCTGTGAGGTTGCGCTGTCACTAAATAGGTGGCTGATAGATCGCCCGTGTTTTCCCTGGGATGCCTTGGATCTTTTCTCGGGTATCGGCTGCGTTTCCTTGGTGTGTCGAACGCCGTCTTTCTTCCGTTTGTGTAATGATTGCAAATATCATGATTATTCACCCATCCTCGCAGTGCTTATGCTTTCCATACGCACCGTTTGATTGTTCTCCCTTTGGATGAAATGACATTCGATAATTTTTTGGTACCCCCGAAATGAGATCTGACAGTGGCCTTTTTTTGAGCAACTGGATAAGCACTCCTCGGTTTATCCCGATCGGACGGGTAGATCCACCGTACCTAAAAAACACAGCTTCCGCTGCACTTGGGCGTCAGAGAAGAGCTGAAAAGTCGTTTATGCAGGAGTCTGTCAGTCGGATTTACTGAATCGATGAAGTGGACTTGATTTGTACGACCGTCCTATGTATAAAAGATCATGAGTTGTTGTAGAGGGCTGATTTTAATTGAGGATATGTGTAGTGCTTGAGCAACGGTGTATTCGTTATATTCCCCCTGTCGTTGTTGCGTATTGTGGATAATTCATTCAATGAGGAGGAAGGTTCATGTTTGAGCAAAAGTTTGTTTATTTCTTCGGTGATGGCCGCGCCGAAGGTGATTCAGGAATGAAAAATCTTTTGGGTGGCAAAGGGGCCAACTTGGCGGAAATGATGCGTCTGGGTATCCCTGTCCCTTCCGGTTTTACCATCAGTACCGAGGTGTGTGGTTTATATCTGAAACTTCGTGATTATCCCAATGGACTCAGAGGACAAGTGGCGGCGGCCCTGTTGGAAGTTGAAAAAGTGATGGGGGCCAAGTTTGGTGATCCAGAAAATCCGCTGCTGGTCTCCGTCCGTTCAGGGGCCAGGGTTTCCATGCCTGGAATGATGGACACCGTTTTAAACTTGGGCCTCAATGATGTCACCGTCCAGGGGATGATCAAACGGTCCAATGATCCCCGCTTTGCCTATGATTCCTATCGGCGATTTGTTCAAATGTACTCCAATGTGGTGTTGGGTGTTGACCATCACCATTTTGAGCATATGTTGCGTCATATGAAAGAACATGCGGGCAAAACGGAAGATACCTCGGTGTTGGCGGATGAATGGAAGACCTTGGTGGGAAAATACAAAGCCAAGGTATTGGAAGTGACCGGAAAACCTTTCCCAGAGGATCCCCAGGATCAACTGTGGGGGGCTATCGGGGCGGTGTTTAATTCTTGGACCATCCCGCGGGCGGTCACCTACCGCCGTTTGAACGACATCCCTGAAACCTGGGGCACCGCCGTCAATGTACAGGCCATGGTGTTTGGCAACATGGGCAATGATTGCGCCACCGGTGTCGCTTTTACCCGAGACCCTAGCACAGGGGATAACAGATTCTTCGGCGAATATCTCATCAATGCCCAGGGGGAAGACGTTGTCGCAGGTATTCGCACCCCGCAGCAGATTACCATTGAGGGGAAGAATCTGAATGGTTCCAACCTGCCGGCCATGGAAGAATCGATGCCGGAATTGTACAAAGAACTTTATGCCGTCCAAAAACGGCTGGAAACACACTATCGAGACATGCAGGATATCGAATTTACCATCCAACGTAACAAACTGTGGTTGCTGCAAACGCGCAATGGCAAACGGACTGCCAAGGCGGCCTTGAAAATTGCGGTACATATGGTCCATGAGGGGTTGATCAACACCCGTGAGGCGGTATCGCGTGTGGCACCGGAATCGCTCGACCAATTGTTGCATCCCACTTTGGACCCAAAAGCCAAAAAGCAGGTGCTGGGCAAAGGGCTGGCGGCTTCTCCAGGGGCGGCAACGGGTAAGGTGGTCTTTGAGGCAGACGAAGCGGAGCAGTGGGCTGCCGCAGGACAGATGGTCATGTTGGTGCGTGATGAAACCAGTCCTGAAGATATCCATGGTATGCATTCGGCCAAGGGGATCATCACCGCTCGTGGCGGCATGACATCCCATGCAGCCGTGGTAGCCCGAGGCATGGGGCGTCCTTGTGTCTCTGGATGTTCCGGTCTTTCCATCAATATGGAGAAAGAACTGTTTACCATGGGGGGCATCGTTGTCAACAAAGGTGACTGGGTGACCATCGATGGTTCTACCGGAGAGGTGATGTTGGGGCAGGTTCCTACGCAAAATCCTGAACTGTCCGGGGATTTTTCCACCTTCATGGAGTGGGTGGATGGATTTACTCGGATGACGGTACGTGCCAACGCCGATACCCCGGATGATGCACGTACCGCCCGTGGTTTTGGGGCGCGTGGGATTGGATTGTGTCGTACCGAACATATGTTTTTTGGCGCAGATCGTATCATTCATATGCGCGGTCTGATTCTTTCCGAAACCGACGCCGATCGTCGCCGTGCTATCGACAAGATTCTCCCTTTGCAGCGTGCTGATTTTGAAGGATTATTCCGTGAGATGCGCGGGTTCCCGGTAACCATTCGGTTATTGGATCCGCCGTTGCACGAATTTATTCCTCACGATGAGGAAGGGCAAAGCGAAGTGGCATTGGTTTTCGGGATGCCTGTTGAACAAGTCAGGCAGCGGGTTGAAGGCCTTAAGGAATTCAATCCTATGTTGGGGCATCGTGGGTGCCGTCTTGGTATCAGTTTCCCGGAAATCTACGAAATGCAGGTGCAGGCGGTGATGGAGGCGGCTTGTCATCTGATCAAATCCGAGGGGTTCCTCATCACTCCAGAGATTATGATTCCGTTGGTCGGTGTAGAAACCGAACTCAAATATTTGAAGGATCGGTCGGTTGCGGTTTGCGAAAAGGTTATTAAAGAGACCGGGGTTCAGTTGGAATACCGTATTGGTACCATGATTGAGTTGCCCAGGGCCGCCCTGACGGCAGATGAATTGGCTGTTCATGCGGAGTTCTTCTCCTTTGGCACGAATGACCTGACCCAGACCACCATGGGTATTTCACGCGACGATGCGGGACCATTCCTACAGGAGTATGTTCGTAAAAATCTGCTTGCCAAAGATCCCTTTGTCAGTATTGATCAATTCGGGGTGGGATTGTTAGTCAAAATGGCGGCCATCAAGGGGCGTGAGAAACGTCCAGGGATCAAGCTGGGGATTTGCGGTGAGCATGGTGGTGATCCTGAATCCATCACCTTCTTTGAGTCGGTTGGGTTGGACTATGTTTCTTGTTCCCCCTACAGGGTTCCTGTTGCCCGTTTGGCGGCTGCTCAGGCCGCTTTGAAGAATGGTTGAACGTCCATGGGATTGAGTAGCCCTTTTTGAGTCAATGGAACGGGCGTGGGAAGGGGTTATCCCCTTCCCAGCAAACCATTTCAAGAAATAAGAACGATCGAAAGA
>PEAO01000193.1 GCA_002753615.1 Magnetococcales bacterium DCbin2
TTAAAAGAAAAGGCGCGGGAAAAATGCTTCGGGATAAAGGGGCGCGGGAAAAGCAAAGTCAAAAGAAAAGTCAAAAACAAAATCAAAACCCTGGGGGCAATCCCCCAGACCCCTTTTTTCTTTTAATAATTGCAATCGTCCCGCATTTTCTATCAAAGGACATTCCCCAAACAACCCCCAATTGTGTATCATAGTGCGTTTATCTATCAGGAACGTATCGTCACAGGAGTTTTCGCCATGACCAGCGACCCGACGACCCACTTTGGATTCAGCGAAATTCCCCTCAGCGAAAAAATGGGGCGCGTCCGTGGAATCTTCGATTCGGTAGTGGATCAATACGACCTGATGAACGACCTAATGTCCCTGGGTATTCATCGGCTCTGGAAACGCTATGCCATGCGCCGTCTACGCATCCGTCCCGGCTACCAAATTCTCGATGTCGCCGGCGGAACCGGCGACCTGACACGGTTGATGCACCCCCGGCTCCAAGGCCAAGGACGAATCATCGTCTGTGACCTCAACGATAATATGCTCAAACTCGGACGCTCCCGGCTCACCGACGGCGGAATCGTCTCCGGTGTGGAATGGATCCAAGGCAACGCCGAAGAATTGCCATTTCCCACCAATACCTTCCACATCGCCAGTATCGGATTCGGTATTCGTAACGTCACCCAAATCGAAGTCGCTATCCAAGAAATGGTCCGCGTCCTCAAACCCGGAGGACAATTCTTATGTCTGGAATTTTCCAAACTGTCCATCTCCCTGCTGCAACCCCTATACGATGCCTACTCCTTCAACGTTCTTCCAGAACTAGGCCACTGGGTCGCCAAAGATCGCGATTCTTACCAATATCTGGTGGAATCCATTCGCCGTTTTCCCGACCAGCAAACCTTTGCAACCCTGTTGCAGAATAACGGTCTGTCGGGCGTGCGCTATCACAATCTTTCAGGCGGCATCGCCGCCGTTCATCATGGATGGAAGGTCTGAATCATGATCATGTCTCTGTTGTCTGCCCCCCTGAAAATCATTCCGCAACCCGTCACGGCGGTCACGCTGAGTATCGTCCTGAATCTGTTCTTTACCCGGTATCCAGAACTGAAAGAACGCCTTGGCGAACTGGATGGCAAAATTTTTCAATTTGAAATCGAAGATCTGGAAGAATCACTCTACATGAGCGTCGATGATGTGGGACAATTGCGTATTCATACCTATTGCGACGCAATTCCCCATGTCACTATGTCGGGCAAAGCCTCCGCTTTTCTCTCACTGCTCTTTCATACATCCGATCCCGATTCATTGTTTTTTTCCCGACAATTGAAGCTTTCGGGGGAAACCGACACCGGGCTGCGCTTTAAAAACCTTCTGGATAACGTCGATCTGGACTGGGAACGAGAACTGGCAACCCTGGTGGGAAAGTCTGCGGCCAAAACGCTCATGGATATGGCAAAAAAAACCAAACAGGCCGGTCAACGGGGTAAAGAAGTCCTGGAAACGGAAGTGGAATCCTGGTTACAAAACTATGGCTTTCCATCGCGCACCGTTCTGCAAAATTTTTCTCAAGAGGTGGAAACCTTGAATACACGCTATGAAAAATTGGAAAAAAGCGTCGCCCGACTGAAGAAAAAAAGGGCCGTCGCCAAAGGGGCTGCGGCGGGAGAAAAACACAGCACCACCCATGCCAACCCAGCCACCTCCTGACCACCGATGCAGAACCATTATCGCACTGTCAAACGGCTGGTCCGCATCATCTGGATCTTGGCCCGATACCGGATCGAATTTTTAAGCGATCGGTTTATCCTCTATCGGTTTGTGGCCTGGATGGTCGGCTTTAAACCCGGAACGCAAAAAATGCGTCGGGAGCTGAGTGCCCCTGCCCGGTTGCGTTGCGCCCTGGAAGATCTTGGCCCCACTTTCATCAAGTTTGGTCAAGCCCTCTCCACCCGCATGGATGTTCTCCCGGAACATGTGGGTCTGGAGATGAAAAAACTCCAGGATGAGGTGCCGCCGTTTTCATTCGATATTGTCACAAAAATTGTCGAAATCGACCTGGAAGGCCCGCTCTCCCAACATTTTATCCATTTCGACCCTGTTCCCGTCGCTTCGGCCTCCATCGCCCAGGTGCATCATGCCACGACGTTGGGTGGCCGCGATGTTGCCGTCAAGGTGTTGCGCCCCAACGTCGCCGACGTGGTGGAAACCGATATCCATCTGCTCTCCACGATCGCCAAGCAGATTGATACCCATATTCCCGATTGGAAACGCTTTTGTCTGCGTCAGGTCGTTGAAGAATTTGCCGCTTCCATCCGCAATGAAATGAACTTTCAGGTCGAGGGTTCCCGTGCGCATAAATTCAGGGAAAATTTTCAACTGGATTCCGAGCTTTATGTCCCTACAGTCATCTGGGAACTGACCACCACGCGGGTTTTGACCATGGAGTGGATTGATGGCATCCCCATCGACGAACTCAGCCGAAAATCCCATCCTGACCTGGATCCGACCCAGGTTTCAAAAAATTTGATCATCGGTTTTTTCAAACAGGTGTTCCGGGATGGTTTTTTTCACGCCGATCAGCATCCTGGAAACATTTTTGTCCTGAAAAGCGGGACCATTGCCATTTTTGATTTTGGGATCGTCGGACGTATTTCGGTTCAGGAGCGGATATGGCTTTTGGGGGTGTTGCAAGGGTTTATTACGCGCGATTATCGCAAGGTTGCGGAAATCCACGTCGCTGCCGGTTATGTGCCGCGCCATACCAACGTGGATGAATTTGAGGATGCCTGTCGGCAAATTGCTGAGCCTATTTTTGGCCAGCCCCTCAAAGATATTTCCATTGCCCGTTTGTTGGCCCAGCTTTTCAAGGTGACCGAACGGTTTGATATGGCGGTGCAACCGCAATTGCTTTTGTTGCAAAAGACCATGTTGACTTTGGAAGGGGTTGGTCGGGAAATCAACCCTGATTTGAACATGTGGCTGTTGGCAGAACCTTTGATCCGCGATTGGATGATGGACAATATGGGTCCGAAAGGGAAGATACGCGCCACCCGTGATCGGTTTCGGACGTTTTCCACCGCAGCCCTACAGTTTCCAGAACTGGCCATGCTCAGCGTGGAAAAATTGGCCAATGATAAACTGGCCATCGAAGTCTATGGCGAAAGCTTGGATCGCTTGGAGCGGCGGGTATCCACGGGGATGAAGCGTTTGAGCATGGCCGTCACCGGAGCGGGCCTTTTCATGGGAGGTGCCATCATGGCCAGTGCCAACCTGCCCATTTCCTGGTTTGGTCCACCGCTCATGCTGGCAGGGTTTTATTTCTTCCTGGCCATCTTGCCCAATCGTTGAGTACCTCGGAAATTATTGAAAGAAAAAAGGGGTCTGGGCAGGGCAATCGCATTTGAAATTGGCACGTCCAAATGCCTCGGAAAAGATAAATTATTAAAAGAAAAAAGGGG
>PEAO01000194.1 GCA_002753615.1 Magnetococcales bacterium DCbin2
CTTTTTTCTTTTAATCATTTATTTTGCAGCCAACGCCGTGACCGGATCCAGATTGGCCGCCTTTCTGGCGGGCATGTAACCAAATAATAGTCCCGTCATCAAAGCAAAGCCAAAAGCCAAGATCACCGGCTCCAAAGAAAATAAAACACTGACCCCCAGTTTTTGCGCGATCAAAGCGGTCAGCAAACCACCCCCAACCCCCAATAAGCCACCCAACAAACAAACCACCAAAGCTTCGATCAAAAATTGCGCTAGAATATTGACCGTCCGTCCTCCCGTCGCCATGCGAATGCCAATTTCCCGCGTCCGTTCCGTCACACTGACCAACATGATGTTCATCACCCCAATTCCCCCAACCAATAAGGAAATCGTTGCAATCGACCCCAATAACAATGTCATAGTGTTCTGCGTCTCGGTTGCCGTCTCCAAAATTGACGCCATATTGCGCACCTGAAAATCGACGGTGCGATGGCGAGTCGTCAATAAATCGGTAATGGCATCCTGCGTGGCGTCCATCCTGTCAACATCAGCGACTTCCACGTTGATGGAACGTAAAAAGCGTTGCCCTAGAAGGCGAAGACTCCCCGTGGAGATAGGAACAAAAACGGCATCATCCATGTCAGACCCAAACACGGTTCCCCCCTTGGTTGCCAACACGCCAATCACCAAAAAAGGGACATTGTTGATCAAAAGTTGCCCCCCCACCGGATCAACCCCAGGTTCAAACAAATTTTCCTTGACTGTCTGCCCCAGTACCACCACGGGGGCGTAGCTTTTCACATCGTCAGCCGTAAAAAAAATGCCGCTTTCCACCGACCAATCCCGAACTCCGGGAAAATCGGCAGAGGTGGCGGTGACCGAGGTTTGCGTATCGCGATTGCCCAAACGTAACGTGACATTACCCGAAATTTCAGGAACGGCGTGACGCACGTTGGAAAGTTTGGCAATTTCTTCGGCATCTTCCGGCATCAATGTGGCAACCTGACCCCCCCCATGCTTATTGGGGGTGCCCGAACGGACCATGAGCAGATTGCTCCCCATCGCCTGGATGCGGGTCAATACATCCTGTTTGGCACCATCTCCCAAGGCCAACATCGCCACCACCGACCCGACCCCGATGATGATCCCCAGCAATGTGAGAACGGTGCGAAATAAATTGGCTCCCAGTGCGTGCAAGGCCATGGTGACTGTCTCAAGAAGATCAATGGTTTCCCCCGATGGTGTGTCGAGACAATTCTCTGGGATGATCTTTTGGGATTGTGGTTTTGCGAGGCACCCCGTATCGGCGACAACGATGCCGTCGGTCACGGTGATGATACGGTCCGCTTCCTGGGCCACGGTGGCATCGTGGGTGATGAGTATGATGGTGTGACCCTCACGGTTGAGTCGCTGCAACAGGGCCATGATCTCCTGACCGCTATGGCTATCCAACGCTCCGGTCGGTTCGTCGGCGAGGATGACCCGTCCACCGTTGATCAACGCGCGTGCAATGGCTACCCGCTGTTGTTGTCCCCCGGAGAGCTGACTGGGGCGGTGATGCAGCCGGTCTCCCAAACCCAATGTGGATAGCAGTGTTCGTGCCCGTGCCAAACGCTCTTTTTTGCGAACCCCCGCATAGATCGCTGGCATTTCCACGTTTTCTTCGGCGGACGCGGTGGGTAACAGATTATACTGCTGAAAAATAAAGCCAAACGTGTTGCGTCGCAGCCTAGCCAGGGCATCTTTGTCGAGCAGGGAAATGTCCTGGTTTGCAAACAGGATACGACCTGTGGTGGGGCGATCCAGGCAACCGATCAGGTTCATCAGGGTTGATTTTCCCGATCCAGAGGCCCCCATGATGGCGACATATTCCCCATCGTGTATGGCCAGGGAGATTCCATGCAAAACCTCCGTTGCCAACGTCCCTGAAACATAGGTTTTGGCTACCCGATCCAGGACGATCAACGGATCTTTTTGTGTATGGACCGTATTCATGGGTGCGGTCTGAAACCACCAGAGGGGCGACCGCCACCGCTGAGAGGAGAGCGACTCGACGGGGGGGCGGCGTTCGGTTTTCGGAGGGCGATGACCACCTCCTCACCCTCTTCAAGGCCGGAGATCACTTGGACCTGGAGGCGAGTTTTGATGCCAACCGTGATGCGGCGTGATTCCACTTGGTCGTTATGGACAACAAGGACGGTGGCATTCGTGTTGTCGTTTTTTTGGGGATATTTTTTGGATGGGTGACTGTTTTTGTTTTTGTCTGCCATGGCCAGGGCGGTGACTGGAATGGACAGGGCCTCTTTGACGAAGGCGTGGACAAAGGAGACCTGGGCGGACATTTGAATACCCAGGGTGCCGTTGGAATTTTCCACGTCAAACAGGGCGTCGTAGAGGATCACATTATTGATGATTTCTGGCGTGGGGAGGATTTGCCGTAAATGGCCATAATGACGCTGATTCGGTTGCCCCAAGGTGGTAAAATAGGCTTCCATTCCCGGTTTTAACCGCCCGATATCCGCTTCGGAAACCTGAGTCCAGACGGTCATGGTGTTTAAATCGGCAATGCGCAGGAGGATCGGGGCTTGTTGGTTGGCGTTGAGGGTTTGTCCCTGGCGGGCCGGCATGGCCACCACCGTCCCTGCCATGGGGGCGAAAATACGGGTATATCCCAGATTGGCCTCATCACCCCGAAGGGTCGATTGCACCTGGCGCATCTGGGCTTTGAGTTGATTAAGTTGTGCCAGGGCGACTTTGTGGGCCGTTTCGGCACTTTGAAAACTTTCCCTGCTGGTCGTTTTGGCCGTCAGCAATTGACGTTGGCGGGTGTATTGGGCTTTGGCCAAGGTGTATTGGGCGGTTTTTTCATCCCATTGGGCTTGGAGTCCTTCCAGTTGCGCCCGGTCCGATTCCACCCGTGCCGCAAGCAGGGTGGCGTCGATTTCGGCCAATAAATCCCCTTCCTGGACGGCATCCCCCAGGGCAACATGGATTTTACGCAATTGTCCCGAAACCTGGGTTCCCACGTCCACCGTGTTCAAGGGTTGCAACATTCCCAGGGCGGTGGTGGTCTCTTCGATGGCACCACGAGAAACCCTAGCGGTCACCCAATCGGTGGTGGCGGATTGCTCCGCGTTCGGTCCGTAGAAATAAACGCCAAGGCCCGTCGAGAGCGTCAGGAGGATAATACTGGATACAAGTTTCCAACGCACGAAAAGGGGGACTCCACTTTTTTGGGTCATGGTGAATTCTCCTTTTCAATATTACAATCGGGAAGGGTATCATGAGACATCATTGGAGCGACAGGCAAATCTCTTTTTGGGCAGGGCCATTGCATTTGGAATCTCTTGACATTAGGCCGTGTTGGTCTCCGATAACTTGAGACACACCCTAGAAAATTATTAAAAGAAAAAAGGGGTCTGGGGGATTGCCCCCAGGGT
>PEAO01000100.1 GCA_002753615.1 Magnetococcales bacterium DCbin2
AAAAAATTATTAAAAGAAAAAAGGGGTCTGGGGGATTGCCCCCAGGGTTTTGACTTTAAATCAAAAGCCCAAAGCTGGAAATTTTTATTTAAAGTCAAAAACAAAGTCAAAAGAGGAGCATGGAAACCTTCTTGTTTAAAGTCAAAAACAAAGTCAAAACCCTGGGGGCAATCCCCCAGACCCCTTTTTTCTTTTAATCATTTTAAGCTTTTAAGCGGAATGGTGTTCATCCAACCAATATCGCAAACGGTCCGCCGATTCCTGCCAATGCGGTTCCAACATCATCGCATGGGCCGTTTTTTTCATGATCACCGGTTCCACCCCATAATACGCCCCAGTCCACCGAACATCCGTCTCGGGGACAAACAAATCCTCATCCCCCCCCAACACCATCACCTTGGATGCCCCCCACGCCCCCGGCATCGGTGCCAACGGTGGCCATCCCATCAGCTCCATACTCGCAACAATCGGAGGCTCCCCAACCTGGGTCAAAAAATCCATAAAAACATGATCGGGAACCGCACTGGAAAAAACCATTTTGCGAATCACCCCCGGATCCATAGTTGTAACCCCCCAGGTCATCAGGACCGATATCTCTGCCCACAGCAGCGGGTTCATGATCATGGTGCGCAATGAGGCCAATCCCAACCCATACGGCGGCACCGAAGCCAACAACGCCATCCCCGCCCCCTTCCCACCCATCTGGAAATACTTCTGCACCACCCCGCCACCAAACGAATGACCAATCAACACCGTCGGCGCATTCACCGAATCGACCGCCTGCCGGACATCATCCACATAAGACTGCAAAGGGTTGAATTGCACCGGCAGTGATGATGGACTCTTGCCATGCCCCCGAAGACTCACCGCATGACAACGATAACCCTGTTGGGCAAAAAATGGGAGAAAATGACGATCCCATACCCACGCCCCCACACAAATTCCATGAACAAACAATAAATCCACCGGCTTCTTCGGCCCTGTTGGTTCGTGGGTAATCATTTCCAAATTCATAGCATCAACTCCAAAGCCCTCTGTCGGTCGCGGAAAATCGCCAATATCGCCACAATCACAGCACAATCAGCCGCCATCAGCGAACCGATAGGATACGATCTTGTACGCCAGTTTGGCGGTTAAAAAATCACAAGCATGGAGTCCAGGAACAGGAGCCAGTTCGGTAATATCGGCCCCCACCACCTCGGATTCCTGCATCACCATCCGTAAAATCGGCAAACAATCATCCCAAAACAACCCCCCCGGTTCCGGGGTTCCCGTAGCAGGCATCACACTACTATCCAAGGCATCCACATCAAAGGAGAGATAGACTTTTCGCCCCTGGATCAGCCCCCGGATACGCTCCATGGACCAATGCCGTTTTTCATGCGCCCAGAAAATGGTGATCCTTGCCCCCTGGGACTGAACATATTCCACCTCCGAACGGGATATGTTGCGAATACCCAAGCTCACCAATTGAACACCCGGTGCGTCAAGACAACGCCGCATCGCCGAAGCGTGGGAAAAATGCTCCCCCAAATAACCATCGCGCAAATCGGCATGGGCATCAAAATGCACAATGACCAAATCGGGATAACGGGCAACAAACGGACGAATCGCACCCGCAGTCAAGGCGTGTTCCCCCCCCAAAACCAAGGGAAAAAATCCCGCAGTCAACGCCCACTCCACCCGGTTTTGCAATCCCGTCAACGCCAAAGATACATCCCTAGACACCGGTTCGGCGGCACACGTCACTAAGGCAAAATGATCACATGGCTCCAACATCAACTCACAATCAAACGTTTCCACCTCCCGTGAAGCCTCAAGAATAGCCGCCGGACCCAAAGAAGTACCATGGCCATAAGAAACACTGGCCTCCATTCCAAACGGAATCACCAACGCCTTTTGGGAACAACGCTCCCAATCTTTTTGCATTTCATCGGCCAGTGCAAGAAACCCTTCCGATGGTGATAAAAAATCCATGGCCATCCCCAATCCACTAAAGCACCCACGAATCAAGATCATTTATTGATTGTCGCGATTTTTATCCTGCATCTTGGTAATCACCCCTTCAATATCGGGATTGCCGGAACTCAGCAATTGTTTAAATTGGGAACGATAATTGGATATAACGCTGACCCCCTCGATAATAATATCAAAAACCAACCAATGGCCATCCTTGGGATACAAGCGATAAGACATATCATATTTCTGCCCTTTGGAGACAACAACGCTGTCGATTCGGCGCACCTGATCCGACAGGGCGACATCGTTGGTAAAGCTGACCTCTTCACCACTATAACGCTCAATCATATTAAAATAGGTATTTTCCAACATGGTCCTGAAAGCGACGGCAAACCGCTCCTGTTGATCGGACGAAAATTTTTTCCATGGCAGACCCACGGCACCCTGGGCCATCCGTTGAAAATCAAACTCGGGATAGATGATATCCTGCAAAAGTTTGCGTCGGGTTTCCCTTTGTTCCGGTTGTGAATAATCGGGATTTTGCAGCATTGAAATCACCTGGTGAACGGTCTTCTCCAGGCGCAACAAAGCATCAGACGGCCCCGGTTCCGCCATTGCGGGAACAGAAACCAGACACAGTACAAGGGCAAGAAGGCCCATGGAACAATAGTGGCGCCACATGGTTGTTTTTCTCCTGGTCTTAGGCGTTGACTGCGGTGGAGTTTATCGTTCGGGGGCAGATTCTTCCCAAGGACAGCAGACGCATTCCGCTCACCTTCGAGAAAAGATGTGGCACCCCCGCCCCCTAAATGCTGCCATGAACAAACTGGCTGATCAACTCTTCGAAATTGATGGCCGGCTCGGTTTGAACGATGCTATCATTCTCCTTGAGTAGATTTTCCGAGCCACCGGGGCTAATGGAAACATAACGATCACCGATAAGCCCCTTGGTCCGAATGGAAGCGATGGCATCTTCCTGAATGGGAACATCGGGCGACAAAAGCAGCCGAACTCTGGCCTCATAGTCCTTTTTATCCAACACAATCTGATCAACACGCCCCACAGCAACCCCTGCAATTTCCACCATGGCACCGGGTTTCAATCCCGATACCGAAGAAAAATTGGCCCAAATCGAAATGTTATTCCCCCCCACAAGTTCCATCCGTGCCAGTTTCACAGAGAGCCATCCCAAAGAGAGCAATCCCAACAGAACAAACAAACCCACCGATAATTCCAACTTTTCCCCTTTCATAGAGGATCCTTTCGCTATATCAGACGATCGTCCAATGGGTTAAAGAACATGAATAGGCCCATCCACATCACCAGATATGAACTGACGGATGACCGGATCGGTAGATTCCTGTATAGCTAACGTCGGTCCCGACGCCCGAACCTTGCCCTGATGAAGGACAACCACATGGTGGCACCACTTAAAAATGGCGGGAACGGCATGACTGATGATGACCATCGTGGTTCTGGTACGCATGAACGTATCACAGATCAGGTGGTGAATGGCATTTTCAATGATAGGATCCAAACCGGCGGTGGGTTCATCCAGAAGGATGATCTCGGGATTGGTGATCAAGGCACGGGCCAAAGCGACCCGTTTATTCATACCACCACTGAGTTCATCGGGGAATTTATGTTCCATACCGGCCAAGTTGACCTCTTCCAGTGCCCGCATCACCTTTCTTTTGATTTCACCTTCTGGAGTCTCCGTGGTTTCTCTCAAGGGAAAGGCAACGTTATCATAGACATTGAGGGAGTCAAATAATGCCCCCCCCTGGAACAAGAGGCTAAAACGACGCCGGGCCGCTTGCAAAGCCTGTGGTGACAACGAAACCAAATCCTTCCCATCGAGGGCGATGGTGCCACGATCCGGGGCCATAAGCCCCACCAAATGCTTGAGGGTAACGCTTTTACCACCACCACTGATGCCGATGATCGCGGTGATATGGCCGTGGGGTATGTCCAGATCGATGCCGTCCAGGACAACTCTTCCGTCAAGCCGTTTTTCGACACCTTTCAGCGAAAGCGATGGCCGAACATCGGGATTCGCGTGGTAGATGCGGCATTCCTCGGCGAAGAGTTCGGCCAGACAAGTACGCAGGCGTGCCTGGGTCAGATGACCCAGACTCACCAAGGTTCGACCGATCAAATGGTTGCTTTCTTCGGGATCCACGGAAGACTGCGCCGCCAAGGCTTCTTCCAGTTGTGGCGCACTGATGCAGCCCGATGCCAGCAACCGCTGTCCCAGCGGTGTGCGCGGTGTTTCGGTGCAGGAAAACTCTGGTGTGGCAACAGCGGTGGTCACGACAGGAATCCTAGAGCATGATTGCAGTGATGAAGTAGTCGCTGACCAGGATCAGGACGGAGCTGAGAACGACCGCCGAAGTGGTCGCTTGACTGACCCCTTCGGCACCCCTCCGAGCAAAAAAACCCTTGAAGGAACAGATCCATGCGATGACAATGCCAAAGCAGAGTGCCTTGATGAGTCCGGTGTTGATATCGTGCATGGTCACGGAAGATTCAATGCCACTAAAATAGGTTCCCGCACTCAACCCCAACAGTTGCACCGATACCAAATAACCGCCAAAAATGCCGATGACATCGAAGATGCCAGTCAACAACGGCAACACCATGAGGCCGGCAAGAAGACGGGGGACCGCCAGAAAATGGATGGGGGGGACCCCCATGACCTCCAGGGCATCAATCTGTTCGCGGATGCGCATGATCCCCAGTTCCGCCGCCATGGCCGACCCAGCACGACCCGTGACCATCAAACCCGAAAGGACAGGCCCCAACTCACGAATCATGGAGAGTGCCACAGCTGGCCCCAAAAGTGCTTCCGAACCAAAGCGTGACAGGGTGTAATACCCCTGAAGAGCCAGAACCATCCCGGCAAATATGGAGGTCAGGGCAATGACAAACAACGAACGCATACCGATGAAATGGATTTGTTTGAGAAAATTCTGCCACCGGAAGGGGGACACTGGAATGGCCATGGCGGTCCTGACCAGGAAAAGTCCCATCCTGCCGGTTTCCAGTGTGACAGCCAGAGACAAGGCACCCAAACGTTGGATAAAAATAAGCATTTTTGGTCAGGATGCCTTCTTGTTGCCGGTTTGACAATGCCGCCTTCGACGCCCGATGCGCAACCAACCACCCTCACGAATTTCAAGGATTCAGTACGGCACATCGGGCATAAAATCGGCAACTCACAACGATGGTCGTCCATCGCAATCATTGCAATCGGGGCAAGTATCACTCATTATCTTACTGTTGACAAGGTGTTGGGTTCCGTTATCCTGGACCGGCCCCCATTTTATCAACGGACGTATTTTCAATATCAAGACCTTAAAGAGGGAATGACAATGCTGTTACGGTTGATAGTCGTGGCCTTTCTGATGCTGATTCCTATGACCACCCCCCTCGCTCAAGAAAAGACGGTGCCGGTCGATCAGGGTAATCATGCTCTCCAGGTCAAGTCTCCCAATGCCGATGCCGCCAACGGTGTTGACCCAACATGGGAAGATACGGCAGACTCCTTCCCCCAAGAGGAGGTTTCCGATCCCCTGGAACCTTTCAACCGCGCCATGTTTGTCATCAATGATCTCTTCTACTCCGTCGTCATCAAACCGGTGGCGTTAATCTACGCAGCGGTCACCCCCGAAATATTCCGCTCGGCCATACGAAATTTTTTCCATAACTTGGCTATGCCAAAACATTTCTTAAACGCACTGCTCCAGGGCAAACCCAACGTTGCCGGAATGGAAGTGTTCCGTTTTGCCATCAATACCTCTGTCGGAGTCCTTGGTTTTTACGATGCCGCCCAAAACATGTTTGACATCAAATCGGGTAACGAGGATACCGGTCAAACCTTCGGCACCTATGGCATCGGCGATAGCGTTTACATCAACTGGCCAATCTTTGGTCCTTCCAATTTGCGCGACTCCATCGGCCTGGTAGGTGATACCTTTCTCGATCCACTGAGCTATGTCCCCGACGATATTTGGGTCAGGGCCGGAATTCAAAGCTTCCGCTACGAAAATGAGGTCTCCCTCAAGATGGGTGAATATGAAAATCTAAAAAAAGCGGCTTTGGACCCCTACATTTCGGTCCGCGATGCCTATCTCCAGACACGACGTAAACAGATCAAGGAGTGAATACCCGTGCCGCATTCTCCTTTCGGTGAACCTTTGTCGCGGTGAACGTTGTCTGATATGATCCCGAAGAGGTTGGTTAACGTAAGGCTTGGCAACCTTGAATGGTCAACCTTGCCGGGTCTTCATTCTCTTTCGCGTCTTTCATGCCGGGTTGGTCTCTTATGAAACGTATCGTCCTCCTTCTCATTGGCTTCCTGCTTTGGCCTTCAGCCTGGGTATGGGCAGCGGAAATCGATGATATCTATGCCATGGCCGATCAAAAAAAATTTCCCGAGGCGATGGTCAGACTCGAAGCCTATCTCCAAAAAAATCCCAAGGATGCCCAAGGACGCTTTCTCAAAGGGTTGATTCTGACAGAACAAAAACATCCCGATGAGGCCATCTCCGTTTTTAAATCTTTGAGTACCGATCATCCCAATCTGCCCGAACCCTATAATAACTTGGCCGTCCTCTACGCCGAAAAAGGGATGTATGACGAGGCCGCCGACGCCCTGAAAAAAGCGATCAAAACCCATCCGAGTTATGCCACCGCCCAGGAAAACCTGGGCGATATTTATTCCAAAATGGCCTCACAAGCCTATAGCAAAGCACTCTCTCTGGATTCGCAAAACCGTGCGGCCCAGACCAAGTTGGACATGATCCGCAAACTGTTTGCACAACAAGGGACCGATGTCGGTGAAACCAATCGTCCAGGCAATGTCCCGCCCCCGGCGGTTGCCAGTCCCCCCGCCCCACCACCGGCGGCACCCGCAGAGGCATCCCCCCTTCCCGCTGAGGAACCCTCTCAAGCCACCGCCGCTTCCAGCCTGAAGAGTGAGGTTGAGGGTAGTGTCATCCAATGGGCCAAGGATTGGTCCGAAAAGAATCCCCGTGGCTATCTGGATGCTTATTCCTCTCGATTTCAGCCTCCACCCCCCTTTACCAATCGTGCCGCTTGGGAATCCCGCCGCAGCCAGATCATCAGCCAAGCCGGATCCATTCGGGTTACCGTTTCCGATATCAAGGTGACTATTCTCAATCCACTTCGTGCCCTTGCCGTGTTCAAACAGGATTATTGGTCTCCAACCTATAAGGATTCCGTCAAAAAAACCCTTTCCATGGTTTTGGAAGATGGCCGCTGGAAAATCTCGCGTGAAAGTTCGGGGGTATGATGCCTGGAGGTTGGTGTCGTTTTTGGCGATTTCCACGGTTTTTATAGGGACGATCACCGGGTTTGCTGAGACCAATAAAACCACCGCAACCGATCCCGGTGCCAACACTGGAATCGAAACGCTCCTGATCCAAAGTTTGGAGCTGATCGGCCAAAACCGTCTTGGGGAGGCGCAGACCTCCATCCAAGGTCTGCTCCAGCAACGTCCCGACTTCCGCCTAGCCAATCTGGTCCTAGGCGACTTGCTGATGACCCAAACCGGCAAGATAACCCGGTTCGGTGAAGGGGTCGTCGGCTATGATAAAGAACTGGCCGACCTGATGGCGGAAGCCAAAGCGCGGTTAAATCATGAAAAACAACCCCAGAAAAATTCCCTTCCTGGAGAACTGTTACGTATTCCGGCATCCTATACCCACGTCCTGGTTGTCGATTTATCCCGTTCCCGATTGTATTTATTTTCCAACTGGCAGAGCATCCCCGAAAAAGTCTCCGATTATTATATAACCATCGGCAAAGAAGGGACCGGAAAAGAACAACAGGGAGATAAGAAAACGCCGGTTGGCCTTTATCACGTCACCGGTCGTCTGGATGGAAAAATTTTACCACCGCTTTATGGTTTCGGTGCCTTGCCCCTGGATTATCCCAACGAATGGGATCAATTACACCATCGCACCGGCAGCGGCATCTGGTTGCATGGAACACCCTTGGACACCTACAGCCGTCCTCCCAGGGCCAGCGATGGGTGCGTGGTCTTGACCAACCCTGATTTTAAGATTTTAAACCAAAAAATGAATATCGGTTATCCGGTCATCCTGACCCAACACATCGACTGGCTAACACCCAACGAATGGTGGCGTCGTCGGGAACAGATGATACAACGTATCTATCAATGGCGTGATGATTGGACCATGCGCCAGGGAGAACGGATTCTTCGTCATTATTCTTCGCACTATCAAGCGGGACGCATGGATGATGCCGCATGGAATCGTTTCACCGACGGAAATGTCAGTTTGATGGATCCAGGTCTCATGGAGTATCCTGGAGACGATTCCATGATGGTGGTTACGTGGAATGGTTGGCAGGCAACGGGGACTGGGGGAAGATGGGTTCCCATGACACAGTATTGGCGTTTCGGGGAGGACTCCGATTGGAAAATTGTTTTTGAACCGAATGGATAACGCACACCATGTCATTGATTCCCGATCATGTTCCAAAAAAACCAGAACGACTTCTGGCTACGGTATCGGCCCACGTCATCCTGATCGACCGACATAGCGGGGGTGATGGTGGTGACCGCATTTTGCTGGGCCAGTTGGCCTATCGCGATCACCGCTGGGAAAAATGGTCTTTTCCTGGGGGATACATGGACCATGGAGAAGCGTTGGAAACCGCTTTATGCCGCGAAGTGCGAGAAGAGACGGGGATGACGCTAGTGTCCTGGAACCGATTGGATATCCAGCCCATGTTTCAATGTGAACACCCGCATATCAGTTTTTTATATTCAAGCGATGATTGGCAGGGTCAACCGGCCTGTTTAACGCGGGAGTTTTTAGACCTTCGTTGGGCCGACGAAACCTTCTACCGCACATTGGTCCGAGAAAATGCCCTGGCCTACCCCTGCATGTCCCAACAGGTGACATTTCTAGGGTGGAATTTTTAGGAGTCTGGCAACAATGAAATCGATCAGGATTTTCTTTTTCTTCCTGTTTTTGACGCTCCTTCAGACGAAATGGCCAATGGCCTCGGCAGAAGAACCTGCAAAACCGGAAACAAAAGGGACAGAAACAACCCAGGAAGCCTTAGAAAACGCCCGGGAATCGTTTTTGGATGCCATGGACGCCTTGAATCGTGCGGGCAAACTGGCCTACGAAGAAAACGCCCCAGAGGTGCGGGAAAAAGCCAAGGGTGTCCTGGAGGAGTCAAAAAGATTGTTGGAACAGTGGCTGGAGCGGGTGCAAAAAGAAATGGATGAACAAAGTCCGCGTCGGCAAGTCACCCCCCCTGAATCCAAGGATACTGATCGATCCACCATCTAGGGGATGGAGCAGGCACCGTCACACACCACCCGATAACCGAGGCTTCACACTGAGGTGATCGGCAAATCCTTCCGCAGAGCCGGCAAGCTTCCACCGTTTCCTCGGCAAATCATGACCACCGGGGCGGTAACCTTGTGGCAGCAAGGGATAACGAAGGTTCAAGGGAAACATTTTCCCCAACGAACGTCTGGTACCGATGACCGACATCACACCACCGTGCCATTCAACTGCATCTTTTGTAAGCCAGCGTTGGAGATCGATACCCGGTAGGCCGACGACGACCGAAATGCAGGCCCTTGATCAACCAACAGCGAGGCCGTTTTCTCCCGTGACGCGCGGACCGACGCCGATTTGGCGGTATTTTCGCGGTTTTGCTGTTGAAGTCCTGAGGCCATTCTAACCGCACGATCAATCAAAAAACTGGCAGCGTTGGCGATGTCCATGGTGCTTTCCTCTTCGTATCGGATCGAAGGGCTGCAAGGCCCCGTTTGTGTGTCTCACCGCGCCGTTGTGGTCTTGATGGAACGACGACGCTTACCCGATACTTATGCAGCAAACATGCCAATAAAAATGTTCTCTGGGTTACAATTGGCCATTAATTTGTGCGCTAAATTCTAGACATGACCCTGTTTTCCAGTTATTATCCGCGCAGTTCAAGTCGGGGCGTGGCGCAGCCTGGTAGCGCACTAGCATGGGGTGCTAGGGGTCGGAGGTTCGAATCCTCTCGCCCCGACCATTGATCAGATTTTTCCTAATGAGCGGCCAGGGGGCAAATTTTTCCCGGTCGCCTTTTTTGTTTCTGCCTCATCTCGCCGGCCCAGGTCGAGAACCTCCGGTTTCTATATCCTCCAGATGCAACAGAAAAGAAAGATTTCGGACACCGTGCAAAACGCGCATGACCACAATACCAGCGGGTTGAAGCTTGTAAAAGATGGCATGCCGTTCATAGTCCCAGCGCAGAGACCCTTCCCGGAGATCGTCTACCCGCCGTCCCATTGCAGGTTGGTCGGCGAGATTTCTGAAGCAGGCGTCCAGACCCATCAGATAGGCATCGGCCTGCGCTTCGCCGAAATGCCGATGGGTATGGATGTAAATCTCCGCCAGGTCGTCGTCCGCTTTGCCGGAGAGAATATACTCACCCGCCATGCATACGCACCTTGGCCGCCTGTATGATGTCGGAAACCTTGCGCCCGCTGACGCCACTCTCCTCAGCCTCGGCCAACGCCAACTTCAGCATTTCCCGTTGACGCTGATCCTGCCGGATCAGATCGCGAACATAATCGCTGGCATTGGCATAGGTGCCGCTTTCAACTTGGCTCTCGACCCACCGGCGCATCGGGTCGGGCAAAGAGACGTTCATCGTCGCCATATTTCCTGCCTCCATCACGACAGAAGAGTCCACCCCCCCAGGGCAATTGCATTTGGAATCCCTTGACATTAAGGCGTGTTGGTATCCGATAACTTGAGACACACCCTAGAAAATTATTAAAAGAAAAAAGGGGTCTGGGGGATTGCCCCC
>PEAO01000101.1 GCA_002753615.1 Magnetococcales bacterium DCbin2
TGCGCATTTTTCCCTCAAAAAGAAAAAGCACGGGAAAAATGCTTCGGGATAAGGGGCGCGTAAAAAAGCAAAGTCAAAATCAAAACCCTGGGGGCAATCCCCCAGACCCCTTTTTTCTTTTAATCGTTTTATTTATAGGGAGGGAGAGACTCATCGTGGAACGACTCATCGTTCTGGATACCGAGACCACCGGTTTGGAACCGGGAGAGGGACACCGGATTGTGGAAATCGGTTGTACAGAACTGGTCAATCTCAGCAAAGGCCAAGTGCGACAATGGTTCATCAACCCCGAACGCGATATTCCCCAAGAGGCAACACGCATCCACGGTATCACCAACGAAAAGGTGGCAGGTTGTCCACGCTTCAAGGATATTGTTGCAGAATTTTTAGATTTTATCGGTGAAGATCAATTGGTGATCCATAATGCGGCATTTGATCTGGGTTTTCTGAATGCCGAGCTGACAAGAGCCAATAAACCGATTCTGGCCGCATCACGGGCCATCGATACATTGGTGATGGCGCGACGACGATTTCCCAATGCCTCCGCCAGTTTGGATGCATTATGTCGGCGGTTTCGCATCGACTTATCGCAGCGAACCACCCACGGAGCCTTGCTTGATACCGACTTGCTGGCCGATGTCTATATCGAACTCATGGGTGGCGGTCAGTTCAGTTTGGCACTGGGAATGGATGATGGGGCTAAAGTTCTTGCCCAGGAGGTTATTGGTGAGCAACCAAAACTTCCAATCATTCAGGTTGATTATCGCTCATGGCCATTGAGTGCCAAAGAAGAGGCGGAACATGGCCGCTATCTGGAATTTTTAAAGAAAAAGGCCAACGTGGTCCGTTGGCCCGAATCTTTATAAACCCACTATTTTTGGCCTGTCGTACTCAGTTTTTTGAAGGCATCCATCCATTGGGGATAGAGGGAGAAATAGCTTTCCATCGCTTTGCCGGGATCAAAAATATTTTCAAGGTCATCCATTTTGCTTAACATGCGCTGCTTCATTTTTTCCAAAACCTCGTTTTGCAATGGCTGCACATCCGGCAATCCCAGAAAGGCCCTGGCCTCTTGGGGCGAAACTTCTACTTTGACGTTGATTTCCATGCGACCCTCTCCCATTCACTCACAATAAGTAAACGCCCATGATGTTTTTTGTTGTATAACTTTTATAACTGTCCACCTTCAAAGGCGAACCACAAGCACCGCAAATTACGGGGGGTTACCCCGGATGCTTTGTTCCAGAAGGTACATTTCCGATGCCAGTGTTTCGGCCTCAACAGGACATCGACGAAGATTGTAGATAAAATTTCTGACGTAGGCTTCGGATATGGAACTGATGGAAAGATTCATGTGGCTCAGACCGGAGTACAGCGCGTAAAATTCATTGATCGTGAGCTTACAGATAGCGGCAGAATGATCCGACTGGATCAATTGGATTGGCCGATATCGGACAATCCATTTGATGGTGAACGCAGCTTTCTTGTGAGGGTCAAGAAGTTGAGTACCCGGATTCTTCGCCCTGTAGATCATCACGTCCCCAACGTAAGCCTCTACGCACGCTCGAAGGATTCGCGGATCCAACTCGGTTCCAGAACAACTATTTCCAAATACCATGAGCCGATAAATTGCGACAAGAGAAGAGAATCTTTCCTTCGGATCCATGGATATTCCCTCACCTGGAGCTTTCGGCAATCTGGCTACAGACCTCTTTCATTTTTTCAGCGAAAAATACTCTGTTTTGAGCCGCCATGGCCACATAGGCCGACTCATTTGTTTTTTCAAACGTGTTGACTTCCCTCCAGGATACCAGGGCATCGACTTCAGGGTCATCGAACACATAACCATATTGCTTTTGAAATTCGTCGTCCGACATAGGGACAAGTTCGTCTACTGGCATTTCGGCACACTCCTTACGAGAAAAATCCGACCTTACCCAGCCATGGGCGAGGCTCGAATACTGCTGAAACGTTTCTGGTGAGAGATGAGGTCAGTTCTACTCTTTCATCGGTTCGCTTGTCCAGGGACATGACGCCCCTCAGGCGGCAGTTGCAAAATTTTGTGTGACTGAATACGACGGTTTCCACTGTCGCCGACGCCCAATTTGCCCTAGCATACCATAGCGGCTCTGGGATGACCATATAAGATTGGACGATTGGTCAGGAAGCGTGACGGTGTTGGTATCAATAGTTCTTTATTATTCGTTGGATCGTGAGATGAACGGTGGGTTATGAAATCCGATGGCATGTGTGTGTTGTTGACTGGGGGAGGGACGGGGGGGCACCTGTATCCCGCCTTGTCTTTGGCAAGGCATCTTCAAGGGCGTTTGCAGGTGGTTTATGTGGGCCACCCAGATAAAATCGAAGGGCGGGTCGTCCCGGCGGAGGGGATTGCATTTTATCCTTTGGTGGCGGTTCCATTTACGGTGAGTCCACGACGATTGCCGGGATTCCTTTGGCGTTTTACCCGATCATTGATACTTGCATTGCGGTTGGTGTTGCGGTTGCGCCCGGCCCTGGTGGTTGGTTTCGGCGGTTATGTCAGTCTGCCCGTGGGTCTTGTGGCCCGTATCCTCGGCATCCCGGTGGTGATCCACGAACAAAATACCCATGGTGGTCTGGCCAACCGCTTGCTGGTGCGGGTGGGGGCGTTGGCCATGACGACTTTTCCCAATACAAAATTGCCTTTGTCCAAAATCCCATCGGTGGTTACAGGATGCCCGGTTCGGGCCGAAATAGGTTCCTTAGACCCGGTGACGGCGCGGCAGTCGTTGGGGTTGCCCGTGGATCAAAAAATTTGTCTGGTCATGGGGGGGAGCGGCGGGGCACGGTTCATCAACGAAACCCTCCTTAAGATGTTGTCGTTGACGAGGCATCGCAATGATTGGTTTTTTCTCCATGTAACCGGACAACACTACCTGGAAGAGACCCGGGAGATGGTGGCCCGTTTGTTCCCTGCGGAGTCGTTGCAGGGGCGTTATCGCATGGAGGGGTATATCGAAGAAATTGCCCAGTATTATGCAGCGGCTGACCTGATTGTCTGCCGTGGTGGCTCCGCCACGGTGAACGAATTGTTGTGCGCCGGCCTCCCCGCATTGCTCATTCCATCCCCCAACGTGACCGATAATCACCAGGAAGGGAACGCGCGCTACCTGGAATCCTTGGGGGCGGCGGAAGTGATGCTCGAAAATGCGGTGACACCGGAATCATTGTACGAGCGGATCGCCGCCCTGTTGGATCATCCCGAAAAATTGGCAGTCATGGCGAAAAACGGACGCGACAACGCCCTGGGACACAAAGCACTGGCAACCATCGAAGCGGTCTTGCGCACACATTGCCCGACCCTTGGGTGAGAGGCCGTTGGTTTATTTTCCTGGAAGATTTTTTTTATCCCAGGGATCCCAAAGGTCGTTGCTGGGGGAGAGCGGCTTGCTGTCATGTTCTGGGCGCTGCGACTTTTCAAAAAATAAGTCAATGGGATGTTTGATACCGCTTGCAGTTTGTGGGACAGTGCGGTGGGCAACGGGGCTGGTTGGATTGGGCTTCATGATGCGTCTACCTTCTCTTTTGTTCGATGGGAAATTTTGTCTCGATTAGCTGATGCAAGTAACGTGCCTCTTCAGTTTTGTTGGATTTTTCAACAGAGGTGACGAAAAACTGACGAAAAAAGGTTTTGGATATGGGGGATTCTACCCGAAAAGAGGATGATGCAAATGCCCATGACCGAGATTATCGGGGTGTTTATGACCGGGCGATACGGATTCTGGCGTTGCGTGACCACGGCGTGGAGGAATTGAGACGGAAACTTCTGGCCAAGGGGGAGCCTTCGGCGTTGGTTGAGCGGGTGCTTGAAGCGTGCCTGGGGGCGGGGCTTTTGAATGATCCCCTGTTTGCGTATCGCCGGGCGGTTTCCAGAATGGCCGGAAAGGGTTACGGACCTTCGAAAGTACGTGGTGAGTTGCTGGTGTTGGGCTTGACTTCCGAGGTGGTTTCCGAGGGGATGGCCAAGGCACTTGAGGAGATTGATTTGGGAGACATTGTGGCCAGGGTTTTTGAACGGCGCTGTGCGGAGTTTTGGAAAGGTGGTGCTGCTGGCGCAGACCAACGGGCAAAAAGGCGATGTTTTGATTTGTTGTTTCGACGAGGTTTTGACACGGATACCATCCATCGGGTTTTGTCACGATCTCCAGCTGGGGTGACTTATGACGGGAAATGAAATTCGCCAACGGTTTATCGATTTTTTCAAAAAACATGGCCATACGGAGGTCCATTCCTCCAGCCTGATTCCTCAGAATGATCCAACCTTGCTGTTTACCAACGCCGGGATGAATCAATTCAAGGGGATTTTTCTGGGAGAGGAGACCCCGGCATTTCACCGGGCAGTCTCTTCGCAAAAATGTCTGCGTGCGGGGGGGAAACACAACGACCTTGAAAATGTCGGTCGCACCGCCCGTCATCATACCTTTTTTGAAATGCTGGGTAATTTTTCCTTTGGCGACTATTTTAAAGATGAAGCCATATCCATGGCCTGGGAGCTGGTGACCGAAGGCTTTGGTCTGCCGCCGGAGAGTCTTTTGGTGACGGTCTATGCCGAGGATCAACAGGCCTATGATATTTGGCATCAAAAAGTCGGATTACCGGAGGATAAGATACTTCGCATTGCCACGAGCGATAATTTTTGGTCTATGGGGCCGACGGGGCCGTGTGGTCCGTGTTCAGAAATTTTTTATGATCATGGCCCGGAAGTTCCGGGTGGACCTCCGGGATCGGATCATGAGGATGGTGATCGGTTCATGGAGATCTGGAACCTAGTCTTCATGCAATATGATCGGTTGGAGGATGGGACGATGCGTCCCCTGCCGCAACTTTGCATCGATACCGGGGCGGGATTGGAACGGTTGGCGGCCATTCTTCAGGGGCGACGGAATAACTATGATTCCGATCTTTTCCTCCCCCTCATTCAGGCGGTGGCACGCCAAACGGGTGTTTTTGCCCATGATCCGCAACATGTTGTCTCCTTGCGTGTGATCGCCGACCATCTGCGGGCGGTCACGTTTTTAATTTCCGATGGTGTACTCCCTTCCAACGAAGGGCGGGGATATGTCCTCAGACGCATCATGCGGCGCGCCATGCGCCATGGCCGTTTGTTGGGGATGGCGGACCCCTTTTTGTACCTTCTTGTCCCCGATCTTGTCCGGTTGATGGGGGGACATTTCCCCGAACTGGAGGCGCAGCGGGCGGTGGCGATGAAGGTGATCGAAAACGAAGAGAAGCGTTTTGCTCTGACGTTGGGCAGTGGTTTGAAACACCTGGAGGAGGCGGTCCGAACCCTTTCTCCCCTTTCTCCCCTTTCTCCCCTTTCTCATGGATGCGAATTGGATGGTGGTACCGTCTTTTCTTTGTATGATACCTATGGTTTCCCGGTCGATTTGACGGCGGATATTTTGCGTGATCGGGGGATTGGTCTGGACATGGCTGGTTTTGAGCGGCACATGGCCGAGCAACGGGCGCGGGCGCGGGCCGCCTGGGTTGGATCGGGTGATGAACGGGTGGCGGTGGTCTATCATGAGATCCGCGAACGCTTTGGTGCCACCGATTTTCTGGGTTATGCCATGGAAACCACCCAGGCGGGTCTGCTGACGCTCTTGCATGGGGGTCAGGAGGTCTCCTCTTTGTCCGAGGGGGAAGAGGGGGTGATCCTGGTCAACCAGACCCCTTTTTATGGTGAATCGGGGGGGCAGGTGGGGGACATTGGGATCATTCAAACGGCCCACGGTCGTTTTGAGGTCCATGATACCCGCAAGCCGCTTCCCGATTTGGTGAGTCATCATGGAAAAATGGTCCAAGGGGTGTTACACGCGGGAGATTCGGTGAGTATGGTGGTGGATCCCCAGGCACGGTTGGCGATTCGTCGTCACCATACCGCCACCCATTATTTGCACCATGCCTTGCGCCATGTTTTGGGCCAACACGTCAAACAAGCGGGTTCTCATGTGGCGGCGGAACGGTTGCGCTTTGACTTTTCCCATTATCAGGGCCTGGAGGCGCAGGAACTTGAACAGGTGGAAGAGATGGTCAATCAAGGTCTTTTGGCCAATGATCATCAGGAAACGACGGTGATGACACCCGATGAGGCGATTGCCAGTGGTGCCATGGCCCTGTTCGGGGAAAAATATGGGAGCGAGGTGCGTGTGGTCCGGGTCGGACCGACGATGGAACTTTGCGGTGGCACCCATGTCAAACGCTCCGGTGACATCGGCCTGTTTCGGATCCTTGCTGAGAGTGCTGTGTCGGCGGGGGTTCGGCGTATCGAGGCGGTGGCGGGCCATTGGGCTAGGCAGAGTTACCAAAGGGATTGGCTCAGTCTCAAGGGGAGTGCCGGGTTGTTGAAAGTCCCTCCGAGTCAGGTGGAGGAGGGGATTCGCAAGTTACAGGGACGGCAGAAGGAGTTGGAACGGGAACTGGCCAAGCTTCAAAGTGCCATGTCGGGTAACATGGTGGATACCTTGGTGGGTGCGGCGGTCGTGGTCGCTGGGGTTTCCTTGATCAGTCAGCAGGTGGAAGGGTTGGAGCCGGGTGCGTTGCGTGAGTTGATGGACCGCTTGAAAGATAAACTGGGTTCTGGGGTGATTTTGTTGGCGTTGCCTCAGAATGAAAAAATCAGTTTGGTGGCGGGTGTGACCAAGGATGTGACGGGGCGTGTGGCGGCGGGTGATTTGATGCGGTATGTTGCGGAAAAACTGGGTGGTAAAGGTGGTGGCCGTCCCGACATGGCGCAGGGTGGTGGTACCAGGGTTGACCTGTTGCCGGAGGTCATGGCGGGTATACCGGATTGGCTTAAGGAGAAATTGGCATGACCGAAATCAGTTGGGACAAGAACTGCCCCCATTGTGGGGAAAAAATGAAAAAATGGTGGGCCAACTCCAACGAATTTGGGGATGGGTTGGGGTTTTGCACCAACGTCATGTTGGTTTGTTTCAATGATGCGTGTTCTATGTACGTCAATGGTTGGAACAGTTTGTACGATCATTATCGTCGGATTGGTTCGGTCCGTTATTTTTTCTCTCCCGATGATGGTGATTCCGGCGTTTTGCCGGTAGCCCACAAGGATGCGTTGCGAGGTGACATCGTTGAGGAGGGAACTCATGTCGGGTAGGTGTGTTTATTTGACGGGGGCGACGGCATCTTATTTTTTGTTGGTGTTGCCGCTCCTGGAATCGTTTGCCACCTACGCCCCCCATGGAGAAAAGCTTTACGTTTGTGATTTTGGTTTATCGGAGCCGCAGAAAAAATTTTTGGAGGCCAAAGGTCAACTGTTGCCTCGGCCCGCCTCTCTGGGACCGGGTTTGCACCCGTATCGTTATAAAGCCTCCATGAGTTTGTTTGCGGGGGAACTGGATTATGACGCTTTGGTTTGGATCGACAGCGATTGTTTGGTCGTCGGGTCATTGGTCCAGGCGGTGGAGGCGATTATGGACGCCAAAGCCGATTGTGGGGATTTTTTGTCGATATGTCAGGATTTGGGTGGTTCCATTGCCGACATGGTACGGAATCTGCCATTGGCACCGTTTGAACAGTTATTGGAAAAAGCGGGTATTTCCAAGGAGCAACCTTATCTGAACTGTGCCGTTTTTATTTTGCGTTCACACGCCACTCTCAAGGCGTGGCGGGAGCAGGTAACCGATCTTGAAGAGCATCCGTTGTTTGAGCAGAATCTTTTAAATGTTCTGGCTTATGGGACATTGAAGGCGGTGGATCTTTTGGATCGGGAAGTGTGGAACGTCCATGATTTGGATTTGGATCGGTTGGAGGTCCATCGGGATCAGGATGGGGGGGGGCCTGTCGTCAGGATGGGTGAGAAAACGGTTTTGGTGGTTCATGCCACCTCTTACAATGGTCGAACGGTTTCATTTCGTCCGGTTCGGTTTCCCGTCGGCAATGGGTATGTGATCGAGGGATTGTTTCGGATGGTCAACAACGAACCGGTGCGCGATTTATTTTTCACCAGTTTGTCCTGGTATTTGGTGAAGCACAAACAGGAACTCATCGATAGTGGCGTTGTGAACAAGTTTACGGCGGCCTGAGTTGAAGAAAAAGAAAAATTATTAAAAGAAAAAAGGGGTCTGGGGGATTGCCCCCAGGGTTTTGACTTTGTTTTTGAATTTAAACAAAAAGGTTTCCATGCTTCGCTTTTGACCTTGTTTTTGACTTTGTTTAAATTCAAAAGCAAAGAATGAAGCTTTTGATTTAAGTTCAAAAACAAAACCCTGGGGGCAATCCCCCAGACCCCTTTTTTCTTTCGATAGTTTTTTAGGGGGTTGAACGGTTATTATTCAACAGTTGAGACAATCAGGGAGCATTCATTGTAATGGCAGTCGATCTGGAACTGATCAAAAACAGTACCGATGTTAATGGCCCTGATTTTCAGAAACATCTGCTTGAACAATACAAGCTATACGTTGAGATGGCGGATCGTATCAGTGCCAGACGCATGTTGGCCAATTCATTTTTCGTTGGTGTTCATACCGCGTTTATTGCGGCCTTTACCGTGTTGATCAAGGAGAAAATCCTTGATCAAACTTTTTTTGGCATGGCACCCTTTATCGCTGTTTTGATCCTCTGTTTGTTATGGTGGCTTCTGATCAATTCCTACCGTCAGTTGAACACGGGTAAATTCAAGGTGATTCATGAATTTGAGAAATGGCTCCCGGCGGCACCTTATGATGCCGAGTGGAAGGTGTTGGAGGAAGGGAAAAACAGGAAGGCTTATTGGCCATTCACACACATAGAAAATTATATTCCCGTCTGTTTTGCCCTGCTCTACATTTTTCTGGCCGTCGGTTTGTATTTCAAGTGACAACGCACTGTCAAAGCAATTTGACCAGTGCCGCCACGATTCCCACTGCCACCGCCATCATGCCGCCAAGCCGTAGGGTCAGGTCGTGCTTGAGCCGCATTTCCATTTCTTTCATATCGCGCCGGACAAGCTCAATATCCAACTTAGTGGCCAATCTGTCTTCCACCAATTCGGCCATGGCCTCCGCATGAACTTCCGCCTGGGTTTCGGGAACGCCAGCAGCCCTCAGTTTTTTGGCGTATGCGAGTGTGTCGAACGCAATGGCTGTACTCACGGCAGAGCCTTCCTCCCTAAAGTGATAACCAACGACAGTGTATATTGTAAGTGACAACGCACTGTCAAAGCAATTTGACCAGTGCTGCCACGATTCCCACCGACGCCGCCATCATGCCGCCAAGCCGCAAGGTCAGATCGTGTTTTAATAAAGCCGAGTCGTGTTTGAGCCGCATTTCCATTTCTTTCATATCGCGTCGGACAAGCTCAATATCCAACTTGGTGGCCAATCTCTCTTCCACCAATTCGGCCATGGCTTCCGCATGAACTTCCGCCTGGGTTTCGGGAACGCCAGCGGCCCTCAGTTTTTTGGTGTATGCGAGTGTGTCGAACGCAATGGCGGTACTCACGGCAGAGTTTCCTTCCCTAGAGCTGTAACTGATCCCAGTGTATCACGAGTCTCCATCAGACGACAGCAAACACTTCCATTGAAACAGGTGCATTCTGTTTAGATCAGCCAAGTCAGGCAGGTATCCAAAAAATCCAGTCCCCTGGGGCTTAAGCGGATGGAGGTTGGGTCCATGAGGAGCAGACCCTCTTTCACAAGAAAATCGACCTCAGCACTTTTTTTCTCCATCAGGTCTGCACCGGCGACCTCTCGATAAAGTTGTCTGGGAATTCCTGAAACCAACCGCAATCCCATAATCAGGCAGTCTGCCGCCGCCTCTTCGGGACTGGATAATTCCACCCATTGAAAGGGTGCGTCGTGGTGTTTTTGGGTGTGGATATATCCCTCCAGGGGCCAATGGTTGTGGGTGCGGATGATCGCACCATCTTGATGGGTCATTTTTCCGTGGGCGGCAGGTCCAACGCCCAGATAATCTCCTGAAAGCCAAATGGCCAAGTTGTGTCGGCAGAGATGATCCTGGCGGGCATAATTGGAAATCTCATAGCGGTTCCAGCCGTGTTGTTCCAGGACGCTTTGGGTTAACTGGTAGAGGGTGGCGGCGGTTTCATCGGTGGGAAGTTGCAGGGTTGCGGCGTTTAATTGGCGTTCCAGGGGGGTTCCGGGTTCGATGGTCAGGGCGTAACAGGAGATGTGTTCGGGATTGAGTTCCATGGCCAGGGAGAGTTCTTCCTGCCATTGGTGTGGTGTGTGACCGGGAGAACTGTGGATCAGGTCAAGATTGATTGTCTCAAAGCCCGCTTTTCGGCTTTCGGCGAAGACTTGACGTGCTTGCAGGGTCGTATGGGGGCGTCCGAGGAGGGATAATCGGCGATCATCAAGGGCTTGAATGCCCAGACTGAGACGGTTGATTCCCAGGGAACGCCAATCATGAAGCTTGGCGGGGGTCGTGGATTCGGGGTTGGCTTCCAGGGTGATTTCCGTTTGGTTGTTGAGGGGCCAGAATTGTTGGATGTGTTGTAAAATTTCTCCGATGATGGCGGGGGGGAGGAGGGAGGGGGTGCCGCCGCCGAAAAAAATGGAGGTGACGGGGCGGGGGGGATGATGGCTGAGGGTTTTGGCTTGGTAATTTAAGTCGGCGAGGATGGCTTTACGCCAGGAGGTGAATGCGTGGGCGGGACGAGAGGGGATGGAATCGAAGGCACAATAATGGCATTTTGTATGGCAAAATGGGACATGAACATAGATGGAAAACGAGGGTGGAAACATGATTGAAGG
>PEAO01000102.1:0-1283 GCA_002753615.1 Magnetococcales bacterium DCbin2
CACCCTCCCCGTCTCCGTTGCGCCAACCATCCCAGGGTCGCGTCCAATCCCCAGACGGAGACTTCCACGGAACCGGCATTCCCCCCCAGCCGCGATCCCCCATCCCACTCCAATCAGAATTACCGTTCCACGAAAAAGATCCCCCGCTCCGATTGCCCCCGCGACCATCATACCGCTCCTGCTCCATCCCCCTGCCAGCAGAAGCCCCAACATCCCGATCACGGTAGAGACCAGCACCATCCGCCGTACCACCCGGATACGCACTTGCCTCGCCATAACCCCGATAGCCAGGATATCCCCGACCATCAGAGGGTGTCCCCTCAGCCCGATACCCGGATCTACCTCCTGCCGGATCATCATAGCGAAAAGGGGCCGCTTGGTTCATCCGATAACCATCGCCCCCGTCATACCCTCCCGACCGATACCCCGTTGACCGAGAATCCCACCCACCGCTACCCCACGGTGCCTGAGACCCGGAATAGCCACTCTCCTGCCGCTTTCTAAGGAAATAAGGGTCAATCTCACGGCGAGGATCCAGCGTCTCAGAATCCAAATGACTGCCAGGAGCAGAATCCAGAGTGCTGCCAGGGGCAAAAGAGCCGTCAAGACCACCTACCGCCCTGCCATCCGGTCCCCACGACGATTCCAACCCCGGCGGATTGGACTGGCTATCGCCGCCATAGCCATTCGGACGATCAGGAAACTTTCCCGATTCATATCCCCCTGATCCATATCCCTGAACACCGACCCTCTCACCCTCCCCCGCCTCATCACCCCGAAATCCCGGCGGAGGATCCCAATAGCGAGCCGATCCTTGGGCCGATGTCTCATGACCATTCCCCTGGCGACCATCCCCCTGGCGACCATTCGCCCACCCATTCTCCGCTGCCGTACCAACCCCTTGCCCGACACCAAACGCCCCCTCAGTCATCCCCCACGTCGGCGGCAACAAACAACCCAGGATACCCAACCCAAGGGACCACACCTTCCAACCATATGGCCAACGACGCGGCTGACTCATCACATCCCCTCATCAACCCCATCACCCTGATTTCTTGATTTCAACCGAATACCACGCCGACCACCGCCAGCCTTGCGCCCCCCAGACTGTTGGCTCGTTCCAACATCCTGTTCCACCGGCATTTGGCCCTCCGCAACATCGGTACCTTTCAATTCCCCAGACAACGCCCCAGATTCGCCATCCACCAAATCTCGTTCCTGAACCAAAGCAACTTCCTGAACGGGAACAACAGCCACCGATTCATCAACCATAGGGGGGGTAT
>PEAO01000102.1:1293-10696 GCA_002753615.1 Magnetococcales bacterium DCbin2
GCCTTGGGGGGATCAAAACCGCTTCTCCCTGCCCGACCACTTCGACAGGGACGACCTCCGCCACAACGGACTCTTCTTGAGGCTCCTTGGATTTCGCCGATGTGGAAACACCACTCCGCGATTTACGGGTCGAACCACCACGCCCCTTGCCCGATCCAGATCCTACCACCACATCGTCGCTCAACACATCCCTGCTAGCAACCGCCTTGCGCATTTCATTCTTGACCGCCACATAAGAGTCCGGTCCTCCGCTGCCCTGCAATTCCGCCGGTAAAACCCCAGCGTCGGGATCACACGCAGTACCCCTTGTGCTAAAGACACTCCCCTGAAAAACCGTATCCTCCGGCGCGGGACGCTTGAAACCTTTCTGCGCCGTAACACACCCCAAAGGGATCACCAACAACGTCAGAAGGGTAGAGACCAACGAACCAAACAAGAGCGAAATCGCCATCCCTTGGAAAATAAAATCACCAAGGATCACACTGGAACCCGCCACCAACGCAAACGCCGTGATCAAAATGGGACGGGTTCTGGCTTTGCACGACATGATCACCGCATCCCGCACCGTTTCACCTCTCAGGATCTCCTGTTGGGCAAAATCCACCAACAAAATGGAGTTGCGGACAATAATCCCCGCCAAGGCAATGAAACCGATCATCGATGTGGCCGTAAACCGAGCATCCAACAACCAGTGACCTGGAATAATCCCTAATAATGTCAATGGTATCGGAGCCATGATAATGGCAGGCAATATAAAATTACCAAACTCCCAAACCACCAACATATAGATCAAAATCAGTGCCGCACCAAACGCCATACCCATGTCGCGGAAAGTTTCATAGGTTACTGTCCACTCACCCGTCCATTCAAAACCAGACTGGCCATAACTTTCCGGCGGCCCAAGATAGTTCCCCGACATGTAAACGCCATCGGGAGTCTTGTAGGTATCGAGCATTTTTTGCACCTCCGACATCCCATAAATCGGCGCATCCAAACGACCCGTCACCTCACCCGTCACAAACTCCACCGGACGCAAATCCTTATGGAAGATGATGTGATCCTGCACATCCTTGACAAATCGACCCAATTCTCCCAAGGGGACAGTCGCCCC
Organism: Magnetococcales bacterium DCbin2; assembly: GCA_002753615.1. Classification (GTDB taxonomy): domain Bacteria; phylum Pseudomonadota; class Magnetococcia; order Magnetococcales; family UBA8363; genus UBA8363. The sequence goes on from PEAO01000102.1 coordinate 2,405, forward strand.
TTCCGGGGTGGAAATCGGCAAATCGCTCATGCTCGAAATCTTAGAGCGAATTTCCAGTGGTACCTGCAAGACGATATAGGTCGGTTCCAAAATACCCCCCCCCTTAACATCGCCCAACTGCGCTCCCCCCATGGCCATCGCCAGATTGCGGTTGATGGCATCAACCGATATCCCCCGACGGACAGCCTTCTCCGTCTCCACCTCAAACCGCCAAAATTCAAAAGGCTGCTGAATATAATTATCCACATCCACAATGTTTTCCGATTTCGCGAAAAACCGCGTCATCTGTTCCGCCACCTCACGCCGCACCGCAGCCGTCGGACCCGTCACCTCCGCCACCACCGATTGCAACACCGGCGGCCCAGGCGGCATCTCCACCACCTGGATACGCGCCCCCATCTTCTGGGCATAGGGGGTCAACAATTCACGTACAGCGACCGCCAGATCATGGCTGGTACGCGCACGTTCCTTTTTATGAAGCAACTGCACCTGGATATCGGCCTCCCAGGAATTGCGTCTCATATAATAGTGCCGCACCATGCCGTTAAAATTGAATGGCGAAGCGGTACCGATATATGTCTGTAGGGCGGTCACCTCTGGGACACTCTCCTTGAGCATCTCGGTCATGCGGTTGGCCACATTCACCGTCCTGGGCAACGCCGTCCCTTCGGGCATGTTGATGACCACGTTGAATTCCGGCTTGTTATCCAACGGAAGAATCTTCACCGTCACATCGGTGGTATAAAACAACAGCACAGAGGCAAAAAATCCGGCAACCAACAACCCCAAAAAGGCAAACCCCTTGAACCGACTGTCCAACAAGCCGGGAATGACCCAGCGATAAAACCGCTCCAACCTTTCAACGCTCCGATGCTCTTTCTCGGAGTGCATGTGCAAAGAACGCATACTGGGCTTGATCAGTTGTGCCAACCACGGGGTAAAAATAAAAGCGGCAAACAACGAAAACAACATCGCCACCGAACCCAGTGCCGGAATGGGCAACATGTAAGGCCCCATCATCCCCCGGACAAACCCCATGGGCAGCAAGGCGGCAATCACGGTAAACGTCGCCAGGATCGTCGGGTTACCCACCTCACGGACCGCATCGACGGAAATCAGATGACAACACCTGTCCTCCAAAAGCCATCGCCGATAAATATTCTCCACCACCACGATGGCGTCGTCCACCAAGATCCCAATGGAGAAAATCAAGGCAAACAACGAAACGCGATCAACGGTGTAGCCCATGATCCATGCGGCAAAAACCGTCATGAGGATCACCACCGGAATCACCACCAAAGTCACAACAGCCGGTTTGAACCCCAGGGAGTACCAAACCAATAACGTCACCGCAAACGTGGCGACACACAGCTTGAACAACAGCTCGTTCACCTTTTCATTGGCCGTCTCTCCATAGTTACGGGTCACGGAGACGTGGACATTGTTGGGAATCAAATGTCCCTTCAACTCTTCCACCTTGGCCAACACCCCATTGGCCACCGTCACGCCGTTGGACCCTTTTTTCTTGGCAATGGCCAAAGTCACTGCCGGAACCGAATTCGCCGTCGGCGTACCACCCTTGAACGCAGGACCGGTGGTATAAGTCACCACCTGACTGGTCTCTTCAGGCCCGGCAAAAACCTGGGCCACATCCCGAACATAAATCGGTGAATTAAACCGGGTTCCCACCATCAGACGGGAAACATCCTGGGCCGATTTTAAAAAAGATCCGGTATAGACCTTAAAACCCTGGTCACCACTTTCAAGATGCCCTACCCCCTGCTCACTGTTGGCCGTCTTGATGGTCTGGGCAATCTGGTCCAGACTGATCCCATAACCCGACAACCGCTCCGGCAATATCTCCACCCGAATCTGTTCGGCGCGACCGCCGACGATAAATCCCTGGCTGGTATTCTCAACCTGCTTGATCTGTTGCAACACGTCCAGCGACAAGGCACGCAAGGCACTGTCGTTGGTATCCTCCGACCACAAAGTCAACGTCACGATGGGAACATCATCCACCGCCTTGGGCTTCACCAACGGACGCTGCACCCCAGGGGGAACCTTGTCCATGTTGGACTCAATCCGGTCGTACAACTTGACCAGAGAATCCTCCATATCCTGACCCACATCATACTCCACGGTGATCATCGCCTGCCCCCGTTGGGAGGCGGAATACACATGTTTCACCCCGGCGATTTCACTCATGATCCGTTCCAGAGGATCGGTCACCAACGTCGCCACCTGCTCCGATGAGGCCCCCGGATATTGGACAAAAATATCCACCATGGGGACAGAGATCTGCGGATCTTCCTGACGAGGCGTCATCAACAGCCCCATGATCCCCATGGCAAGGCACGCAAACAAAAACAGCGGCGACAAGGGCGAATGAATAAACGCCTTGGCCATGGTACCGGCCACGCCCAGGTCGTGGTGCGGCCCTTCCATCTTTTCAGGTGGTGGAGGCAACTTGTTTGCGTTGGAATTGGAGGCTATGGTCATAGTCCTTGTCGCAACCGGAAATTAAAGGTGACTGAGTGCCTTGCGCCGCCCCGGCCAAACGGGTGATTGGCAACCGGAACCGATGCTGTTCATAACTCGGCAGTTTTGCTAAGATCTGGAGAAATTCCGCCCCCCCGATCACGCGATTGAATCACCGGCCCCGCCAAAAGAAGATCAGAACGAGGCCGCTGGTTTTTCTTCAATCTTTCCCTGAGAATCCCACCCCCCCACCGATCCCGGCGGCGGTGCAGCATAAATTTTTTCCCCAACCCGAAGTCCAGACAATACACTGACAGAATCGGTTTCCACCAGTCCACCCAGTCGGATCATCCGCAGCTCAGGTTCCATCCCTTCGGTCGCAATCAAGACCGCAGGCAGGGAACCCCGCCAGATCACTGCCGTTTTGGGTATCGTAGGCAAACTATGAACGGGGGTAGTGATATCGGGAATCATTACCTCGGCATACATCCCCGGCCCCCCTGGAGAACCCTTGGCCAAATCCAACTTGACCGTCACCGTATGCCGCTGGGGATCGGCCATGGGGAACACCTGGGCCACCTGAGCCTCCGCTTCGACCCCACCCACATCCAGCTTGGCGAGTACCTTCATCCCCTTTTGAATCCCCGGCATCAACCGCGCCGGGATATCCAACTTGATCTGAAGACGGCGCGTATCGGCAAAACTGATGAGGGGCATTCCCGGCTGCACGGTATCGCCCACCTCAATATGCTTGGCAACCAAAACCCCCGCAAAAGGGGCGATGGAACGGGTATCACGAAGTTTGGCTTCCAACTCTTGAAGTGCCGCCTGCGCCTGTGTCAGGGCATAACGGGCTTGATCAATCTGCGTCCCCTGGGCATAAATCTGCGCCCTACGGGTCAGTTCGGGATTGTCCACCCCCAGCATGTCGGACATGGGACGGGTCATCACGCGATCAAACATACGGGGCATGTCCATCCCCATGTTGTCCGAAGCCATGCTGGAACCGGAATAAACCTGCCGGGTATACTGAACCCGGGCATTGCGCCAATTGGCGGTGGCGGTAGCCAAAGCCGCCTGGGCTGATCGGTGTTTGGCCAACAGATCGTCGTCATTCAGGGCAACCAAAATCACCCCTTTTTTAAACCAGTCCCCCTCCAGACCGGCAATGTATTCCACCCGACCCGGCATCTGCGCAGAAAAGGAGACTTCCCGATAAGGAACCACGGTGCCACCCAGCGTCGTCGTCGCCCCAATGGAAGCCTCCTCCACAGCGATGATCCGATTCCCATCACCCGGCGCAACGCCGACAGCAGAACCATTGCCAGAAACGGGAGAGAGAAATGGAGGAGGTGCGCTTTCGCCCGCTGCCCATGGCACATCCGGTCGTAGAATCCAGACCGCCAGCGCCGACACCAGCGCCATCAATGTGATCAATTTCCTCATGGAACAAACCACCTCCACCCAAAAATGACCCGAAGGCCAACACGATTTCAGACGCGACCCATCACCGAAAAAGATTTGATGAAAGGGCTAGCCATGCGCGGATCTTTAATCATCGCACCATAATCGCCCACGTTAAACTTGAGCTTGCGCGAGGTATAGGCCATCCCAAGACCCATCATGCCAATCCCTTTGGCAATCCATTTTTCCCAATTGGGTTTGGAGGCGCGCAGATCCCAATTCAGGGGTTCCCCCGTGAAAGGACCGCTTTTGACAACCTTTCCTTTTTGCACGACGATCACGCCGACGGGCTTGTCATCCCCTTCAAAACCATAAGCAATGGTAGAAGTGAAGTCGATTTCTGCCAAGGCGTCGGACAGTTCCTTCTCGTTGTTCCATTCTTCTTGGAAACGGGTCATCCACTCTGCGGAAAACAATTCGGCCATTTCAGCTCCTTCGTCCTATACTGATTAAGATCGATTGAAAACACATCGTCCAAAGAAAACTTCCCCTCCATACAAACACGGCGAAACATGGAATATCCGTTTACAAGGACTCAGTTACTCCTTAGTTTTATTAATCTTTTTAAACCCTCTCTCTCACCCAAAACGGCTTTCACCATACCCCATCGCAGTCTATTTGACAATCCCGATCTTCCATTTCTCAGGCAAAAAAATATCAGACGATGATACGCCGACGCACCAGGGCAACGGCGACGGTAAAGGCCACCAGGGCATACGCGACAATCACCGCCAAGTGAAATCCCACATCCAGGACCGGCAATGCGTTGGCCACGGGACGCAACAAAGCCACAACATGGGTCAATGGCAATACCCCAACCAGGGATTGAACCAGCGGCGGCAACGAAGCCACCGGATAAAATACCCCGCAAAACAGGAACATCGGCGTAGTGACCAGGGTAAAATAATAGAGAAAAAAATCATAGCCAGGCGAAATGGCGGTGATCACCATCGCCATGGCACCAAAGGCCAACCCGGAAAGGACCACCACTGGGAGGACCATCAACACCGATCCTGGCGAAAAAGCCCCCAGCACCATCCCCACCAGGAAAATCGCCCCTCCCGAAATCAGTGAGCGCGTAGCGGCCCAAGCGACCTCTCCCGCCACGACATCGGCCACCGTCAGCGGGGTTGCCAACATGGCGTGGAACGTATTTTGCCGGGTCATGCGGGTAAACCCCCCATAAATGGCTTCAAAAGTAGCAGTATTCATACTATTGGAAGCCAAAATACCCGACGCCACATAGACCATATAATCCATCTCGCCAATCGCCCCGACAAACCGTCCCAAGCCATAGCCCAAGCCCAGGAGGTACAACAACGGTTCTCCCAAACTTCCCGCCAGAGAGGCCATGGCGGTTTTTCGCCACACCATGAAATGCCGTCGCCACACATGGACAAACCGATACGAAGGGATCAACCCCTTCCAGAAAACCATCCAGGTCGGTCCTCTCATAGCCCCTCCCTAAGGTCATGCCCCGTCAAACGGAGAAAAACATCCTCCAGATTGGCGGGCCGTAACAAACAAGCATACCCCGCCCGTTGCACCACAAGCTGCCGGACAGTTTCCAATTGAAAACCGTGGATGGTCAGGGTATCGCCCACCTGTTCCTTACGTCCGGGCAGGTCGGCGAAATCTTCCAAACTAGGCATTCCATCCCGATTCCAAATTTCCAAAACCTCCGGTTCCACATGACGGGAGATCAGTTCTTCTGGACTCCCCTGGTCGAGGATGCACCCCCGATTGAGTATCAGGAGGCGGTCGCACAAACGGGCCGCCTCCTCCATATAATGGGTCGTCAAGAGCAGTGTCACCCCCGTTTCCCGAAGCTTGGCCAACCGCTGCCAGATCAAATGTCGCGCCTGGGGATCCAACCCCGTGGTCGGTTCATCCAGGATGACCATCTTCGGTTGCGCCACCAACGCCCTGGCGATCACCAAACGGCGCATCATGCCACCCGACAGTTTGGTCACCGGCGTATAACGGCGGTCGCTCAATTGGGCAAACGCTAGCAACTGTTCAATTTTTTCCTCACGCTCCCGCGCCGACAAACCAAAATATCGGCAGTAGACATCCAGATTTTCGCCAACCTCCAAATCAGTGTCCAAATTATTATCCTGGGGGACAATCCCCATTTGCGCCGCCAAAACCGAATCTTCCGGGATCACATCCCGTCCAAACACCTCCAACCGCCCCCCATCCCGTGGGGTCAAGCCCATGATCATCCGCATCGTGGTACTTTTGCCCGCCCCGTTCGGCCCCAAAAATCCAAAACATTCCCCCTGCCCCACCGCAAAATCGATCCCATCTACCACCACCGTTTCGCCATAGCGTTTGGTCAAATTGGATGCCACAATAATCGTCGGATGCATGGTGGACACCCCTTTTCGGTTGGAAGTGACGGAAAATACCCGTATCTTGGTGGCATTCGGTTGGATTATCAATGGCCGCTTTGGATTTTTTCCCATCCGACCCGCTCAAACCTGGAATGGACCTTCATGGCAAAACTATTGACAAGTGGACAAATGCGCGAGGCGGACCGGCGCACCATCGAAGAATTGGGACTCCCCGGTATGGTGCTGATGGAAAATGCGGGGCAAGGGGTGGTGCAAGCCATCAAAACCCATCTGCCCGATTGGCCAAAACGTCGCCTCCTAGTGTTGGCGGGAACGGGCAACAATGGTGGTGATGGATTTGTCGTCGCCCGACGATTGCTACAAGACGGCCTTTCCACCTCCGTTTTTCTGTTTGGCACCGCCGCATCCCTCAAAGGTGACGCCGCCACCAACCATCAGGTTTATCTCCGTCTGGGGGGGCGGGTCCACGAAGTCGTCCAACCCGAAGATTTAAACCGCCTTGGCAGCCGTCTCCATCACGTCGGCATCGTCGTCGATGCCATTTTCGGCACCGGACTGATGCGTCCGATCACCGGCCTCATCGCCACCGCCATTCACCAGGTCAACACATCTGGCAAGCCCGTTTTTGCCGTGGATATCCCCTCCGGGATCAACGCCGACACCGGCCAGGTGATGGGGACCGCCATCCAGGCCCAGTGGACCGTCACCTTTGCCGCCGAAAAAATCGGTCATCGTCTTTATCCCGGGGCCAGCCATTGCGGCGCGATCATCCCGGTAGAGATCGGCATCCCCGCCTGTTACCTAGAGATTCCCCAACATCACGTCGCCCGCAATCTGATGGATGACCTCGTTATTCCCAAACGTCCACGCGACAGCCACAAAGGAAACTTTGGCCATTTGTTCATCATCGCCGGTTCAGTCGGTAAAGAAGGGGCGGCGGCTCTCACCGCCCTGGGGGCGCACAGTGTTGGCCCCGGTTGGATCACCGTCGCCACCCCAGGAATCGCCCAACCCACCGTCGCAGCCAAACTTCTTGAGGCCATGACGTTGCCCCTACCCGACGATGGCATCGCTGGCATCGACACAGCGGCCCTCACCACCCTCCGCAACCATCCCGTTCATCCTGCCGCCCTGGCCGTTGGTCCGGGGCTTGGCACTGGCGATGGAACCACTGCCGTGGTGGTGGGTCTGTTGGATCATTGGCGGGACGTACCCATGGTCATCGATGCCGATGGACTCAACGCCATCGCCCAAAACACCCAAAACACCTTGTTCACACATCGGACTGCGGCGACGGTTTTAACCCCCCATCCTGGGGAAATGTCCCGGTTGACGGGGCAATCGGTGGCGATAATCCAGGCCGACCGTTTGACCGCCGCCCGATCCTTGGCAATGAACCTGGCCTCCTGGGTCGTTCTCAAGGGGGCGGACAGTGTGATTGCCGCACCGGATGGGCGGATCTGGATCAATGAAACGGGCAATTCGGGGCTTGCGGCGGGGGGCAGTGGTGATGTTCTGACCGGGGTGATCGCCGGTCTATTGGCCCAAGGATGGCCGGTGGAAAGTGCCGTGCGAGCCGGGGTATTTGTCCATGGTGCCGCTGCCGAAACCGCAGCGTTGGCCATGGGTGGTCCTGTGGGACTTAAGGCGGGGGAACTCCCCTCCTTCATTCGCAGTGCCATCAATCGTTTGGGTTGAAAATACCGGGGAATATTTGTTAGGGTGTGTTAGTACTTGACAGTTTGTTCACCCCCCTAAAAAAATTATTAAAAGAAAAAAGGGGGCTGGGGGATTGCCCCCAGGGTTTTGATTTTGTTTTTGACTTTTCTTTTTCACGCGCCCCTTATCCCGAAGCATTTTTCCCGTGCCTTTTCTTTTCGAGGGAAAAATGCGCAGGGCGCGCGCCTTAGCGTGATGTTTTTCGCGCCTTCTGCGAAAAATATCACGCATAATGCCAGGGTTGGCGTTTAAACATTGCATTGTGTTTGCC
>PEAO01000103.1 GCA_002753615.1 Magnetococcales bacterium DCbin2
GTCGGTTTATGGAGACTAAAAATGAAAAGTGTCTTGAATAGTCCTGAGATGGAAGGGATCACGCCAGGGTACGTGATGCAACTCGGAAAAGAATGGTTCGAATCCATGGTGGACGCAACGCCGGAGGAGGAGCTTTTTTCCTTGCCGAAATTGAAGCATCGATTGATTCAAGAACATCGGGATGGCGAACAGGATGGCAAACGGGATGGCGAAAAAAAAGGTAAGGCAGAAATGTTGACGCACCTGTTGCAACGTCGCTTCGGCGATCTCCCCACCTGGGCCTGCGAAAGTCTTTCCAAGGCCGATCTCTCCTCCCTGGAAGAATGGAGCCTTCGCATCTTCGACGCCCGGTCTCTGGACGAGGTTTTTCGGGCAGGTCATGATTGACTGCATTCCGATCTTTGGGAATGGCTGGACCGATAGGGGGATTCTCGGGGGAGATTGCCAATGCCGAAGAGTAGCCGAGAAATTATCAAAAGACTACAAGAGGCTGGTTGGTACAAAGTTGGCCAGACAGGTGACCATAACCATTTTAAGCACGATGCTCTTCCCGGCAAGGTCACTGTCGCTCACCCAGTAAAAGACATGCCCATCGGAACCCTAAAGAGCATCGAGCGGCAGACTGGTCTCAAGCTGCGCTCAGGAGAAAAAGTATGACCGTTCAACGATTTTTGGCAATTATTGAGAAAGGGGTCGATGGATTTGGTGTGACTTTTCCCGATTTTCCGGGATGCGTTAGCCACGGACTGACGGTTCAGGAGGCGGCGGAGCAGGCGGAAAATGCGTTGGCAGGGCATGTTGCAGCCATGGTTGCCGATGGCGATCCCATGCCGACCCCGATGACGTTGGATGACATGACGACTGACCCCGATATTCAAGAAGTGGCTCGTATTCTGGTGCGTGTCAACCTTTTGGGGAACGAGAACTGGCCGAATATTTCCCTGGATGAGGACTTGATTGAACAAATTGATGCGGAGGCGGCATCCATTGGTTTAAGCCGATCAGCGTTTTTGGCAGAAGCTGTGAGGCGGCAACGGATGGTTTCCAGAAAATAGATAATTCTTTCAATTTGTTGGCCGAAATTGCCCTTCCAAGGTTTGTGGTTGGCGTGTTTTCAGCCAAAAAATGGTCGCCCCCGCCACGGCGGCGGGCATGACGAGAAAATTGACGACTGGCACCATCATCATCATCATGACTGCGACACCAAAGCCAAGACTTCCCCCTCTATTGCGTTTGAGATGTTGGCGGACGGAACGGCCATTCATCCCTTGGTTGGCCATGGGATAATCGCCGTATTCCACGGCCATCATCCAGGCACAAAAAACGAACCAGAGTGGGGAGATCAGGGTGTTGACGACGGGAATAAAAAAAAGTATCGGAAACCAGACTAACCATTTGATAGAGTAGAAAAATTTCTCCAGTTCATTGCCCATGGCCTGGGCGGGGGATTGGGCCACCGGTTTCTTGCCGGTCATGAGACCTTCCACTTCGGCGGCGAGCAAGCTTAAGAACGGGGAGGCGATCAGATTGGCAACCACCGTAAATGTGGAAATCACGAGCAACACCGCGCCCACGACCAAAAATGGTACCAAAAGCCAACTGAGCCATTGCAGCCAACTGGGGAGAAACCCGGCAATCCATGCCAGCAGATCCGCCATCTGTCCAAAGCCATACCATAACCCCAGTCCAAACAAGAAACTGTTGACCAGTAACGGAATCCAGACAAACCGACGCAGTTCGGCACGAGAAATTATGGTGAGTCCCGCCCAAAGGCAAGCGGCACCTTGAACGGGAGAGATCATGTTTCTCCCCGTTGGCGCAGTTGGAAGCGCATTGTCGCCTCTTGAAGTTGCTCTGGGGTCATCTCTTCCTTGGCAATTTCCAGATTTTCGGTGGCATCCAGCATCCCCTGAGACTCCGCCGATAAAAACCACTGGGCCGCCTCGATGATATCCAGCGCGACGCCGGTTCCGGTGGCATACAGGATGCCCAGATTATTTTGCGCCTTGGCATCGCCATGGGTTGCTGCCTCGAGAAACCAGGTAAAGGCGGCTTCTGGATCGGGTGTCACCCCCAACCCTTCCAGATACATCGTTGCCAAATCGTGTTGCGAAAGAATATTACCCTGTTGGGCGGCGAGGGTATGCCATTTCAAGGCGGCGGCAAAATCCTGGTCAACGTCAAGCCCTTCCAGATAAAGTGCCGCCAGATCATGTTGGGCTTTGGGATCTCCCCACTCGGCAAATGTGGTCAGGGTTGCGACGTAATCTTCCTGATTGAGTTCATGAAACCCTGGACTTCCCGTGGTCATGACGTGGATTGGGGCAGATTGGGTCTTTACGGATTCAGCCATGGCCATCATTATTCCATCCCCTTGGGAGAAGACTGCTCGACGAGGGTACCATCCTGGTTCGCCACTAAGCGCGCACCATACCCCATCAGGAGTTGGCGGGCCTCTTCATCTCTTTGTTTGTTGAGAGGGGTTTCACCGGATGCATCCTTGGCATTGGCATCGGCACCACGATTGAGCAATATGCGCATGATCGTTTTGGCATTGGCCAGGGTTGCCATGTGCAACGGGGTCAGCCCCATCGTGTTGGCATGATTGACTTTTGCACCGCGATCTAATAACAGTTCCACCAGATCACGATGTCCATGGTAGGCGGCACCCGCAAGCACGCTCCCGCCCAGATTATCGTGTACGTTGACATCAGCCCCGGCCTGAATCAGAACCTTGGCGACTTCCACATGGTCGGATTGGATCGCCAAAATCAACGGCGTCCCCCCCCCTGTATCGCGGGCATCGACTTTGGCACCATGGTGCAGCAGCCAAGTCACCACGTCCGCTTTTCCCCCCATGGCAGCATGGTGCAGAGGGGTCGAACCAAAGCCATCGGAGGTGTTAATGTCGGTTTGTTTGTCGGTGAGCAGCCTTTTGACAGTCTCCAGCCGCCCCTGGTAGGCGGCTTGATGCACCAAACCCGCCAAGGCGGTCCCTTGGCCCAGCCATCCTAAGAGGAAAAGCGGTCCCAGCAACCGCCAAACGACGTTCATCCTTGGAACCATGATCGTGTTTCTCATTATTGTTTCAAGGCGGCAACCAACCCGCCCCGTGGCTCGGTATCTTTGTTCAAACGGGCCAGTTTTCCCTCGATATTCTTTCCGCTTAAGGCAAATGGGCCGGTATTGCGAATGCTTGCGGGGAGGGAAGCAATGGCCTGATTGGCCTCTTCACGGGTGGCGTATTGACCGTAGAAGAGGAGGAGACGATCCTGGTCTACGGGGAAGGCCATCAGCTTATCTGCGGACAGGCCCAGGTCGGAACGGTTCAGGTAGGATTGCAACCCCCCCAAAGACGACCGATGCACGGACATGAGCTGGACACTGTAAATGGCACTGTTATTATGGGCGGTAAGCCACGTTTTGGCGGCTTGAATCCGTTCATCCAACAAAGGATCGGAATCCAATGCCTGCGAGGTGGCGGAGTATTGACCCCCCTTGGATGGGGCTGATGTTGCCGCGTCTCTTTTGGGTGGTGTCATGTTGGAGGAAAGAGTGATCACCTTTTTGTTGCCGGTGAATTGGGTGAGGGTGTGAGACTGAGCGCTGGGGGTGGTTAAGTGTGGTATTTGGGCCGTGATTGTCGCAACATTCGGCGCACTATTTGGGATAGGCTCGGTCGGCAGGGGGTAGCTGACCCCAGACCGGAATGTCTTTGAAACCTCTTGTGAGGCATCGGCATGGATCTCATTGTCGGAGGTGACGAGGCTATTGGCTAAAAAAAAGGATAGTACCATCCCTCCGAGCAAACCGAGTACAGGCAAACCGAGTCTTCTGACCCGTTCCGACAGGGTGCCGCCCAGCAGGTTTTCACCATTCGGTCCAATAATTTCGATTTTGATCATGTCGTGTTCCGATCTGTCAGGCGTTGATCTTAAAAGTGGTGACATAGGCTGTCGCCATTTTGCACGCTGAAAATTAATGCCAGTTCTGTGCCAACACGGTTTGATCTCACCCTGCCATTGCGATGGGTTCAGGTTCAATAACCATTTTGGCATGTTCCGTGCTTCATTGTCATTCGCGCAAAGAGTAGAAAGCTTTTCGCCAACGCTTTGACAGGGAGAAAAACAATGGCCGGACTCGGTTTGCTTGGCCCCGCAGGGGCTTTTAAGACCAACCTCCTGAACTTAAGACATGAGCGTCAGGAATTGATCGCCGCCAATATTGCGAATGTCGATACCCCTGGGTATAAGTCTATGCGTCTTGAATTTGAAGACGAAATGGCCAAAGCTTTGCCACCGCCTGGTTCACTGGCTGTTGCCCGGACCAGCGGCAAACATATGCCCATGCCCTACAACGGGCCGGTTGCGGGAGAGATGCAGGCGGTGGAAATCTCCATCCCCAAGGGTGATTTGAACAGCGTCGATCTGGAGCAGGAGATGGCCATGCAATCGGCTAACCAGTTGCTTTATAACTATGCCGCCCAATCGCTCAGCGGTCAAATTTCAACCATGCGAATGGTCATAGACGGTCGCTAAATCGGTGGTTGTGCCAGCAAAAAAAGGAACGTGAACGATGGATTTTCTTACTTCATTCCGAGTGACTTCATCGGGGTTGGCAGCGCAACGTTTGCGGATGAATGTCATTGCCGAAAACGTGGCCAACGCCCAAACCACCCGGACTGCGGAAGGTGGGCCGTATAAACGCAAAGATCCCGTGTTTGTGGCCAAACCTTTCAAGGAGATGTTGAGTCGTGAGGAGATGGCGGGGGCGACCGGGGTTTCGGTGGATCGTGTCCATGTGGATGAAAGACCACCCCGTATGCAATACGACCCCAACCATCCCGATGCCAATGCCGATGGCTACGTGGCCATGCCCAACATCGATATGGTGACCGAAATGGTCAACATGATGTCGGCCAGTCGCTCCTATGAATCCAATGTAACCGTCCTCAATGCGTCCAAAGCCATGGCCATGAAGGCCCTGGAGATTGGCAGATAAAGGATCACCTAAACCATGTCTATTCAAGCAATCAGCAGTAGTCCGGCCATGCCCAACATGAACACCCTTTCGCAGGTGGGAGGCGAAAGTGGTGATCCGATGGAAGATTTTTCGGTGATGTTGGGTCATCAGATCAAAGAGACCGATCGATTGGAAAAACGGGCCAAGGATTTGGGCGAACGCGCCCTTTTGGGAAATTCTGGGGTCAGCATTCACGAAGCGCAAATCGCCTCATCGGAGGCGGAGCTTTCTTTGCGGTTGATGCTCCAGGTCCGCAACAAGGCCCTGGATGTTTATCGGGAAATCATGAGCATGCCAGCCTGATGTTTCATGAATGGCATGACCTAACCAGGATGGACCTGATTTGATAACGGTCGAGACCATCCCCATTGTACAACAAGAGGACAGACCATGGCTGAATCCGCGACCTCGGCATCCACCAACTCTGGAAGGAGCGAAACTCCGGCGGAAGCATTTTCAAGGTTTCTCGAAAATCTTCCTTTGGGGGGACGCAATGGCCTGATCGTGGCAGTTATTTCTACTGTCATCGCGTTGACAGCGGTGATCTGGTTTATTACGCGACCTTCCTATAAAACGCTGTTTTCCAGCCTGCCGGAGGTGGAGGCGGGGCGTGTTGTGGAACAGTTGGTCAAAATGAACGTCCCTTACCAGTTGGGGGTGGGGGGCAGTTCGATTGAAGTCCCTGCGGATCGTGTTTATGACCTGCGCCTGGAGATGGCCACCTTGGGTTTGCCTAAGAAGGGGACGGGTGTCGGTTTTGAGGTGTTTGATCAGGGCAATCTGGTGGGCATGACCGATTTCATGCAAAGGATGAACTATCAACGGGCACTTCAGGGGGAGTTGGCGCGTACCATCGAAAGCATTGATGCGGTGAGCAAGGCCCGCGTTCATTTGGTGATGCCCAAGCAATCGTTGTTTGTCACCGAGGAACGTCCGGCGACGGCATCGGTGATCATGGAATTGGTCCATCCGCTCAATGCCAAACAGGCGGAAGGGATTGTCCACTTGGTCGCGGCTGCGGTGGAGGGGTTGGATGAATCCCAAGTTACCTTGCTGGATCAAAAGGGTAACTTGGTCGCCGGTGGGCAGCAAGCTTCCAAGGATGGCCGCATGGGTGCCGATGAATCCATGGATATGCAAAAGCAGGTTGAAAAATCCTTGGAAAATCGCGCACAGGCCATGCTCGACAAGATTATCGGCATCAATGCCAGTGGCGTCAGCCGGAGCATTGTGCGGATTACCGCCGACCTGGATCTTTCCCAGGTGGAGCGGCAGGAGGAGACCTTCAATCCCGATGGACAGGTTGCCCGCAGCGAACAAACGTCTACGGAATCCAGCAAGGGTGAATTTGGGGTGGGTGGTACTCCGGGTGTTCGTCCCAACGATGCCAATGATCGTTCTGGGGCGGGTGCTTCGGGATCCAATCAAACACGCAACGTTGAGCGTGAAACCATCAATTATGAAATTTCAAAGAAAGTTGAAAAAACCGTTTTACCGGTAGGGACCATCAAACGGATATCGGTTGCGGTTTTGGTCGATGCCAAACTGGAAAAATCGGATAAGCCCGATGCGGCACCGCAATATGTGAAACGGACCGAAGAAGAGATGAGCGGGTTGAAAAAGATTGTGGAGCAGGCGGTTGGGTTTCGTGCCGATCGTGGCGACACCATCGAGGTTTCCGAAACGCCGTTCGCCCCCATGGTGGCCTCGGAAGAGGAGGGGATCCCATTCTGGAAGCAACCCGCTTTTTGGATGCAGGTTGGCTTGGTCCTGACGATTCTTCTGGTTCTCTTCATTGTCCTGCGGCCCATGGTGCAAAAACTCATGGAGAACGAATTGTCTGCGGATAACAGTGGTGTCCCCGCGGCGGTTGCCGAACTTGAAGAACAATTGCTTGCGGAGGGGATTGGCACGCTGCCGACAGAACAACCCATTCGGATGCGGGTACCGGATCGTAACATCAAGCTGACCTCGCAGATGATTGGCGAACATGTTGAGGATGCCAGAGAAATCATCCGCTCCTGGCTGGCTTTGGATAATTGAGATACCGATCATTTCTTTCAGATAAAAAAGAGACAACGTTATGGCAGAGACACAGGTTTGGCCAGGAACGGCGACGGATTCCAAAAAGACCAATATACGACGCTTTCGTTTGAGCGGTAAGGAAAAGGCGGCGGTGTTTTTGTTGTCTCTCCCAGATGCCGATTCCAAAAAGATCATGGAAGGGTTGCAGGAGGATGAAATTCGGGAAATATCGCGCACCATCGCCCGTATGGGGGTGATGCCCCAGGAGGTCGTCCAGGCGGTGCGGCAGGAATTTCTTGATAAGTTTGAATTGCAACAGTTTGATGTTCGCGGTGGCATGAACAAGATGAAGGATTTGGTGATGAAGGCCCTGGGCAAGGAGAAGGGGCGGCAATTGCTCAAGGAGTTGCAACAAGGTCCGAAAAATACCCCATGGGAAATTCTCAACAGTATGGAACCCACGTTGGTTGCGACGTTTTTGGCCAACGAGCATCCGCAGAGCATTGCCCTGATCTTATCCCAATTGCAATTGGAACAGGCATCCTTCGTCATCGATTTTCTGGCTCACGATACCCAGCAGGAGGTGATCTTCCGCATGGCCAAACTGGGTAATCTGCCGCCGGGTGCGTTGATGGACATTGAAGAATCTTTGCTGACGGAACTTAACGCCCTGGGTGCGACACGCGGTGGCTATGCACAGGAGGGTGGTGGTGGTGTCAAGAAGGTTGCCGAACTGCTCAACATGATGAGTCGGGATATTTCCGACAAATTGCTGGCTTATCTGGATGAGGAGGATAATCCGCTGGCCGAAGAAGTTCGCAAAGAGATGTTCTTGTTCGAGGATTTGCTGCTTATGGACGACAAGAGCTTCCAGGTTTTGCTCCGGGATATTTCCAACGACGAACTGCTGGCCGCCCTCAAGGGGGCCGACGACCGGCTCAAGGAAAAATTCTTCCTCAATATGTCGGAACGGGCGGCGGAGATGTTGCGCGAGGATCTGGAAATGATGGGGCCGGTCAAGGTTTCCGATGTGGAAGGGGCGCAACAGGGGATTCTCAAGATTGCCAGAAAACTGGAATCGGAAGGGGCCATTGTCATCATGGGCAAAGGGTCCGACGACGTTGTTTTATAGGGTTTAAGTGGACGGGAGGTTATTCATGGTTTCACCAGGTGGCGAATTGATTCGGGGCGAAGAAGGTCAGAGCGAAGCGTTGCGCAGACTGCTTTACAGCGACCTTTTGTCTTATCAGGATGAGCAGGGTCAAACTGGCGAAACCTTCATGCGGTATATGCCCAATGGTCGTCTGCCCGTAGTCAAGCGTGAGGTGGAGGTTCCTGAGATTCCCCCAGAAGAGATTCAGCGTCGCCGCATGGAGGAGATGGAGCGGGCGTTGTATCAAAAGGTTTACGCCGAGGCGGAACAGGCGGGTTTGGAGATTGGCGAACAAAGAATGCAGCAGGAGATCAACCGGGTCTTGCCGCAGTTGGAGAGCCAGATCCGGGAATTGGATGGTCTGCCGGAGCGGATTTTTGCCGCCTCCGAAAGATTTCTTGTCGAGACCTGCTTGGCCTTGACACGGGAGTTGTTGGCTTATGAACTGAGCATTCATCCCGACATGATCGTTCATCGGATTCGCCGAATTTTGAAACATGCCGCCGGCAGACGCAACATTGTGTTGCATATTGCGCCGGAAGTTTATGAGATCATCAAGGATATGGAGGATTTGCAAGGACTCACACTTGAGGCCGATGCGCGTGTCAAGCCGGGTTCGGTCATCATGGACAGCGATTTTGGTGGTCTGGAGGATCTTATTGAGGAACAATTGCGGGAGGTTGAAATTCAGATTCGCCAGTTTTTGCAGGAACGGCTGACCGCCGGACCCTATGGCGACATTGCCGATGCCGCCGCTGGTCGGGCCATCCGTTCTTTGGAAGGGGAACGTCCCGCTTTGGCGGTTCATGGTCTGAATGCCATGGCGCAGGCGGCTCAAAGTTCGCAGACTCCAGGCGATGCGATGATTTCTGAAGATGATGGTGAGAAAAGGCCATGATGCGTGCCATGACCATCCCTTGGGAGGATTATGCCGATAACGCACGAGGGGCGTTGGGACTTCGGCGGGTTGGCCGTGTGACCCAGGTGGTTGGATTGCTCATTGAAAGTGCGGGGCCTGCCGCCTCCATTGGTGACCTGTGTGAGGTGATTCCCGAAGGCGATGCGGATTCGGTCAAGGCGGAGGTGGTTGGGTTTCGGAATAACTCTTTGTTGTTGATGCCCATGGGTTCTCTCAAGGGGATCCATCCCGGCAGTCTGATCCTTGCCGAAAGCCAGTCGGAAATGGTGGGTGTGGGACCGGATTTATTGGGTCGGGTGCTTGGCCCTTTGGGAGAACCCATCGACAATGGCCCTCCCATTCGTACCCACGAGCGGATTGCATTGCATTCCGATCCTATCAACCCCATGCAACGGCGTCGTATCGATCAACCGTTGGATATTGGTATTCGGTCCATCAATGCGCTGTTGACCTTGGGGCGGGGACAACGGATTGGGATTTTTTCCGGTTCCGGGGTGGGAAAAAGTACCCTTTTGGGGATGATGGCCCGTTATACCGAGGCGGATGTCAACGTCATTGCTCTGGTTGGGGAGCGGGGACGGGAGGTGGTGGAATTTTTGGAAAAAGATTTAGGCCCCGAAGGGATGGCGCGTTCGGTGGTGGTTGTGGCCACGTCCGACCAGCCACCTTTATTACGGTTGCGCGCTGCCTTTTTGGCGACGGCCATTGCTGAATATTTTCGCGCCAAGGAACAGAATGTATTGTTGCTTATGGATTCGGTGACCCGTTTTGCTATGGCGCAACGGGAAATTGGTTTGGCGCGGGGGGAACCGCCGACCAGCCGGGGTTATCCTCCATCGACGTTTATGTTGTTGCCGAAACTATTGGAGCGGGCGGGCCGGGACCGGGGGAACGGTAGTATTACCGGACTTTATACGGTGTTGATGGAAGGGGATGATCTTCAGGATCCCATCGTCGATGCCGTCCGAGGTATCTTGGATGGTCACTTTGTTTTGTCTCGGGATTTGGCATCGGCCAATCATTATCCGGCGTTGGATGTCCTGGCCTCCATCTCCCGGCTTATGACGGATTTGGTGAGCGACGAACAAATTCGCGTTGCGGCATCGTTGCGTGAATCTTTGGCGACTTATGCCAAGGCGGAGGATATGATCAACATCGGTGCTTATGTGGCGGGTAGCAACCCCCGTATTGATCGCTCCATCCAATTATTTGAACCGATTCGGGCCTTTTTGCGGCAATCGGTGCGCGAGGGTTGTTCCATGGCCGACAGTGTGGCACAGATGGCCCAGGTGCTGAGTGCCAAACCGCCTGTTCCGGCGAAACCGCACCGGTGATCTTGGGATGGGGACGAAAAATAAATGATTAAAAGAAAAAAGGGGTCTGGGGGATTGCCCCCA
>PEAO01000007.1 GCA_002753615.1 Magnetococcales bacterium DCbin2
ACCCCTTTTTTCTTTTAATAATTGATTCTTTCCGAAGCATTTGGATGTGCCAATTTCAAATGCGATTGCCCTGGCAGACTGATTTGGATATCTTGAGAAAAATCGGAATCGCATCCATTATGAAGCGGCAACGCGGGTCATGACGACTTACAGATAGGGAACGCTCCCATCGGAGAGAATCTTGAAAGTTCTTTTGTTTTCGATGCAAAAAGATACCGAGGGACTGGGGCTGAAGTTCATCCATTATGATCTATTGGCCCAGGGACATGATTCCAGCATCCTTTTTCTGCCGCGTTTCCATCTGGAAAGTGTCGGAAGGCGGCAGGAACTCAAACGTTTCATCGACACCCACGCCCCTGGTCTGGTCGGTGTCAGTCTCATGTCCCAGGAGTACGAGAAGGCCCGTATCCTAACCCGGTTTTTGAAAGAATATGTTCCCTCCCTGCCTGTTATCTGGGGGGGCATTCACCCGACGATCGATCCGACCTCATGTCTGGAGGAGGCCGATTACGTCTGCATCGGTGAAGGGGAACAAACCATGCGGGAGGTATGCGCTCTCCTGGACCGTAACCAACCGATCACCGGAGTTGGCAATCTGTGTTACCTGGAACAAGGGACGTTACGACGCAATCCACTTTATCCCCTGCTCGCTAACCTCGACACGTTGCCAAGCTACGAACATGTGGCGCATAACAGTTTTATTCTGCATCGGGAGACCATCCAACCCCTGACACCCCAGATCAATCGGCACTATGCCCCCTATCTGGGTCGAACCTATAGTGTCTTGAGTTCCCGTGGCTGTCCATTCGCCTGTAGCTACTGTTGTAATTCGTTGTTCAATCAACTCTATCAGGACAAAAAAATCCGCCGACGTAGCGTGGAACACGTCATTCAAGAATTGGAACGGGCCATCCGCGACTATCCTGAACTCAAAATGATCAATATTCAGGACGACTGCTTTCTAGCCTATAACATCAAACAAGTCCGCCAGTTTTTCGCAGAGTATAATCGTCGGATCGGCTTACCTTTTATCGTGCATGTCATTCCCACCTATCTGACCGAAGAGAAGATGGTGGTTCTCAAGGAGTCTGGGCTGGCTTGGATCGTTTTGGGATTGCAAAGTGGCAGTGACCGGGTATTGCGAGATATTTATCAGCGCAAATCCTATCGCCGCCATTTTCTCCAGGCCGCAGCCCTTGTACATCACTATCAGGTGGCGGGTATCTACGACGTGATTATGGACAATCCCCTGGAAAACGAGGAGGATACCATCGCCACCATTGAAACCTTCATGGAGACCCCCAAACCCTTCATGCCGGAAATCTTCTCGTTAAGCCTCTATCCGGGAACAAAGATCCACGATCTGGCCAAATTGGCCGCCAAGACGGACGCCGTGGAGGATTATCGCAAAAAAAGTTACCTCGTCTATCGCAAGACCGTCCTGAACCATTTGACCCGTCTGGCCGCCTTTTCCAGTCGGTCCATGGTCGCCCCCTTGCTGCACCTTTATCGTCAATCACCCAACTCCTGGCAGTTTCGGGCGTTGTTGCTGGCCGCCCGCGCTCTCAACTTTCTCGTGATCGAACCTGTAACCTATTTTCGCATGATCAAGCTTTCCCAAGGGGGTTCTTTATCGCGGGCACTGCGCACTGTCCCCTTGTACGTCAAGGAAGGTGGGCAGCGTTTCTTGGACCAGTTCTAATGTCGGGAGGTCAGCCAGTCATGTCGAAAACGCGCGTCGCGGTCGTCATGCCCGGCTTCAACGTCGGCCCCACGGTGGCGCGGGCGTTGCTAGCCCTGGAGCCTTTCGTGGGGGATGGAATCGACGCGGTGATTTTTATCGACAACAACAGCTTGGACGACACCCGAGCAAGGGTGGGACAGATACAGACCCACAATCCGGTTCTAGGGCCAGTGCTGACCCGGATCGAAAATGCCCGGAATCACGGCTACGGCGGCAGCATGAAGATTGGACTGGCTTATGTCCTGAAGCAGGATTTCACCCATTGCCTGTTTCTCCACAGCGATGACCAGGGAGACAACACCCAGATCGCCGCCGATTTTCTGAAAGTTTTGCGCAACGATCCCGAGGTGGGAGTGATTCTGGCCAGCCGCTTTCACCCCCAAGCGCAGGTCAGTGAGTACAGTCTGATCCGTCTTGTGGGCAATCGTTTTTTCAACCTCCTGATCCGTTTCGTCACAGGGGTACGTCAAAGCGACCCTGGAACCGGCATCACCGGTATGCAAACCCGCCTTGCCAAAGAGGCACCTTATCCCCATTTCAGCAACGGCCTATTTTTCAACCTGATGCTGAATGTTTTTCTGCTGCAAAAGCGGGAAGTGCGTTGTGTAGAGACCCCGTTGCACTGGGTTGATTCCAGTATTGGTTCCACGGTGGTACCCTGGCATCATGTGATCACCATGTTCACCTTGCTATTGGGCTATGGTGTGCGTCGGCTGCGGGGACACCCTGGTTTTGTTGACCCGCACAGCCCCCCCCGTACCCATTGGCTGGAAGACTATCCCCATGCCATTTTTTCACCTTACCCTAACCATAAAGGCCAAACGTGAAAGCGTTCATACTCGATGTCGATGGTGTCATGACCGATGGGAAATTCTACTATTCCCAGGAAGGAAAAATCATGAAACAGTTTGGCCCCGATGATAACGATGGGCTATCGCTTCTGAAACCATATATTGAAATATGTTTTGTTACAGGTGACCGTAAAGGATTTGCTATCAGCAAAAAAAGAATTGAAGATGACATGAAATTTCCATTACATTTGGTCAGCACCATTCGCCGAGTCGAATGGATTGCACAGCATTATCCCCTGGATCAGGTCATTTATATGGGGGATGGTATTTTTGACCACTACGTCATGAAAAAAGTCGCTTATTCCATTGCCACAGCCGATGCCGACCCCTTGGCACGCCACTGTGCCAACTATGTTACCCAACGGTCTGGAGGCAACCGGGCTGTCGCAGAGGCGTGCCTGCACGTTCTGGAACGATTCTTCCAACCCTATAACCCGGATGCGTTGCCTGACGAACAAATCAAACTTTCGGGAGAGTGGGCGGTATGATTCGGCGCAAACTGGAGTCTTTCACTGCCAATCGCCGCTGTACGTTGCTCGGTGTCGGCCCCATGAGCCTCAATTGTGTCAACGCGGCCATCGAGTTAGCCAATGAACATGACTCGCTGATCATGCTGGTGGCCAGTCGGCGACAGATTGATTCCGCAGACTTCGGCGGCGGTTATGTTAACCATTGGTCAACCGAACAGTTTGCCGAATATGTCATCCAGAAAGATAAAAAAGGTCGGGTTGTCATCGCCAGAGACCATGGTGGTCCGTGGCAGAACGACAAAGAAAAACAAGGGCAACTGAGCCTGCGCCAAGCGATGAACTCTGCAAAAAAGTCTTTTAAAACCGACATAGAATCGGGTTTTGACATGATCCATATCGATCCCAGCATCGATATCCATGGAACACCAGATGTCGATGAAGTTTTACAGCGTATCTTTGAGCTTTATGAATACTGTTGGAGTGTTGCCCAAGAGAATAAACGTAATATTCTTTTTGAAATTGGAACCGAAGAGCAAAGTGGTGCCACCCATCATATCGACTATTTGGCCTACGTCCTGAAGAAAGTCAAAACATTTTGTGAACAAAACGGATTGCCCAATCCGACGTTCGTCGTCTCCCAAACAGGTACTCGTGTCATGGAAACCAGAAATGTCGGTTCCTTTGAATCTCCCGTGCGTCTCCCATATGAATTACCCGCAGGCATTCAGGTTCCCAGAATCGTTGACCTTTGTGATCAGCATGGCGTCTGGCTCAAAGAACATAACACCGATTATCTTTCCGATGAAGCACTCTCCTGGCATCCCAAACTTGGAATCCACGCCGCAAATGTCGCCCCTGAATTTGGCGTCGCGGAAACAAAAGCCTTTATTACGTTAATGAACCACAATGGGCACCGCAAGGAACGTGATGATTTTCTGGATCTTGCCTTTAATTCCAGAAAATGGGAAAAATGGATGATGCCGCAGACCCATGCCGATGATACGATGCGTGCTATTATCGCCGGTCATTATGTTTTTTCCGATCCGTTGTGTATCGAAATCAAGAACAAGGTCCAATCGAAAATTCCAGATATCGTCATCGATGATTTTCTTAGAAATTCAGTAAAAAACAAGATATTACGCTATATGAAGTTTTTTCACCTGACGAGGTCCCAGTGAAAAAAAACACCGCGACCATCATCCTGAACCGGAACCTTCCGGCGGTGACCGATGGTCTTTACGATTCCCTGACGCGCAACAATGGGCATGTGACCGATGTGTTCGTTGTCGAAGCGGGTTCCGACGATGATAAGCTATCCCGGAATTGTTCGTGGCACGCCAACTGGGAGCAGGCACGCAAGGAGGGCTTGCGACCGCCTCGTGGATTCAATTTTGGCTTGACCAAACTTTGGGAGGCGGGAAAATTCGCCCAGTATGATTATTTTTTCCTTCTGACCAACGATACCGAGTTTGACAACAGCCCCTACCTGGAAATTTTATTGGATGAACTGGAACACCATCCCCGCGTCGGTATTATTTCGCCGTGTTCCAAAAATTGGGGTGAGTGGTTTCTGCTCAAAGAACAAACGACGCTCTATTTTTGGTATGTACTCAACACCGCATTGCTTTTGCGAAGAGAGTTTATTGAATCGGTCATGACCCCAGATCAACCCGATTATCATAATTTCCTCTATGATGGCACCAATTTTAGGGGATACGGGACGGAGTTGGAATTGGTTGCCAAAGGTTATGCCAATGATTGGGCAACCGCCCTGACGCGCCGGGTATGGTCGGAAGAAAACGAAAGCTATCTCCAGACACAACATCACCTCATCAATACCGAGGCCTACCATGACAATCTGCGTATGGCCGTCGAAGAAGGTGAACAGTGGATGCGCCGAAAATATGGTTTCAAAAGCCGATGGAACATGCAACTCTACTCAAAAAGCTTCTATGATCTTTTTTTCAGATTTTTCCCTGAATACCGAAAATACAGGATATAAGCCATTGTCGATCCATTGCATGAAAACACATCTTGGGATAATCACGGATATGCCCGTTGTGGAAAAACCCTGGGGCCGTGAGATTCTGATCGTGTGCAACCAACACTACGCCTTCAAACGCATTGAAATGATTGCGGGAACCCGTTCTTCATTGCAATCCCACGAACGCAAGGTGGAAACCATCCTGATACACTCGGGAAATATCCGGCTGGAGATTGGCAACACCCCGGACACGTTGGAGATCAGAGATTATGGTCCCAACGAAGCCTATCATGTCGAACCGGGCATCGTACACCGCGTGACGGTGCTGACCGATTGTACGCTCTTTGAGGTTTCCACCCCAGAGCTGCAAGATGTCATACGCCATGCCGATGATTACAACAGGATATAGACAGATGAAGGGATGCATTCTGGCAGCCGGCCAGGGGAGTCGCATGGGGCCGATGGGCGATGTGACCCACAAGGCGTTGCTGCCTCTGGGCAATCAGGCGATCATTTCCCATATCATCCGTGCTTTGGGACCACATTTGTCCTATGTTGTCGCGGTCTCCCCCGAACGTGGTGATGCCATTCGCGATTATCTTGCCCTGGCACACCCCGACCTTGATGTGGCATTCGTCACCGTAAAGCACCACGCGGGTCCAGGTTCGGGGCCTGGTCAATCGCTGTACGAATGCCGCCATCTGCTGCAAGAACCATTCTACTTTGTTGCCTGCGACACCATTGTGACGCAACCGCTTCCCGATTGCGATGAAAATTGGCTTGGCATCAAGGCAGTCGCCGACCCCGCACGGTTCTGTACCGTCGTATTGGACCATCAACAACAAGTCACTGCCGTAGAAAACGGTGGCATCCGCTCCAATCAAGCGTTTATCGGGTTGGCATTCGTTAAGGATTACATCCCATTTTGGGAAGCCCTGGCCCACGATGCCTCGCTACACAAAGGGGAAAAACAGGTCAACCAGGGGTTGGCCGGATTGATTCCCCACCGATTGCGGGGAATACCCATGGCATGGTTGGATACAGGCACCGAAGAAAGCTATCGGCAGGCGTTGGAAAAGTTTGAGAAAAATCTTACTTTTTATGGAAAAACCACCGACATCACTTATCGGTTTGATGATAAGATCATTAAATATTTCAAGCCCGATGGCGTAGCCAGGAGACGATTTGAACGGGGTAAAAATCAACCGGGAGTCTTTGTGGAAACGTTGGAAGCACGTGGTTGTTTCTTCAGCACCCGATTTATCCAAAACGCCCGCTTATTTTCCGCTGCGCTAAACCACAGTGCCACGTTACGTTTTCTTCAATGGGTTCAGGAAAACCTGTGGCAACGGAGGGAACCGGAAGCAGGCGATTTTTCGGAAGCCTGTACTCTTTTTTACGCCGACAAAACCATCGCCCGATTGGTCGCCTATGACAAACGCTTTCCAGAACACGAAAGCAACGCCAACATGATCATCAATGGTCGTTCCTGTCAGCCGGCAAGAAAGTTGATGGCACGACTCCTCCCCGCTTTTTACACCACAGGGATTGCGTCGGGCTACCACGGGGATCTTCATGGTGACAACATCCTCATCGATGCGCAGGGAGACTATCGACTCATTGACTGGCGTGATGGCTTTGGCCCGTTGACCCATGTTGGTGATCTCTATTATGACCTCGCCAAATTTCTCCATACGCTGGAGTTGAGCGTCGAAGTCATGGACACCGGGAACTATGCGTTAACCCATCACACTGGGGAAGTTCACTTAGAACACCGGATTTCCTGGAGTCAACTGGACGCCTTGATGGGATTCGATGAATTTGTCCAACGCAACGGATACAATCCACGTCGCATCCGCATCATCGATGCCTTGATTTTTTTAAACATGGCACCGCTCTACGACGATACGATGGCGGTGTATCTCTATCATTTGGGACGTTATCTTCTACAGGGAATGGCCGATCAGGATCATGGACAACAGTTTTTCCAATCAACATAAAAACACCAAGCAGACCGCTTACTGGGACGATCTGGTCAACGGTACAACGGGCCGGTACAAAGAAGCGTGGATCAAAAAGCTTGTGGATGAACACCTGGAACTTTCCGGTGGCGCACTCCTGGATGTCGGATGCGGTTCTTGTGCGTTCATCCTGGCTTTTCGTGATCAAATCCGTGCCACCTCGGCGACGTTCCTGGATTATGATGAAACCATCGTCGATCAAATGCGGCGAAAAATTCAAGGCGATGGCGTTTATTTTCAGGTGGCAGATATCCTTTCGTCACAGGTAAACGGACGATTTGACCTGGTTTTTTTCCTGGACATGCTGCATGAGGTCTATTCTTTTCATGGACGGCCTCAAAAAAACATGGAAAGTCCGGTGGATCATCTTCTTGGCGTGCAGGCGGTCAAAAAAGCGATTGCCCACATTTCCCCATCGATCAATCCGGGAGGGGGGATTGTCATTACCGATAATGTGCTGTGCGAAGAGGATGTGACCATTGAAGTCGCGGTACTTCACGCCGAAATCAAAGAGACCCTGATCCATTTTTTTAAAGACTATCCCTCCCGCCGCATGAAGCATGAATGGCTGGAGAATCAATATTTGCAAATCAATTCCCGTGACTTTTGCATTCTGTTGACCCAATACAACAAGATCAAACATCACGATACCGCCCGCTGGGCAACCGAACGGATGGAGATTCATCAATACATGACCTTGAGCGAATATCGCACCTTGTTTGCAGATTTGGGATATGTGCTGCACTATGAAGTCGGAACGCCTAAATCGGCCTACGAAGAGTGGTGCAATGATTTCAAGGTGATCAAGGGGCTTGAACGGATTCCGCAAAAACGGATTACGCTGCTGGCTGTCAAACAAGCCTGATGGGGGGTAATCAATTTATGGATACTGCCGCTTTGGCACGACGCTACTTCACTGCTTTTGAACGCAAGGATATGGCATCCCTGGTGGAACTGTTCCATCCTGATGTGGTTCTGACCGACTGGGAAAATCATCTATGCGGTCGTGATGCGGTGTTGGCACACAATCAAAAGGTGTTTCAATCTCTCCAAGATATCCGGGTTAACCTGCTGCACTTACATGAAGCCGGGGCGACAGTCATCGGGGAGATGGAGATTATTCTCAACGGAGGGGCCATCCAACTCAAGGTCGTCGATGTGATCACCTTTGACGAAAGGGGTGCCATACTTTCCATCCGGGCATACCAAGGATAAACACTCA
Organism: Magnetococcales bacterium DCbin2; assembly: GCA_002753615.1. Lineage (GTDB taxonomy): Bacteria > Pseudomonadota > Magnetococcia > Magnetococcales > UBA8363 > UBA8363. The sequence continues at coordinate 8,293 of PEAO01000007.1, forward strand.
TGAATTCAGTTCCCCCCGTTGGAAAGGAAAAACTTTCATTAGCCATTCTGATGCCCGGTTATAACGTAGCGAGTACGATCGAGCAAGCCTTATGCTCCCTTTCACAACAAACTTTGGATGCGGTTGCCGAGATCGTTTTCATCAACAATGCCAGCAAAGACGCAACTCTGGCGAAAGTACGCGCCATTCAGGAGGAAAATAAAAGCGTTGGCACCAAGTTGACGGTGATCAACAACTACCATAATTATGGGCTTGGTGGGAGTCTGAAGATTGGAATCTGGCATATTTTAAACTGCGGGCATGATGCCCTGATGATTCTTCATAGTGACGGGCAGGGGGACAACGAATCGATTGCCGATAGTTTTCTCCAACGCGCCCGGCAGGAGCAGGCGTGGGATCTGATCCTGGCAAACCGATTTGTACAAGGTGCTGATCTGCGTGGCTATGATCGAAAAAGAATTCTGGGCAATCTTTTTTTTAACATTCTGACACATGTGTTGGTAGGGGTCAGGATGTCCGATGCGGGTACGGGTATCATACTGGTCAAAACGCATCTGCTACGCCAGATTGCATTTGCCAACTTGACATCAGAATTACAGTTTAACCCAATGCTGAATATTTTGATGTATAAAACGCCAGGGATCCGCATTGCGGAGATGCCCCTGCATTGGCACGATTCAGAAATCGAATCCGCCGTGGTTCCCTGGCACTACGTTTTGAATCTGACCAAAATTCTTCTTCTCTATCGAATGCGCAGAATTCTCGGTCTACCGGGGTTTTCCGACGCACCGCACAAGACCGATTGGATCCAGGATTATCCGCACGAACTTCTTCTTCCTGTCCACAAAACCGCCCATTCCCCCCTTTGAGGGTGGGGCTTTGATCCTGGGAGTACTACACCATTGTTTTCACTGGCGTCCCCGGCGCGATTTGAACGCACGGCCTACGGATTAGGAATCCGTTGCTCTATCCGGCTGAGCTACGGGGACTTTGATCATCTTCGTCAATAGGCAATCTGGTGTCTGGATCAAAGGCGTTCCTGACGGATGTGCACTTTGAACACACAACCCATGAACCGGGGAAAACCACCACGATCCTCCAACCACCCCCCGCATTCTGACATAATACCCTGCCATTTTCCAGTGACGATCATGAGTCAAAACACGCTATCATGTTGCCTCCCATGGGAAGCCGCCCATGCAAGAGTTCCAGAAAGGCAATACCACATAACGGGGGGCTGAAAAGGTACCCCTGAACCTCATCCCCTCCGTGAACCTTCATGATCCGCAGTTGCTCAAGATCTTCGACACCTTCCACCACCACATGCAGTCCCAGTTGCTTGGCCATGGCAAGAATGGCGGCCAGAAAAGCGGAATTTTCCGATCCGTCGGTCAGGTCAGACAAAAAAGTACGATCAATTTTGATGGATTGTATCGGCAGATTCTTCAACAGCGCGAAAGAAGAGTAGCCAGTGCCAAAATCATCCATGGTAATGGTGATTCCCATCGCCCGGAGTTGGTCCAAGGTCGCCGTGGCATGATCTGGGTTACCCATCATCATACTCTCGGTAATTTCCAATTCCAAGTCCTGGGGGGGGAAACCAGTCTCCCGCAGATGTTCTCGGACCATAGCCAAAAGTTGTGCACTATCGCGAAATTGGATCGCAGAAAGATTGACGGCCAGCTTCAATCCTAAAAAACCCTGATTGCGCCACAGGACGGCATCCCTGAGGGCAGTGCCCATAACCCAGGCACCCAGTTGGGTGATCAGACCATTGCCCTCGGCTATGGAAAGAAAATCTTTCGGAAAAAGTATCCCCATGGTGGGATGATCCCAACGGACCAAGGCTTCCATGCCCGTGACACTGCCAAGTGATGTTTTTATGCGTGGTTGATAATCCAAAAAAAACTCATTGTTTTTTATCGCTAAATGCAGTTCCCTCTCCATTTCCATGCGTCTTGTAACCAACTGGCTGATATCGTGTGAGAAAAATTGAAACCGATTGCGCCCCGACTCCTTGGCCTGATACATGGCGATATCGGCGTGTTTCCCCAGTGTTTCCGCATCCGCACCATCGTCTGGAAATAGGGCAATCCCGACACTACCAGAAATCTCCACATCTTTGTCTTTTAATCGAAAAGGGGCGGCGAGTTGCTCCAGAATTTTTCCGGCAACCAGTTTCACAGAGGTATTATGGGAAACCTCGTTAAGAATGACGGTGAACTCATCCCCTCCGAGACGGGCCACCGTATCGGATCGACGCAAAACGCTTTCCAAGCGTCGCGCAACCCCAACAAGCAGTTCATCCCCGGCATCGTGTCCCAGATTGTCGTTCACCCACTTGAAACGATCAAGATCAATGAACATTAACGCAAAAGATTTTTTGCTGCGGCTACAGAGTTGCACAGATTGCTTCAACCGATCGCGAAACAAAAGGCGGTTGGGTAGACCCGTCAGATGGTCGAACTCCGCTTGTTCCCGGAGTTTCTCCTCCAACTGTTCGCGTACCTTGATTTCCTGTTGTAACCTGCCGTTGGCGGTAATCAAGTCATCTCGTTGTCGTTTCAAGATCAGGTGGGCATTCACTCGGGCACGGACCGTAGGTGGATTGACGGGTTTGCTCAAAAAATCCACGGCACCTGCCGCAAAGCCCAAGGCCTCAGAAGTGAAGTCGTTCATGACCGTGACGATGATGATGGGTACGTTCCTAGTCCGTATATCCTCCTTGAGCTTAGAACAGACGGTGAAACCATCCATGCCCGGCATCATGACATCCAAAAGAATCAGATCCGGTGGTTCTAAAAAAGCCATTTCCAAGGCTTCTTCACCACTGGTTGCAAAACGCAGCCGCAATCCTCCGAGGATCTTACCCAGGATACGAATATTATCGGGATTATCATCGACAACAAGAACTGTCTGCCTAGATTCCTGCGAGGTCATGACTGACTCCAAAAGTATTCCAATAGCACATACGTACATGACGAGGATAGACAAACTTTGTGTCGGAAGCAACATCCAAGAAGGTGTGCGTCCCTGCAAGGATCTCGGAAGAGATCATGGTAAGCCCAAATTCATCTCACATAGGGGGTAAGGAGATGACTCTGGCAGAAACAGACTTTTTTCGGGAGTTGACACCACCAAAACTACCGGTTTGCACAAATTTGCAAACACTATCTTTTTCCAACACCAAACCATCGGTGGCTGTTAATTGCAGTTGGTATCCGTATTGCCGCTTTTCATGATGCCCAGTTCATCCACCAGCAGTTCCATAACCCCGGACCAATCATCGGGTTTGGTTTGACGAAACAGGCGCATCACCCCTGGATACCAGGGAGAATCACAACGATCGTGCAACCAACGCCAATCGGTGTTCCAGGCGGGTAGCAGCACCCAACAAGGTTTTCCCAATGCACCCGCCAGATGGGCGACGGCGGAATCAATGCTAATCACCAGATCCAGGTGGGATATGATGGCTGCCGTATCTGCAAAATCACGGATGGATTGTCCCATGGGAACAATCGGTTGTCCCGATGGTGGCTGAGTGGCTTCAACTTCTGCGCGACCTTTCTGCAAACTAATGAACACCACCCCCGGTACCGACCATAACGGTGCGTAAGTCTGTAGACTAGGCAACGACCTTTTGGCATCATTTTTATGGCTACCATCCCCCTTCCAAACCAACCCAACAAAAAATATTTCCCGTGGAAGATATTGTTCCCAATGTTTTTTTCTATCAGATGAGGGATAAAGATAGGGAAGATCGTTGGGGATAGAGTGCAGGGTGGTTCCAAGGTGATGGGGAAGAGACAAATAGCGGGTCCAAAAATCAGGCTCGGAAGTCATCGCCTCCTGCTTTTCGGCGACACAATCCACGCCGCGAACCGATTGAAATAATGTCACAAGCGCAGGTTCACATATCAATGTAATCTGTCGCGCACCCATGCCTTTTAATTCGTTAACATAACGGCAAAACTGAATTTGATCCCCGAAACCTTGTTCGGGAAGAATAACCAAGGATTTTCCACGAATATCCTCACCCTTCCACCGGAGACACGGAGCCACCATAGCATGGACCGTCCGTTCTTTGGGAGCCAACGCTTGGCGTACCTCATGCAAAGGCCATCCTTCCGCGAATCGCCCCAGGGAGAGCAGGAGCAGCCCCAGGTTAAACTGGGCCTCTTCATAACCGGGTGCCATGGCCAACGCCGCACGATACAAAATCTCCGCCTCGGCAAATCTTTTCATGTTTCCAAGAAAATTCCCCAGATTATTGCAGGCTTGGGCATAGTCAGGTTTCAAGCGCAGGGCATGTCGGTAAGCCACCTCGGTCTCTTCGGGTCGATTCAACGGAGATAACAAGTTTCCCAAATTGTTGTAGACCTCGGCGAAGCCAGGATCCAGGCGCAATGCCTGCCTGAAAGCCGCCTCCGCCTCGTCATATCGGTGCATGATGGTCAGAATAACCCCCATATTGTTCATGACCTGAACATGGTCTGGCTTGAGTTGCAACACTTGCCGGTCCATAGCCACCGCCTCTTCATAACGTTTCAAGCCGCCAAGAAGAATACCTAAATTTTTCAATGGGTCAATATAGTTGGGACGCAAATCTATCGCTTGTCTGAAAGCGGCTTCTGCCTCGACAAACGCACGCATCGTGTTCAGGACGACACCCAGATTGTTGTAGGCTTCCGGGTAATCGGGCTTCAGTCGCAACGCTTTACGATAGGCCGCTTGCGCTTCTGGAAAGCGTTTGAGTTCATTGAGGACAACCCCCAAATTATTATAGGCTTCGGCATAATCGGGCTTGCAACGCAGGGCTTGGCGATAGGACCCCTCCGCCTCCTGGAAACGTCTGAGTTCGTTAAAAAGGTTTCCCAGGTTGTAGTGGGCATCCGCAAAATCGGGCCTCCCCTGCAAAGCCTGTCGCCAACAGGAAATAGCCCGCTCTGGGTCTCCCAACCGTTGATGACAGATCGCCGCTAGATTCAATAAACAGGCGTCCGCTGTTTGGGAAACGATAAAAGGGTTGGCAACCTGCAAAGCCTCCGCAATACGTCCTTCCCCATAGAGGGCGTAAGCACCGGACCACTCTCTTCCCACATTGGGTGAGCCGAGAGATGTCGCTACTTTTTTCCCCTTTTCCGATTTATGTTTGATGCGATATGACACGACCGTTGTGACTCCAACACGCAGGACGGCGGAAATTATTGGGCAATCATATCGAGCAGATAACCTTCCAGTTGATCAACCCGGGCATCCCATGTGTTGGCCAAAGCGACGCTACGACGTTGTTCGACAGTCCCAACCCCTTCCCCTGCCAAAGCACTGCCGATGGCCACTTCCCATTCCTCTGGCCCACTGGCTACAGTGACCACATGGCTGAAGTCGTCCACAATCACCTGTTGCGCCCCCGCCACCACCGGACGCCCCGTTGCCAAGCATTCATGCAACTTGGTCGGGTATCCATGGACCACCCAGTCTTCTTTCAACCCCTGGTGATCCCTGGCGATCAGATAGCAAATGGCGTGAACATCCAAATGATTCAGATAAGCGGGCATCTCTTCCAAAGATTTACGCGCCAGCCAGTGAATATTGGGCCGTTGCAGACAAAGTTCCCATTGTTTGCGTGCCCCTTCATCGCGCACGGTCAAACCGCTCATATACACCGGCCCAATAAAAACCCAGTGCCAGTCCGGGCGTCTCTGGGAAACGGTCAATACCATCTCCAGATCCAGTTTAGGATTGATGGACCCCACATAACCAATACGCGGCGCAGGAATGGCGGCCAGGTCATCCGGGCAAGGGGATCCCGCTCCCACCAAAAACCGCTCTGAATCGGCACCATTATTGAGTACATGCGCTTTTTGATCGCCACCAAACGGCAATGTCGCCGCCATCCCTTTCGATGATGTGGTAATCAAATTAGCCCTTCCAATCAAGCGTTCTTCCATGGCCCCCTTCTCTGGGGTCCATGTTTCCATCATCCGATAGGTGTCATAGACATGATAAATCACATGACTCGGATGCAACCATGGCAACCAAGGCTCAAAGGTGGGGTGAAACAAAAGTGCCAGAGGACGGGGAGAATGTGCCGAAAGGTTCAGTCCCGCCAGCATACGCCGGGCATGTATCCGTATAACAAGTTGGTCCCATTGTGGAAATTTTGGCCATAGGGGCAACGCTCGACCCGGATGGTCCACCTTCACATGGTCTCGCTCTTCCAACCACCCCAACCACGGCGACTGCTGCCATTGAGGGGTATGGCGGTACCAGACATTCAGAGGACCAAAGCTGTAGATGATAGGCCAGCCACGCTCCCCCAAACGCGACAACAGTTGCTGCCGACTCAACCAATGGTTCCACCATGGGTGCGGCGCAAAAGCCAATATGGGTGGCCGTGCAGAGTTCCCCCGGTTGATCACAGCGTCATCTCCATTTTCCAGGAATAGGATCGGGGTAGTTATTCGGAACTGTCTACCCGGCGCAACACCACCAGCATAAACAGCGTTCCAAAGAGAAACCATCCCGCACCGAACAGCCACAAAGAAAAAGGGATGACAAAATAATAACCTCTCATGCCGAGCGTATAATGGGCTGCACCACGATTCAAGGTTTCCGCAACCGGGCGCAAGCCAGCCCCGACATTGGGCAACTGGCTCATATCGATCAGAAATCCTGGTTTTTGGAAATAGCGTATATTGCTGTCATCCGGTGCTACGTTGATATAGACTGCCACCAGATTATAATAACGGATGGACAGCATAAAGTTAAAAAAACAAAACATGAATATCATTATTAAAATTAATAACTTTAAAATCCACCATTTTTCAAGACTAAACGCCTCGTCGGCAAGAAATTTAAATGTGTTCTCGCGTGCGGAATCCCCCAATACGGCATTCATCAGCCACAGATCGACCATGATGGCCGTCGATGCCAAAAAACTCGCCGCCATGGTCAGATTGCGCAGGGTTTGTACCGCCAGGACATCCCTGTTTTCGCCCATAATCCGCGCAACCCATCGGGTACGCATATGGTTGGATATACCGATAGAGGTCCGCTCAGGATGGCGTTTGAGCAGAAAAAAAAGACGACCATGATAAACCACCAACACCGTGAGCGTCAGACCAGAGAGAATAAGCTGTTCCTGCATGATGATCTCCTTGGAACCAATGCAAAGAAATTTTTTATCTTCTTTGCTCAGGACGACCGAATATATTTTCTACGTCTTTCAAATATTTCCAGAATTTTCCAATGGACAATGGGCATTTCCAAAAGGCCAAGCCATTGCAGACTGTAAAGTTTGACATGATCTCCAGCGACAAATCGCCACGGAGAATCAGGGACTTCAAAATAGTTATGCTCCCCAAAAAAACCACCCACTTTGATCGTCTCCATGGCGTGGCCAGCCTTGTCACAAAGAATGACATTTCCCTCCAGCACCAACCATAATGTCCCCTGCGCATGGACCGCAACATCCACCCCAGCGGGCACAGATATCAGTTCCAATCTCCGGGAAATATTTCCTAACGTCATAAATGGAATCTGTTCGCCAAACAACCAAGTTTTTCGCAGAAATCCTATATTCTCCATAAGTGTTTCCATGGGGTCCAACAGATTGTTGTTCACAAGGAACGTGCGGAACAAGTCTGTCGGGAAACGGATGATACTACAATGGGAAAATGCCCGGTACGTCCCCTCCAACACCTGTTCCCCCAATAGGTTGCCCACACTGATAAGAGAACCAAAAGAAAGATGATTATGCACATTGGAAGCAGACTCGATGTAAACAACCATGCCCGCCAGGACCATATCCACATGATCGGTACTTTCTCCAGACCGATGAAGAATGGTACCAGAATTATATTCAATAACCGGACAATTCAAAAGCATACGGATTTGGCTTAGGCGGATATTGGGAAAGAGGGTTTGCAGGCAACTGAGCATCCGTTCATGAACGTAATCCTCTCCCCCCGCAATGAGGATATCCAACGCCCCAAAAGTTGATTCGGAACCGATTTCCATCTCTTCCATGGTCAGTTTGCGATCAATATGGGACAAAACCAAGCGATCTGAGGGATCATCACGAAAATCCGCCGCAACACCGTGAATCTGTCCTCCTCCGATATCCAGTTTTTTCAGGTTGGCATAGCGTTTGTAATCCCCTTTGACTTTATCGATAAAAGCCGCCGGAACATCTTTAGGCCCCTCGCCCACCATGGCGTCCATCACTTGGTATGAGGATAAATCGGCCCAATGGGCATACGTCTGATAACCATGCGCATCCAAAGCACGGAACATGAACAGATTGGTTTCGGTGGGATGCGGTGAATAGAGTGGCATGACCTCCAACCCATCGCAATCGTTCCAAACATCAAAAGACAAATCGCAAATTTCAAAAAACTGACCAAATTTCTCCTCTTCCAGAGACATCAAGGCGGCAAATTTTTTGGCAACCGATGAACGAACCAGGGCGGTGGAAAAATATTTTAAACGATGATCCGAATGGATCAATGCGGGGAGACCGGCAAAGTGGTCATCATGCCCATGGGTGTGAAAGATCCCTTCGATTTCGCTGATATCAATCCCCAAGGCAATCAAGGTATAAAAAATCTCCGGGGCAGCATCTACCAAGTATATGCGACCCTGAAACATGATAATGCTCCCCATACTGGGACGATTCATGTCCCACCCATCCCCCTCTCCCCGATGGAGAATCGCAAAATATTGCTGCCGAAAACGATGATTGCCCAATGTATAAGCCGGCGGGTAAAGGTCGCTGGGAGGAAGATTCAAGTCAATATCTGCGGTGTGTCCCTGGAAGGCAAACTGGTAACGATTGAAACCAATGCGGCAAACGGTCACACCGTTGCGGATTGAAACCGGCTGTTCGTCAATCTCCAGGGTATCAAGAAGCTCTGAAGGGGGTTGCACCGAACCGTAAGCAAACTTCAACTTGACCCGCATCATCACTTCAGCGGTTTCTTCATCGATACCACAGGCCAAAATCTCCTCTTTGGAAACAAGCCCATGTTTACCCCGGTGAATATACTCCATCTGTGCCTGCACTTGGGCAGAACAACCCATGAGCATCGGTTTAACCCCCGTATTGTTAGGATGCCCCGGTAGAATCATCCCCTGACGGTACAGCATTTGCAAAACGGGAAATTCGGAAAGATTGGCAAAACCACCATTCTGTACCAATAACTCTGAAAGCAGGATCACATTGGGACCGGTTTCACAGACAACACCATCTTTCTTGACCCAATGGACCAATCCCTGGCGTTTTAAATGTTTAAACACCTCCGCCGGACAACCACACAGGATGTAAAGTCCCGCTTCGGGTATCTGCAACCAAAAGACACCAGGCATAACTTGAATGGTTAGCAGATTTCCCATGGCTTTGCGCAAGGCCAACTTGGTCTGTTCCAGGGCATCAACCTTTTCCGACAGTTCCTTTTCCGTTTTGCCAAGCGTGTCTATTTTTTCCTGAAGTTGCAGCGTCTTTTTCTTCAGTTCCAATGTCCGCTGCTGAACCATCTCCTCCAAATGCCCCTGGTATCGTTTCAGTTCCAGGTGGTGTTTCACCCGAAGTTCAACGATGTGCGGTGTTACCGGTTTCACCAGATAATCGTCGGCACCCAGCTCAAAACCTTCCGTTTTATCCCTGCTTTCTCCCTTGGCGGAGATGAAAAGAATGGGAATGGCTCGCGTTTGCGCATCCGCTTTCAACCGCCGACACACCTCAAACCCATCCATTTCCGGCATCATGATATCCAGGAGGATCAGATCGGGCAGTGGTTCCATACGCGCCAAGCGCAGTGCCTGCTTGCCGTTGAGCGCAATCCTGCGATGATAGCCAGACAGGGTTTCTACGAGTACGTCGATATTGGCACGATCATCATCGACGATGAGTACCGTCTCCATCGACTTGCCGTCAATAATCTTTTCCTTCATGGGGCTGGCGATTCCTCCACCTGATGGTTATTCTTGATGGATCAACGAACGGAGGGGTTCAGCAGACCATAGACCTGACCATAACCATAGCCAAAATGCTGAATGACGAAGATGGCAGCCACCCTTGCCCAACGGTCCAGACGTTTGCGCTTAGCACAAAGTATGCCAGAATATATAACAATACACGGGAAATAGAGCAGAGGAAGCCAAAAAAATGGCCACCACGGGGCCAGAACCATGCTGGCAAAACCCAACACGAACAGTGGCGGCAACAGGTAGATCCAGGACCACATGCCCCGATGGCGTTTCAACAAACGGGCACGCCCGCGACCGTACCGAAACATGTTTCGATACCAAGTGGTCAAGGTTGGCCGAAAATGATGTCGGACGGCAAGATTGGGAATGAAGATCAATCTCTCCCCTTTCAGACGCAAACGGTAATTGAGGTCGGCATCCTCCGCATCACTCTGAAGGGTGATGTCAAACCCTCCAACCTCTAAAACACGTTTTTTGTCGTAGAGTACGTTGAGGGTTGGCAAACTTACCACCTCCCGTTCATGGTCCCAAGCTCGCCCCTGGGGGCTGTTGAAACTCCCCACGAACGAGTCCAACGCAATGGCAATGGCTTCCTCCAAGGGGTGATCCCCGTCGGGTGGAATATTCCCCCCCCCCACAGCGACCACTTGGGAATCGTTCCGCGTATGATGGACAAACCTTTCCGCAAGGCGTTGCAACCACCCCTCTGGAGCTTGGCAGTCGGCGTCGATAAAGGCAACATAAGGGTTACGAGCTGCCCAAAGACCCGTGTTACGGCCAATGGCCGCACCACGCCTGGGTTCGATTTCCACCCGCACATGCGGCCAGCGTCGTTGAAACGAGGCAACCTCCTCCAAAGTACCGTCTTGCGACCCTCCATCGACGACAATGATCTCGACCTGTTCAACAGGATAATCCTGACAGGTCAGAGAGTGGAGACAGGCACCGATGTTGGCCGCCTCATTGAGGCAGATAATAACGACCGAGATTGGAATCATGGGTTTGACCGGGATAACTGACCGCTGAAAAATTTAGAAAAGAAAACCTTGGCTGACATCAGTGTACGATACCCTTCCATGGGGTTGCGGAGTCCCTGGAGCAGCTTTTTCAGGATATATTTGGGACGTAGATGATATTTTTTCAGATAATAATCGCACAGTGCCACCATCTGATCGGCGGAAAGCTCCGGCGTATCCAAAACGCAATTGTGCAAACCATCTTCCGTGAGCCATTGATCATAGGATGCCACACGCAGATACCCCTTATCCTTAGCCCAATCATACGCTTCCGTCCCCGGATAGACATAAAGCGGATAAAATTGCATACTGTCACAATTGGCCTCGACGGAAAATTGATAACTCTCCGCCAGAGTGGCACTCGTATCCCCAGGATTGCCGACCATCATGCAACCATGCACCATGATCCCCGCCGTCTGCACATCCTTGACAAAACGCCGATAATTTTCCAGCTTGACCCCTTTGTTCATATTGTCCAATATTTTCTGGCTACCGCTTTCAAATCCCACAGTCACCAAGCGGCAACCCGCCTGCTTCATCAACTGCAACAACTCCGGTTTCACGTCTCCGCGGACGTTGCAATACCACTTGATTTTGATATTCCGTTCCAGAATCAACGTACAGATTGCCCTGACATGGCTGTAATTTGCCGTAAAACAGTCGTCCTCAATACCGATTTCGCGTACCTGGGGAAGATTTTGGGTGATATAAGCCATTTCGGCAACAACATTTTCCGGTGATCGGGTCCGAAATCGCCGCGAGTGAAATACCTGGGGATATACACAAAAGAAACAATGGTATGGACACCCCCGCCCGGTAATGATCTGTACCAAAGGATAGTTTGCCGCAGCAAAGAAATAATCCCGGATGTCAAGATGCCGGGCATAGACCTCAGAAACAAAAGGGAGGGCATCCAAATTCTCGATAAGCCCCCTTTTTGGGGTCAACAAAGTTGTATCTCCATGGTGGAGGCATAACCCCGCAACCTCCCGGACTGGTTTTTTTTCGTCCAGTGCCCGGGCCAGATCGACAATGGTCTGGTCGTACTCCCCCAAGGCGACGGCATCCACCCCCTCAGCAATCCCCAACGTTTCCTCAGGAGTCGCCGAGGGATGGGTACCAACAACCATGACAAAGCTTCCGGGAAACCTAGCTTTGATGGCCGCAGCAGCCGCCACATCACTATAAATGCTGGGAGTGCTGGTATCGACCACAGCCAGATCAGGGATCCAGGATCCTAATCGTTCCCAGACATCCGGCAGGGAAAGCCCCTGGGCCGGACCATCCACAAGCCGCACGTCAAACCCCTCCTGGTGGGCATATCCGGCGGCATAGGCCAGCCAAATGGGAAAATAGAAAGTGCCACCTTTGGTAACCGCCGGGCTGCGCGATGTCCGTGAAAACCGGCCTTTGAAGGGTGGATTGAAAAATAAAATCTTCATATTTTGCCAAACATCCCAAGATTGGTTCAAGATCGGGAAATCACCTGCGTCCCCAAGGTATCCAGGATAAACGGTAACCGTTTCTTACCCAGCATGGCCGCCAGTTTGGGATGATTGGAACTATGCAGCAACAAAAAACCCTGGCTTCCCGCCCCAAGAAGTTTGCCACTGCTGGCCCCCAGGGCCACGGCACGGTCGAGAAGTGCTTCAATTTCGGGGTTGCAGATTCCCGATGCCAAACGTATCTTTTGCTGCCACCCTTCCCTGAGGACGGTATCCAGAAAGTCTATATTACCCTCTCGCAAAGCCTCATCAAGTTGATGCGCCATGGTAACCAGACGATCCTGGGCTTCCAGGTTTTTCTCCCGAACCAGATTGGCTTTCTGTTCACCAAGAATCTCCCGGGCCAAGCGGCTGCCCCCCGTATAGTAGAGTGCCAACCGCGATTCCATCAGTGCCCGGAGGCTGGGATCCAGGAAAATGGGGGAAACCTTGACCGATCCGTCGCCATAAAAACAAATGGTATTGAGTCCACCAAAGGCGGCGGCATATTGATCCTGTTTGCCGATGGGATCCTTCAGGACATCGATTTCAATTTCACAAGCCTCCTCGGCCAACCGTTCTTTGGAGACCAAGATTCCCTTGAAGGCATACAGGGCGTGCAAAAGTCCCACAGTGAATGAACTGGAAGATCCCAGCCCGGTACCAGCGGGGACATCGGCAAAGGAGGTGATTTCCACCCCCTGGTTCAGGGGAATCCGACGGAGGCATTCCCTGACCACGGGATGACGGATTTCATCAATGGAATCAACATCTTCCGTTTGCGAATATTTGACCCGAATCTTGTCGTAAAAATAGGGATGGACAACGACATACATGTAATGGGCGATGGCGGCACTGACCACGGCACCATGCCCTTGGCGCACATAATATTCCCGGATATCACTACCGCCACCGACAAAACTGGCACGAAACGGGGTACGGGTTACAACCATGGCCGAATTATAGTCCCATCCGTTCTTGAATCCGCCGCAACGCATACGTCACCGCCGTTTCCAGATTGGAACACGTCCGATCCGGTTCAAGCGCGCAACGTCCGTCTCGCCCCCCCTCGCCGGTTTCCACAAGGAGTGACTTCATGCCGGCATTGCGTCCGGTCATGATATCGACGCTGCTATCGCCAATGAACCAAGACGACTCCAGGTCGATGTTATATCGATTCGCAAGATCTTCTATCATATCCGAACCGGGTTTCCGGCAGGTGCAACGTATTTTATAGATTGGATTTTCACCAGCAAAGCCGCCATCGGGATGGTGGGGACAAAAGCGGATATCGTCAAGAAAAGCACCCCCTTCTCCCAAAAGTGTTTCAATTTTGTCATGCGCACGATAAATATCTTCGAGGGTACAAAGATTTCGTGCCACGACCGGTTGATTGGTCACCAGGAAGCAGGCGATACCAGCACGATTGATGGTGCGGATCGCCGAAACGGACCAGGGATAGAGTTGTATGTGTTCAAGGGTGTGGGCCAAAGGGACATACTCGATGAGTGTTCCATCCCGATCCAGGAAAATGGCGGGTTGGGCCGGAGCGCACCAGGAACGTGCCTGGACCTGACCGTTGGACCAAGCCACGCGAACCTCTTCAAGCCGTGGGGGAGTTCCCATATCTTTAAGGTATTCTCCGGTGCGGTAGGCAAACAATGGTTCCCCGGCCTGAAGCATCGTGGGGAGAAGATCGCCCACCAAATCGACCATTCCCGTTTCCGGTAAATACTGAAAAACTGCCCGGTTCAATATGTGGACCCCGGCATTGACAAGATTGTTAAAGTAGCGCGGACGGGGATTTTTTTTGCACAGCAGATCGGTAATGGCACCATCCTCTCGCGCAACCACAATGTCACTGTCGTGCGGATGATTGTTGGGGTGGACGACCAGCGTAGCACGGCTGTGATTGCGGAGGTGAAAATCCACAAGACGTGCCAAGTCCATGGCCTGGAATACATCCGCGTAGATAACCAGAAAGTCTTCCGACACCCAATCCCGCAACGGCCTGAGGCATCCAGCGGAACCTTGGGGGCTGTTTTCCCGCACATGGGTCACAGAGACCCCCATCTGGCGTCCATCGCCGAGCCGTTCCTCAATGACATGCCCCAAGTGGCCGGTTGCCAGCAAGATCTCGTTCAATCCAAATGTCCGCAATTGAAGGATGAGATGTTCCAGAATCGAACGCTCCCCCACGGTAACCAGCGGTTTTGGGATATCCACAGTGAGATCGCCCAAACGGGTACCCCGACCTCCGGCGACGATAACGGTTTTTATTTTACGAATATTTGTCATACCGAAAGGCTGGTACACCCTCATCAGTCGGCGTTGATACGATGGCGACCAAGACCGTAATTCAAACCCAAACTTCCAAACTGCAAGGGGGTTCATCATATCATTGGGATAAAGAAAATCAATTCAAAAACGTTTTGGCCAGTGGTTAGGAATCAACATCCGGGTTCCATTTTCAAGAAAATTTTCAGGAGTGTTCCAATCTGTCGGGCACACTCGGTGACCAGGGAAGGACCGATCAGGGGAATTTCTTCGGGGGTCAAGGGACGGGGGCTGGCGGCAAACCAAGCGTCGATCCCACATTGTTGTATGTTTTCAATCCCAGGACCGACGATACCGCAAATAGCGATAACCGGTATATCTAAAGATTTGGCAACTTGAGCCACTTGGCCAGGGGCTTTGCCCACCAGGGATTGGCCGTCCAGACGCCCTTCACCGGTAATGACCAGATCGGCCCCCAGCAATCGCTGTTGCAGTTGGATGGTCTGTGCCACCAACGCTGCTCCAGACTGAAGCCGCCCACCCAGGAAGGCGACTACACCCCCTCCCAGTCCACCCGCAGCCCCAGATCCAGGGAGATTCCACACCGCAAGCCCCAATTGTTTGTCGATGAGCTGGGCCAAATGGTGCAACCCCAGGTCTAATTGTTCAATCATCTCTGGGGTTGCCCCTTTCTGGGGTCCAAAAACTTGCGCTGCCCCCTGAGGACCACATAAGCCGGTGGAAACATCACAGGCAGCGATCCATTCCACTTGAGAGATCCTTGGGTCCACATGGGTCAAGTCCATAGCCGCCAGTTCCACAAGTCCCCCGCCACCCAGGGCAATCTCATGACCATGCCGATCCAAAAACTTGGCTCCCAACCCGCGTGCCATGCCTGTCCCCCCATCGGTGGAAGCACTACCGCCCAAACCCAAGATAATTTTTTCAACCCCCAAATTCAGGGCAGCCCGAATCATCTCCCCCGTCCCCAAGGTATTGGCTCCCATGGGATCGTAATACCCTGGGGGAAGCAGGGCGATACCACTGGCGGAGGCCATTTCCATAATGGCAGTGCGTCCCTCCGCCACCAATCCGAAAACGGCATCCACCATCATCCCCGGTACAGGGCCGGAAACGGTCACTGTGCGAAGCTCTCCCCCCATAGCGGCCACCATCGCCGCAACGGTCCCTTCACCACCATCGGCCATGGGAATCAGACGGGGCGTCAATTCGGGAAACCCTTGTTGTAACCCAAATTCAATGGCCTGGGCCGCTTCCAGGGAAGACATGCATCCCTTAAAACCGTCGGGAGCAATGACAATGACCGGGGGCAACATGGCTGGCACTCACAAAGGGGGCAGATCGCTGGGCAGAGGAAGCGTTGTAACGTTTTCCTGTTCCAAAAACAAAAAAGGGGCCAACCCGTTAAGGTAACCCCTTGATAATCCATCGAGATCTCGTAAGATCCTAAATTGGTGCCGGGAGAGGGAATCGAACCCACACGGGGTTACCCCCGCCAGATTTTGAGTCTGGTGCGTCTACCAGTTCCGCCATCCCGGCGAACCTAAGTAAGGCTAACAAAATACCACCGATAGGTCAATACACTTTGGCAATAAAAATTCAATTTAAACCCAAGTCGGTTCAAGATGCGACCATACACCATCGCGTCAATGAGTCGAAATATAGTCGGGTACCCACAGTACGGCATCATCCACACGGGTCATGGCGGAAACCGGACCATCGTGAGAAAGGACAAAGGCCACCGCCCCTGGATAACGGGCGACGAAATCCACCGCCGATCCGTGACGGGTGCCGTACTTCGACCGGTCTACTTCATGACGGGACGTAGAACCATCGCGGTAATCGTAGACGACCTTTCCATGCCAAGTATTGGCTGCCAGAATCGCTCCAAAAGAGAGCGGTTTAAGGCGATGCGAGATGAGAACCGCACCATCGATGCGCGTCAAATGAGATAAAAATTCGGTATGTTCAATCATCCTCCTTTTAACATCCAACAATGCCCTGCCGATCATTTTAAGGTCAGTTTGATCACACGGAACGCTTGAAGATTCACCGATTCCTTGTCTCTTGATCTCCAATTGACAATATTCACTGATGATACCAACACCTTCTTGACTCTTCTTTAGAGGGAATCGCTCTGTCAGAGATTCCTGGGTTTTGATGGTATAGGCTTCCGGTAGCCAGATGACCGTTCCGCCCGTACTATCTTCTGCAGAACGTGCCAGCAACAACAGCAGCACCGAACGATAAACCTCCCAATAAAGATCGCCGGATGCCTTGTGTTCCGGGTGATTGGTGATGGTACTGATCAACGTGTTGGCAATGATACAGTTTTCAAACGGGTCTGCCACCGGTTCGGAAAAATGCCCCGCCTGGAAATGGGCCAGCATTTTCCCCCCCCAGCGGATCAATAAGGAGCCAGCTTTCCGGGTTATGATCGTCAAAACCTGGACCGGGCTTTTTTGCAAAGGGAACGGGTCCAGCATCCCTTTCCCACGGGTGCTGGCAAACATCGCCCCCCAGATCTCCAGGCTTTTTGGATGGCCCGGTTTGGCGCGGACAAACAATGATGTCGTTGCCGAGTCGAAACCTGGCCCCAGTTTCACCAAAGAATCGACGGTAAAAGGGACTGGAGAGTTGAAGCGGATGAAGGGAGAGTTAAACCCCGGCGTATTCACAATCAAGGATTCATCACCCAAGGCGACACCGACTTTGACAGGTAAATCTTCTTCCCGACGCAACCCAGCAAGAAAAACATTTTCCATGATGGATTTGACGTGGTGGAAGCCCAATAAACCCGCCGCTTGGGGATGAACACGATTGGCCAACGCCAAAATCTGGTCAACGATATGGGAATCAAAAAGGGCCAGACCTTCCTGCCCCCCCAAAGCTTTTTTTCGTTCACTAATATCCCGGATCATCGCCGAGAAGAATATTTTTTTCCCAGCCTGCCAGTGGGTAATGGATATTTCCATGGGAAATTCATCATGATTCTTTCTGAGACCCAACAGTTCCAGGAGTCTCCCCGCCATTTTGGGCCGTCCGGTCTCACGAACCCGAGATAACGCTTCGCAATGTTGGCTGACAAACCGCAGTGGCATCAATAAAGTGAGGGGGCGTCCCAGCACCTCATCTTTGGAATAACCAAAGATTAACTCGGCACCCCGATTCCAAAAAACAATGTTGCCATAACCATCCGCCGTAATGATGGCATCATTCTGAGAATCGGTCGCCAGACGAATTTGCTCTTCTTTTTCCCGAAGTGCCAGAAATGACGACTTGTGACGCAAAATGCGCCGCATCCGTTGCCTAAGAAGATCCCAATTGATGGGTTTTGGAATATAGTCTTCGGCACCCGCCTGGAATACGCGATTGATTGCATCGCCGCTGGAAAGGGAGGTGACAATCATCACCGGCGTATCATTTCCTCCTGGAAGGGATTTCAGTTTGCGACACGTTTCAAATCCATCCATGGCCGGCATTTGAGCATCCATCAAAACCAAATCGGGATGGTGTTGTTCAAAAAGTGTCAATCCATCCAGGCCGTTGTCTGCCAACAAAACCGAAAACCGGTTGTCTTTGAGAAACGCCTCCAGGAGTTGCAGAATGACAACATCGTCATCCACAATGAGAATTAAATTGCCGTCATGCTCCACCATTTTTTATTTTCCAAGGATATCAAACAATTTTGACATGGATGGAGGTTACCCCCTCTCCGGTCCCGCCAAAACCCGTTGTCACTCTTGAGACGGTTTTTCAGCGCACCGCCACCAAGTCTACCAACTCTTCCTGGGAAAAGGGATCTTTATTGAGCAGAGGAAGCGATTTTTCACCCGCACCCTTGGCAAAGTTTTCGGAAAAGGAGATTTGCGCAACCATTTGCAACATCTCCGGGTCCAGGTCGGACCAGAGGGGATCATAGGGGCGGGAATATTGACCGGAGGGGTTGACCTGGGATGAAACTTGGCTGGTTTCATCCCCTCCCATATTTATGTCCATCAGTTCCTGGACCACGTCTGCTGTCTCCAGTTTTGCAACCGGTATGGAAAATCGAAGGCCACTGGATGATTCAGGGAGCCATGATAGCGCGACGGTAAAAGAACCTGTGGAAATAGAAGCGGCCTTCGTCATGGTTTCTGGCAATATAGGATTGGAACTTGGCGACAAACGATAGCGTTCCAAAATAAGACCACCCTGGAATGCGGCAATGGCCACCAGGGCAAGCAACGATACCTTGCCTATTGGGGCGAATGACGACAAACTTTTTTTTGGGAATTCGTGGCATCGGATCTCTGGGGGATCCGAATTGCCGACCACATTGGGGTCCAAGAAAAAGTCGCGCTCGTCCATCAGTTCGGGCAGTTCGGGCAGTTCGGGCAGTTCGGGCAGTTCGGTCTGTCCCGCACTCATTGGCCAAGCAACATCCGTTGGCAGTTGGCCCAAACAATGCTTACCTTCTATTATTTCCATCTTTTCCCCCTACCGTGAATATCACCCTGACTTAACAATCATCTCGTGAGTAAAGCAATTGTCGCGCCAGGGAAAAGATTAACCCTTGAAAAATTGTCGGCGGCAGAGGAGAGTGCAACCGCATGACCATCTTGTGTACGTGTGGTTTCCTCCTCTTTACCAAACATGAAATACTTTGACTTCTTCAAAGGAGCGACCATGAGCCAGAACCACCCCTGCCCCGGACCGGATCTGGAAGAATATTGGCGATATGACCATCTTATCAAATCCTGTTCCCCTGTAACGCCCCTGCATACCGCCATCATCCACCCTTGTGACCACGACTCTTTGATGGGTCCGGTCCAGGCCGCCAATGCCCATTTAATCATCCCCTATCTCATCGGCCCCATCTCGC
Organism: Magnetococcales bacterium DCbin2; assembly: GCA_002753615.1. Classification (GTDB taxonomy): domain Bacteria; phylum Pseudomonadota; class Magnetococcia; order Magnetococcales; family UBA8363; genus UBA8363. The sequence goes on from PEAO01000007.1 coordinate 27,945, forward strand.
GGATTCAACGCACTGCCGATGAAGCGGAAATTGATATTTCCGCCTTTAAAATTATCGATGCCAAACACAGTCACCATGCCGTCGAAATCGCCGTCGAAATGGCCCTGAGCGGTGAGGTGGAAGCCTTAATGAAAGGGAGTTTGCACACCGATGAAATCATGGGAAGAGTGGTCAAAAAGACGAATGGTTTACGTACCGAACGCCGCATCAGTCATGTTTTCTTGATGGACATCCCCGATTTTCCCAGGCCCCTGCTGATTACCGATGCCGCCATCAACATTGCCCCAACCCTGGCGACCAAGGTTGATATCTGTCAAAACGCCATCGATCTGGCCATTTCCATGGGGATTGCCAACCCCAAGGTTGCAATTCTTTCGGCGGTGGAAACGGTGAATCCCGATATGCAATCGACCCTGGATGCCGCAGCGTTGTCCAAAATGTCGGATCGTGGGCAGATTGTTGGCGGCATTGTGGACGGACCCTTGGCTTACGACAATGCCGTAAGCCTGGAAGCGGCGCAAACCAAAGGGATCAAAAGTCTTGTCGCTGGACATGCCGATATCCTGGTCGCCCCCGATCTGGAGTCGGGAAACATGCTGGCCAAACAACTGACCTGGCAGGCGCATGCCGACGGTGCCGGAATCGTTCTCGGGGCCAAAGTTCCCATTATTCTCACCAGCCGTTCCGATAGTATCCGTACCCGCATGGCTTCCGTGGCGGTCGCTTCGCGGGTGGTGGATGCACGTAAAAAAGGGTTGTTGCGCAAAGGAAAGACCTGAATATTATGGAACAACAAAATTTTGCCGTCATCAATGCCGGATCTTCAAGTCTGAAATTTTCATTGTTTGCCGCGACGCCCGCCGGGCCGGTCCGCCGCATTCGCGGTCAAATCGCCGAGATCAACTCTGCCCCGATTTTTTCCGCCCGCATCGGTACGCATTCGGCGGAGCCTGATCGTCTTCTTGGAGAATCCTACTCCGGGCATCACCGTTGCCTGGATTTTTTGTTGGCGTGGCTGGAACAACATGCCCAGGTTCACGCCGCCGGACATCGGGTCGTTCATGGTGGCTTGCATTTTTCTCAGCCTGTCGTATTGAATACCGCCATCATCAAAGAATTGGAAACCTTGATTCCGCTGGCCCCCCTGCACCAACCCCATAACCTTCAACCCATACATGCCCTGGCTAGGCTCCATCCCGGGTTGATGCAGGTCGCCTGCTTTGATACTGCGTTTCATGCTTCCAAAAGAAAAGAGGCGCAACAGTTTCCATTACCAGCCACACTTAAAGATGCGGGGGTCCGACGGTACGGATTTCATGGTCTGTCGTATGAGTACATTGCCATGAAACTCAAGGAAGTTGATCCCGCTCTTGCCCCAAAACGTGTCGTTGTCGCCCATCTGGGAAATGGGGCCAGCATGTGCGCACTTCATCAGGGTAAAGCGGTAGATTCCACCATGGGTCTAACGGCAGCCGATGGTTTACCCATGGGAACCCGTTCGGGATCATTGGATCCGGGGGTTGTGTTTTTCATGGCGCGAGAAATGAATATGTCCCTGGATACTATCGAGGATATCCTATATCGGCAATCGGGCCTTAAGGGACTCTCCGGTCTTACCCATGACATGCGCCTTCTGGAACAATCCAACGATCCCCAGGCCCATGGAGCCATTGATCTTTTTGTTTACCGCATTCAGCAACAGTTTGGTGCCTTAAGTGCTTCCCTCGGTGGTATCGACGGTGCAGTCTTCACTGCGGGTATTGGTGAAAACTCCAGCTTGGTCCGTGGTAAAATCTTGAAAGGACTTCAATGGTTAGGATTTGAACTTGATGATCAGGCCAATGCAACCCATGCCACCTGCATTACCACCCGGCAATCAAACATTCCCGCTTATGTAATCCCCACCGATGAAGACCTGATGATCGCGCACCATGTCCAACAAATCCTGTCATCTCGTTGATTAGGAATATACAGTGGGCACGGTATACAAGAAAATTATTATTCGTAGATATCGCAAATGGCTTCGGGGATGGCGGCGGGAGATTGAACACGGCTACCCACTGAATATTGCCTTGCTTGCGATTCTTGAAAAAAATCAAAAGAACATCGCCTCTGTACGCTGGTCCGGTATCCTACCCAAAGGTGTCACTGAAATGGCCGCCGAGGCGTGTTTGCGGCAGGTTATCTTCAACTATGTACGATTATCCCCAGAGATGAGTCGATCCATCGTTGGATACCAAACTGGATGCGATCAAAGACTGGCCCTGTCACTTCCCAAATCATGGCTCAAAGTCCTCGAAGGTGAAGGTTGTCGCATTTCCTGGTTTCAATGCAGATGGTTATTTTTTCGGTGGGTTGTGACGCGGTATCTCCAGGGGGGACGGTCCGTATTCCACACTCTAAAAATGCTTCTCCTTTCTCAAGCCACGAGTGCCTCAAGGCCATACGGTGTGCTTGTGCATATGGGGCAGGTTCATTGGCCTCAGAGAAATGACGCCGTCAGCCCGCGTGACGCAGTTTCCTGGTACAAGGGTTGGAAAGGAAGGGATCCACAAATCGAAGAAATCTGGGTACATGTCACCCGATCCACCGGTGAATGTCATCACAAAAATGTCACATTGGTCACCCACGAACTTCCCCTCCCCCAACTTTCTTCAAGATTTCACGGTCTCCAGGTTGCGACAGAACTTCTATGGTTGACCGCAACGTCTGGATTGGCCATGTTCGCAGGGCGGTGGCACGGTGCCGTCATGTTGCGGGAGCTTGCCCATGCGGTTTACGGAAGCCATTTGCCCGATCGTTCTTGGGGGCGTGAATACCTTTTTAATAATTCCATGCCGTTTTTCCGTCCGCTTTGGACATACCTGGCAGAGAATGCCGGAGCGCGGGTTTCATTATTTCATTACAGTGCCAATTCGCTAGCCATATTTCCCGACAGACCCCCGGAAGCCCTGCCTGGTAATGGTGAAGGGATAGCCAATTGGTCGCACTATATCACGATGAGTGAACATCATAAACAAGAACTGATCAAAGCCCGCAGCACCCAGGTTCCTGTTGACATCGATCCGTTTATTTCAATAAGCGATAATGGCCAATCATTGGGTTCAAAAGATTTATCACACGCCGTCGCCTTATTTGATATTTCAGGTTGGCGACCGCTGTTTTTGGCTCGTTTGGGAAGCAGTGGGCTGTATTATCGACCTTCCACAATCAACGGTTTTTTACAAACGTCCATTCAATTATTATCGGAGCGCGGATTGACAGCCGCCTACAAATCCAAGAGAAAAATACTCACGACTCGTTGGGAGCTATCAAAGTCTTACATCAATCTGAAAAAAAGCTTTGAGAACAACCCTGATGTCATTATCATCGATCCAGGCATTACTGCCCTGCGCGTGATCGAATGCTGTTGTGCTGTAATCTCCGTACCATTCACCTCTACCGCGATCATTGGCAAAGTGTTAGGAAAACCCTCGGTATATTTCGACCCCATAGGGACCATCTCTTCTTCCACCCCTTTGGTTCACGGTGTCCCCGTTGTCAGTGGTGAAAAAGAACTTGCGCAATGGTTGGATCGGGAGGTTTTGCCACACCTTGCAACCTCCAACGCCCCGAGGCCAAACCAATCCCCTGACTTAACTCATGTTGAACCATCCAGGGAAGATAAAATCATGTCGGTTTTATCGGCTAATAATTCCGCCTCGGCATGGGAATAGCCCCTATGGGCTGGATTGGCCAATTGACGCAAAAACGCGCTGGTCTGGTACAACAACCCTTGAATCGCGTCATGTGTCACCATCCCCTTTTCGGGTGGTTTTTCCCTGGAGATGTCCTTCACTCTTTCCTTGAGGTCGTCGGTAGAGTAACACCGTTGGATCTCAATCCCTAGCCCATCATCACGAGAGGAGGCAACCCGGCAATTTAAATCCACAAGGGTGTTGAACATGGTGAAGGAGATGGTTCCGGTACTACCGACAGGAACGGCATCCAGTTCCATCTCTGAGGTGAAAAACACCCCACCGAAACCAATATCATCGGCATGGCCAACAATTTCTCCGATCCCTTCCAGCAACAATGTGGCACTCTCGCGGGTACTGGCACGCAAATGTTTGCGTTTTCCTGCAATCCGGGTCGGTTCAACAAACTTGGTTGTATCGTTCATGAAGTGTCCTTAGGCAGTGTTCAAAAGCTCACGAATACCCGAAGTTTAGGCTTTCCAGAGCATTTGTCAAATGTTCTTAATGGGATGAACATCATTGGCAACGTTGAAACTTGTTTCCCACACACAGATCAATCACAATGGCGCGAATGGTTGCTTAAAACACGAGAGCGACTCAACCAATCCTACCTTTTGAGCCTTTTGGGCTTGTGACACCGTATTCCAGGATTCTACATCATGTCTGATCAGAAAGAGCAAACACAACGGCTGGAAACTATCCTCAGAATTCTGGATGATCTACGGGTACAAACCCGGGAAGGCCTAAGCAACTCCCCAGCCATGGAGGCATTGGTTCGTGAAATTGACAACCTCAATGGCTCCCGTGCTTGGCGTGAAAACTTTACCTTTGTCGATGAACTGAGCAAACGTGAACGGGCACTGAAGGTATTGCAGGCACTCGTCGAAAAAGACCGAGAATCGCCAACCCTTCACTAACTTTCGTATGGTGATAAAATCGTATCTTCAGAAGTGTTTTTCTACACAGGTGCAGCCCCGTGAATGATAATACCAGCAGTGCGCTTAACGGATTGAGTGATGTGGCCAAAGTTCTCGAATCCATGCCGACAGACGGTGCCACCACATCACTGCTGTCCGGCTTTTCTGTGGAGGGGATCGTGGCCTCCATACTCTTCAGTATTGTCGGCATGGCTTATACCCGCATGGGTAGAAAAAATGGCCCCATCAGTACGATGTTGTTTGGCATCGCATTAATGGTGTTCCCCTATTTTGTCACCGAAACCTCCAATATCGTGATGATGGGTTCCGCTCTGACTATCCTACCGTTTATTGTCAAGTTTGGGTAAAAGCACGGCCTTTTTGCAAAACTACACCCCCAGGAAGCGACGCAAACGCGGCAACAGATCCTGAGACGCCATGGGTTTCGTGATAAAATCATAGGCACCCATCTGGAAAGCCTTCTGCCGGGTCGCCATATTCTCATCCGAGGTGATCAAGATGGTAGGAATAGACTTGAGTTTGGGGTCCGACTTCATTTTTCCTAAAAACTCAAAACCATTCATCCCCGGCATTTGAATATCACAGATCACCAGATGGTAACGGTTGGCATTCAGCAATGACAACCCCTTTTCCCCAGTATCGCTGATGTCCAGTTGTACCCCCTCCTTGGTAAAATAGTGTTCAAACAGATTTCTGGAATCGGGATCGTCGTCTACAACCAGAATTCTGGGAATAACTTCCGGCAAGACAACAAAGAAAATACTTCCCTTGCCCGGACTCGATTCCACCCTGAGCGAACCACCATGGGCTTTGACGATATCCATGCTGAAAGGGAGGCCAAACCCGGTCCCCGACTCCCCTGCGGTACCAATGGTCGATGTTTTTTCTTCCAATTTGAATAAATTACCAATCTGTTCTAGGGTGATGCCAACCCCTGTATCCCTGACTGCCAGGGCATTGGGTTGCCCCTCTGGGTTGAACAAGGTGATGGTCCCGCCACGCGAGGAAAATTTGACGGCGTTGGAAACCAAATTTTGCACCACCTCCCCGATCAAGTTGGGATCTGCAAAAAAACGTGCTGTTTCAGTTACATCATTGATCAGGGCAATCCCCTTTTGCGTCGCTAATGGTGATAAATTGGAAAAAACCCTTTCGACCATAAAGCGTATATTGATAAATACCGGCTCAATGGAAATCTTGCCCGTTTTAAAGCGGCTGATATTCAACAATTCATCAATCATGCGTAGCATTTTCTGACAACTGTCCACAACCCAGCGCAAAAACCCCCTTTGTTTATCACTGAGGGGGTTTCCCTTATCTTTTTCCATCAACTCCAGAAAACCGAGGATCGTCGTGAACGGGCCGCGCAAATCATGCGCCACCAGGGATACAAAACGATCCTTGAGACGGGTGGATCGTTCCGCTTCTTCTTTGGCACGACGCAGAAACAGTTCATTGCGGCGGTAGAGGGTTATATCCCTGGGGATGACGATGGTGTGCCATCCCATGGAATGACGAAACCGGGCTATAGATGCGGCAACGGATAAAAATCTTCCATCTTTCTTCTTGACGACAAATTCACTGACCTTGCCGATCAAGGCCCCGGTTCCTGTTTGTTGGAAATGGGGAAATGTTTTGATTATTTTTCTTTTAAATGAAGAGGAAGGGAGAAGACAATAGATTTCCCTGCCAATGATTTCCTCTTCCGAATAGCCGAAGGTTCGTTGAGCAGCGGGATTCCAATAAGTGACCCTCGCCTCATGGTCAACCATGATGATGGGATCATGGGCGGTCGAAGTGATGGCAGTAAGTTTTTCCTGGGCCGCCTGAAGCTCCATCGTCCGTTCCTTGACGCGCCTTTCCAGGGTTTCCTTGGCTTCTTGCAGGGCGTGGTGGGCGGCATCCAGGGCACGGTTGGTTTTAACCTTGGCCACGGTGTTGTGGATAACCCGATTGATGGCCTCGATACTGAGATCATCTTTACTCAGGTAGTCGTCGGCACCGGCGCGGAGGGCTTCAACCAATGCGGTCTCACCCGTCTGGCCCGTAAAGAGAATCATTCCTGATCGACAACCCGATTCCTTGAGTCTGCGAATCAGATCGGTGCCAAATTCTCCTTTTAAGCGAAAATCAATAAAGGCAACATCGGGCATCTTGCCACACACACACGAAACGGCTTCTGCTCCCGTGGAGCAAGAGGTAATGGCAATGTTCCAAGGGCGAATTTTTCCCAACAAACCGGCCAGCAGTTTTCGCTCCACAGGGTTATCGTCCACGATCAGGACTTCGAGTGCCGTATCCATGCAAAATTTGGTAACCTCCGCAATCAGGGGCTGGTGATTTTTTCCATAAATGTCCTCCAGATTGCCGCCGGGAAACTGCCTCCAGTAATGGCATCCATGGGAGAATTATCATCATTACCCAACCAAACCGCCGTGGTAACACGATTGGTAAACCCCACAAACCATGCATCCCTGAAACCCTGGCTTGTGCCGGTCTTTCCATAAATTGGCTTCTTACCAAACAGAGCCCGGCGACCCGTTCCAGAACGGACGACTTTTTCCAACAACTCCTTGATCTGTTTTATAGACTTCTCTTCAACCAGTCGCTTGGGTTCAGGAACATCACGCCAATATATCAACTCTCCCTGCATATCCAAAATCCCACGAATGGCATAAGGGGTCACCATGAACCCCTCATTGGCCAAAGTCGCATACAACGTGGCCAATTCCAACATGGTCATGTCTCCCGTACCCAATGCCAAGGTGAAATTGGCTGGCATCTGCCGTTCCAACCCCAATCGGCGTAACCGTTCCTGATAAGCCTCAATGCCAATTTCCTGCAATACCTTCACCGCAACCGTATTTCGAGATTGGATAAACGCCTGCTCAAGAGAAATTTCCCCCAGATACTCATTATCAAAATTATTCGGCATCCACTCATCGATCTCTACCGGCGAATCATCCAGAATCGTGTTTTTCGTCATCCCCTTTTCCAAGGCGGTCAAATATAAAAATGTTTTTAACGTCGATCCCGGTGACCGGATAGACTGGGTGCAACGGTTTAACTGACTTTCGGAAAAATCAACCCCCCCCTGCATGGCTAAAACGGCCCCATCCCGGGCTAAAGTCAGAATGGCCCCCTGTGTCACTTGACGCGACTTGGCTTTGCGTAATTGTCCAACCAACGTCGTATGGGCCTCATGCTGTATTTTAGAATCCAAGGTCGTCATGACGCGGAAATGGCCTTCATAACCTTTCAAAATTCCCACCAGTTCAGGAATAATCCAATCACGAAAATAGTGATGCTGAATAGGTTGCCACGTCAATTGACCTTTCTCAATTCCAATCTTCAGTGCCTTTTCCTTTCTCTGGGGCGTTATAAACCCCTGTTCCTCCATTTTCTCTAACACGAGGCGCGCGCGCATTTGGCTGCGATCAGGATGTTTTTGCGGGTTGTAATAATTGGGACCTTTCACCGCCCCTGCCAACAGAGCTGACTCCAGCAAGTTCAAATCCGAGGCATGTTTGGCAAAATAATTTAACGATGCCGCTTCAATACCATAAATATTGTCACCAAAATAAGCATTATTTAAATACATATATAGAATTTCTTTTTTTGTAAAATAATATTCAAGCTTTAAAGATAGTATTGATTCCTTAAGTTTACGCATCAGGCTACGCGATGAACTGAAAAATAAGTTTTTAACCGTTTGTTGACTGATCGTACTACCGCCGCCTAACCGTCGGCCTTGCCACAGGGCACGGACCAGACTGGATACCATACCCATGGGATCCAAACCCGAATGTTCATAAAACCGCTGATCTTCAATAGCGATGAAAGCCTGGGGCAGATAGGGGGGCAGATGATCCAGAGAAACATGTACCGCATTCACGACAGCCAACTCTTCAATAGTTTCCTTGTTTTTATTAATCATTAACTGGTGTGCCTGACTGGTCACCTCAATTTGTTCCTGGTTCGGCAAAGCATCCCAAAGCTCTAAAAATTTCTTGTATCCCTCGTGTAATCCTAGAATAACCATAACCAAGGACAAAAAAATGACCATGCAACCCGAAAGATGTCTTTTTTTCGGAAGGGATGGCGTGACGACAACCGGAGAGATCGGGGTTGGGGAACCTTCAAAGATAACCTGTCCGGTCGTTTCCACTTGTTCTCGAAGACGGATCAGTGCCTCCTGCCACTGTTCCTGGAAATGCGTCTGATTGTTCTGCGTATGCTCAATGCGCGTGAACAGATCCTGCACATCTTTTTGGATGGCCAGAATTTCATCCTGACCAGACTGACGCCATTGGAGAAAACGGTGTTGCATCCCTTCAAGTTGTTCTAGGATCTCCTTGATTTGCGGATGTGGAGGGAGATTATCCATGTTTTCTCACCAACCGAAAAAAAATGAGCTTGCGGCAACGCCGCAAGCTCATGAAGGTGACACACTGCTTATGTTTCAACCGCAAAATCAGCGGATGGAATCAAATTCACGCGCGGTAGGACCGTCCGCGCTGTGAAGGTCACGCACCAGATGAATCTCTACACGACGATTCTTGGCACGACCATCGGAATAGTAGTTGTAGTGACGGGGCCGCTGCTCACCCATGCTGGTGACAACCACTTGGCTGGGGGCAACTTTATATTTGCCGACAAGAACCTTTTTCGCCGCTTGCGCTCTTCTGTCACCCAACGAAACATTGTAGGAGCTAGAAGCATTGCTGTCGGCATGTCCTTGGATCTCTACCCGAGAGCCACGATTGGCCTTCAACTCTTTGGCCACATCCTCAAGCTTCTTGACATCTTCCTTGGAGATGTTGGCACTGTTGTTCTTGAAGAAAAGAACCGCTTTGGCCGACGATGAGCAACCGTCGCTGTTCACCCGGTCACCCCAAGGGGTATTATCGGTGCATTTATCCATGGAATCGACAACACCGTCGATATCCCGATCAATACGACAGCCACGGGTATCAACCTGGACCCCTGGAGGGGTATATTGGCAGTCGTCGCGATAGTCGGCCACACCATCCATGTCACCGTCGGTTTCGCAACCGAGGAAGTTGACGGTGGAAAGCGGCGAAGTCCCCGGGCAATGATCCGCTGCATCATCGATGCGGTCACCATCGGAGTCGTGTCCCACGGCGTCAACGCCGTAGTAGCCGTAACCGTAGCCATAGCCGCTCCACATATCGTGGGCATACGCAGGGGCGCTGAGAAGAATCGCAAGTGCCCCCCCTAACAGAGCTTTTTTCATATTTTTCAATTTACCTCTCCCTACTCTCCGAGATTCCAATTGCCGACACTCACGGTGTCGATTGAATGGAATCTTATTAGACCTGGTTACACCAGTACAAGGATTTGTCTTTCCTCACCTGAAATATCACCGCCAGATCGAGCCTCCTGGATGGAGCCACTCTGGACCACATCCAGAAGGATCTCTATCCTGGCGTAGAAGTCGAGATTACTCGGCTTTTGCAGACATGCAAGCAGTACCACCCAACTCACCGCGATAAGACTTGCTCAGACGCGCACGCACGCTGTTGGCATCTTCACGACTGGCGAACGGTCCGACGCGAACCTGGGTCGCAACCTTCCCTTCGTTGAGAGCCACTTCACGCATCAGAACATTGAGAACGTCAGCCTTCTCCAACTGTTCCTTGGCCAGCAGGGTGTTAGCTTCTTTGGAAAAGACGCCAACATTGACGTAACACGGACCTTGACCATTTTGGGAAACGTGCGTGGTCCCTTCAACCTTTCCCGACTTATCACCTGCCTTGGGAGCGACCGGCGGAGTTACCTTAGCACTTTTGCCAGATGCCGCAGGTTTTTGGCTACCCATGGGAACGACGGGGCAGGAACTCTTGTCAATGGCACACATCATGTCGGCAAGATAGACATTACCCTTATGATCAAAGGCTTCCAAGAACCCAGGATTGAAAAATTTCTTCATGTCATCCGGGGCTTCGATGGCCAAGGCCAAGTTACGCAGATAATCCAAGCCATCCTCGCGGCTCACGAGGCCATGATACAGCTTTTTGCCCAAACTCAAGCCCGCTTCGTACAAACCACGGCGATAGAACCGCATGTAGAGTTCTTCTCCGGTGAAGACCCGGAAACCCAGATCATCCGCATCTTTAGCGAACAGGGGATGGTTGGCGTAGATGAGACCAGGAACTTCCATCTCGCCCACTTCATCCTTGCGATTGTACACCAACTCAACACTCTCCATGGAGGGGGTGCTGCAATTGATTTTCTGGGTCAGACCATCTTCGGGCTTGACCGCTTTCTTGGAAACGCCCAACTCGGCAAGCTTGCTGAAAACATCAACCATGGTGGCATTGTAATGACAAACAAAACCAACCTTGAAAGCTTGACGATCCGCTGGCGAACCCACCGTCAACAGCTCGTTGAAATATTCCAACTGCAACAGAGCATGGTCGTTGATTTCTTTGGCAAAATTGACAAAACGGCCATTGTACTCAACAGACTTAGGAATATTGGTCTTGAAGAATTCCAAAGGCCATTGGGCAAAATCCTCACCCACTTCCGAACCGATGTCATGAGCCGCCTTGGCGATGTGCTGCCCCAAAACCTTCTCGGCATCCATCCGGTCGTAAGCCGTGGTGAAACAGGAGTTGAATTTCTGCTTGAGTTCGTTGGTGACGCCAAAGTAGAAGCGGCCAATGGGGGAACGCAGGTTGGTGCTGGGAGATTCACCCGTCCGCAGGAACGAGGCAAACTCCGCATCCGTTTGTTTTTCACCATAAAGCGCGCCTTGCATATCACGCAACCGACCGCCCCAGACTTCTCCGGCCCGGCAGTAAGACCCCAAATCCTGCTTGAGAAGCAAACCCGTATCCATCTTGGTTGCAACGATGGTGTCAACCACCGGGTCTACCGTTCCGTAAGGCTGTGGTGCGCAAGCTGCAAGCATAAGCAATGGCAGCGCGGCCATTTTCTTGAGTACCGATTTCACTGGTCGTTTCATACTTCTCTCCCGTTTGTAGAATGATCTACTGCAAATATACATTTATGATCCCGCTTCACGAGGATCCCTGCCCGATTAACCTTTGCCACCTGCTACTGCCGTAAATACAACACCTCGAATTCCTCACTAATAAAATTGCGTCCTTTCTTCATCCGATCTGCCTGGGTACATGGTCATCACTGCGCGTCTATCATTCATTAACTCGCGAATTTGCGCCTACCTTCCAGCTTGTTCCAGAACCAACGGCACGAAAACGGCTTTCTCCAACAAGATCGTGCCAACAAAACGGCCCTGGCATCTACGACAAGTGCTGATTTTCACCTCTTCGTGGTAGACCGTGGAAGGCCATGAATCAACCACGTCGCCACCCAGGGGATCGGTCTGAGTATTAAAACAAGCTTACTAACCAAACCTTCCCTGCTCACTCCGAAATAAATACTCAAAACAAAGCGGCGTTGTAAACAAGAAATACTCTTCTCTGACAATTTTTTTTGCTAATTTTCAATAATATCCAAGAGGCCACACGGAAACTTTCTACTACTCAAACAGTTCTACGATACGGTGTCAAGGAACAAATATTGATTAAACTTTCGATAAGGTTAAAGATTGGATCAGAGAATTCCCAGTATTCAATAATACCATGCCTTGATTTCAATAACTACAACCACCTGTTCTTTGTTATCCACTCAGAGACAAAAACATGACCTAACCGCCATAAACAAGAAATCAACTTCAACCAACTTGGCACTGTATCGGTTGCAGGCAGGGGAACAATTGAGCTTTTTTTTCACAGAAAAAAAATTGGTGAGCCGTGTCAAACGCTTCAATAATCCTGCTTTTTGCTTTATTTTTTACTTTACTTTCCAGGAGGATTAACAAATAATTGAATATCAACATACCCTTAAGACTAACGACATTGGGATCATCCCACCAGCCCAGGCAATATTTTTTTGGACCAAGAATTTTAAAGAAGATTATTTTGAAAAATAAGTGTATCCTACCCTAATATCTTGACCGTGTGCCGTAACATGTTTTCACTTAAGCGGAAAGGTGGTGATTGACATGCTCGCATCTGGCTCCGATGCCTTGGCTACTCCGTCCGCCCCCATAGCCATCATCCCTGCTTTTAATGAAGAAATCGCCATCGCCTCTGTAGTCACCCAGCTGGTTGCCTTGGGATTTCATGTTGTCGTCGTGGACGATTGCTCCAACGATGACACGAGAAAAGTCGCTGCAAAAGCTGGTGCTGTCGTGTTGCGACACGCTTGCAATTTGGGTTATGCATGTGCGCTCCAGACTGGATATTTATATGCCCGGCGCAATGGATACCAAGCGTTGATTCAGTTGGATGGAGATGGTCAACACGACCCTAATGATGCGCACAAACTACTGCAAACACTGATGGAGAAAAAATGTGATGTCGTTATTGGTAGTCGTTTTCTGGGGCTACAGGGCTACCAGGTTTCACGTTTGCGGCGAATGGGGCAATACTTCTTTGGCTCTCTTCTGAACTTCTTGACGGGGATGAATATCAGTGACCCTACCAGCGGATTTCAGGCATTAAACTCCCATGTCATGGAATTTTATTGCTCTCGAATATTTCCCGATGATTTTCCTGACGCTAATATCTTAATGCTGTTGCATCGGAAAGGGTTTCGGGTCATAGACGTTCCCGTCCGTATGTTTCCCAGTGCCAGTGGTTCTATGCATTCTGGATTTTATCGGTCATTCTACTACGTGATTAAAATGACATTTTCCCTCTTTATGAGTTTGTTGCTGAAATTGCCATCCTCGGATAATCAAAAATGACCATCCAGCAATCCATACTTATCTTTGTCTTGGCATTTGGCTTCTTTCTCGGGGTCATCTGGCTGGTACGAAGTCACCAGTTTCGCGAAAAATACAGCCTTCTGTGGATCGGGATCAGTCTGTTATTCCTTTCGGTACCATTCTTCGATGCCGCCTACCAAAAAATAGGGGAAAGCATCGGAATTATCAGTATGATCTCATTCTTATCGCTGTGTGCGTTCCTGACACTGTTTCTTCTGATGATTCAGGTGACAATCGCATTAACCTTGGCATATAACCAACGTAAAGAAATCATCCAAAATCTGGCACTTCTTGAAGCCCGGATCGCCTCCATCGAGAAACGGTTGCCCCCTGAGGATCAAGAAAAAACATCGCAATAATCTTGAACATAGCGGTGGTGAATCCAGGGGCAACCGATCCCCCCCCATTTTAAAATTATTGAAAGAATAAAAGAGTCTGGAGGATCTCCTCCAGGTTTTGACTTTGTTTTTGAACTTAAAATAATATTCTAATACTTATTATTTTCATTTAAAGTCAAATACAAGTTAATAATTTAAGTTTTTAATTAAAGTCAAACATCTGGGGAAACAATTCCCCAGCCCCTTCCTCTTTTTCAATAGTTTTTTTGGGTGGGACCGAACGGTCCCTTTAAAATGTAGACGAACTAATAGGAACAGTTTGATGACGGATTCAGTAAATATATATCAATCAAGTTAAAAAATAATTTTTATAATTTGATTCGCAATCAATAACTGTAATATGTGTATGTTGGGTTATATTTATTTGCATCATCTTTTTGTTGACAATAGAGAATAATAACAAAATAAAATTTAACATTGACGCGAAAGTCTAATGAGTGTAAAACTGAATTGAATTACTTTTAATGTCTATCATGCCTAAAAAGATAACAAGAATTTACAGTCTGCATGGATCACTAATCATCGCAGTCAATAGGTGCCGAGAGATTTTTTATGCAACTATTAATAACTTAAATAATTGATCGAGGTGAGCATGGTTATTCTCATTTATGCACGTTCTCCTACCGATGCTGTTTGGTTAGAAGGGCTTCTCGCAAAAATCCCTCATCTGAAGTTGGAAAGCCACGTATGTTCCACAGCCGAATCCATGGATGCGTGTTTCTCCAGCTTTCAGCCCTGCATTGTTTTGGTCGATGCCACAAGCAATGATGGGGAATCCATTCAAATTATGAATAAATATATTTTACTGAATCCAAAATCAGCTTTCATACTATTGATGGACGCTGAGAATGAACATTTGCGGCATGAGGCCTTGGAGATGGGAATTGTTGATTTCCTGACGAAGGAAACACTTTCACACGTCGTGTTGGAACAAACTATCCAAGAAGTAACAGAACGCAAAGATCAGGAACTGGAACTGCTAGGACACTATAAAAATCTTGAAAAACTGGTGTTTGAACGTATGGCGGCACTATGGGCGGAAAAAGAATTGGCCCAAAATGCCCATTGTGCCACATCCGCTTTCCTAAGCGAAATAAGCCATGAACTTCGTACCCCTATGCATGCCGTTCTCAGTTTTACAGAACTGGGATTGGCGCAAATCTCTCCCCAGGATCCGATCCGACATTTCCTGTTGCGCATCCAACAATCCGGCCAACACCTGACAACGCTGTTGGACCATATCTTGGATCTGGCCAAACTGGAATCTGGAAAGGTGGAATTCAATTTTCAACCGGGCAACCTCTTGGATGTCGTCCGCGCAGCCGAAAACGGACTTTCATCTCTGTTGTGCAACCGGGATATTTGCCTTGATGTTGTCCCCACGAACATCTCCCCATGTTTAACTTTCGATCACGAAAAAATGCTTCAGGTAGTCATAAATCTATTGGGGAATGCCATCAAGTTTGCTCCCCCCGGCAGCCGGGTCACTCTGTTTTTTTCCGAGGAAATCTTGCCAGACAAAGGAATTGGGGTTGTGCTGAACCTACACGATTCCGGTCCGGGCATCTCGGAGGAAGAGGCTGATGCCATTTTCAACAAGTTTGTTCAGGGTAAGAAAAACCGGAGCAGAATTGGTGGAACGGGTCTTGGTTTGGCGATTTGCCGTGAAATCATTGCAGCCCATAAAGGGAAAATTTGGGCAACCACCCACCCCAATGGCGGAGCCTTGTTCTCAGTTTGGCTACCAAGACATCCCATTGTCTCATCTGGGGACAATGATCACCCCTGTAAACAGTGAACTGCACTGAATGACAACTACGGCATAAATTTTAGATTGTATTATATTATTTTTGATCATATTGATCTATACTATTAGTATAATTTATTGGTCGTGACTTAAATCAATGTTAGCATAATCATGCTATATGGTCATAAATATGAAAAATAGAAAGAAAAGAATTATAATAATCGACAATGATAATAATGTCATTGCGGCGGTCTCCGCCAAACTTAAAGCCGAAGGTTTTGATATCTATACGGCAACCAATACACCGGATGCTGATAGACTTATATCATCGATACATCCAGACCTTATCATCCTTGATTATCACATGCCCCATGAATCAGGCTTGGACTTTCTCGCCCGATTTCGCTTACAAGACAAAAATATTCCGGTTATCATGCTGACCGCCGATACACGTAAAGAAGTTATTATCATGGCCCTGCGCAATGGCGTGAACGATTTTCATCCAAAACCTTATGACCTCGATTTTCTGCTCATTTCAGTGAGAAGAGAAATTCACAAAAGAAAAATGGAGATGCAACTTAGGCAATCATTGGCCATACAGCAGGTCATGCACGAACGTACCACACAGTTGGAAGAATTCAGCCATGAAATTCGCACCGCCGCTCACCATATTTTAAGTTTCGCAGAGATCGCAAGCAGCATCGTGGAGGCCGGTCATTGCGAAGATATCAGGCTACCCCTAGAACAGATCAGAAAAGCGTCTTTATCCATTCAAGAACTGATTGATGCAACAGAAAAGGCGTCTGGGTATGGCAATCATGACCAAGATATCTGAAACCCACAGGGTAAAAGACCAATGGATTCTTGATTCGTCCATCCTGATTGTCGATGACAATTTGATCAATCTGGAAATTTACGAGATCCAATTGCGGGGAGCCGGATACCACAACATCGCAAGTGTCTCCGATCCTGAAAAAGCATTGGAGTTTGGCCATATCTGTAAGCCAGACCTTGTAATTCTGGACATCATGATGCCAGAGTTGAATGGCTTTGAGGTGATGGAACAGTTACGTAAGGCGCAGCTCTCGACAATGATTCTGGCGGTTACAGCCAATCATACTCATGGATTTCAACTGAAAGCGTTGGCCTGTGGGGCGCAAGATTTCCTGACCAAACCCTATCAAGCGGCTGTATTGCTTGCCCGAATACACAATATGCTCATGGGGCATTTGGCCAAGAAATGGCTCTCTGAACAAAATAACACATTGGAGACGATCGTCCAGGAGCGGACAATCGAGTTGCGCAAGAGCCGTTTTGAACTTATCGCAGCATTGGGACGGGCCGCAAAACATCGTGACCAAGATACGGCCAACCATACCATTCGCGTTGGGAAGTTGGCCCACATGATGGGGATAAAGTTGGGACTCCCTTCCGCAACCTGTGACATTCTCAGATATGCCGCCCCGATGCATGATATTGGCAAAATTGAAACCCCCGATCATATCCTTTTTGCTCCGCGCAGGTTGGATTCCGACGAAATGGAAATCATGCGTCGCCATGCACGCACGGGTGCCTTGATTATTGGACAGCATCACGCCGATCCATTGTTATTAGTGGCGAGTGATATCGCCCTTTCGCACCATGAAAAATGGGATGGGAGTGGTTATCCAGACGGTGTGCGTGGACAGGCCATTCCTCTATCGGGGCGAATTGTCGCACTTGTCGATGTCTTTGACGCTTTGACCACCTGTCGGCCCTACAAAATATCCTGGTCTTTGGAACAAGCATTTGCCCTGATCAGGAAGGAGAGAGGAAAGCATTTTGATCCGCAGTTGGGTGATGCTTTTTTGGATTTGATTTCTGAGATTATTGCGATCAAGCAGCAATATCCTGATACCAAAAAGGGGTAATTTATGTCCTTATGTAAGATTTTAGCTGTGGATGATAATCCGACCAATCTGGAAATTTTGCAACTGCAACTGCAATCAGAAAAACATGAGGTTGTCCTCGCCAATGATGGCGAAGTGGCTCTTGAAATTCTCCGTGCCGATCCCGCAGGTTTTGGATGTGTCCTTTTGGATCGGAGGATGCCGGAAGGGATGGATGGGATGGAAGTGTTGCAGCATATCCGGGAAGATCGGTGCCTTGCCCATATTTCCGTCATCTTTCAAAGTGCCAAAGTCATGCCTAAAGACATCGTTGATGGGTTGTCTGCCGGTGCCCGTTATTATCTGAAAAAACCTTTTGGCAAGGAAGAACTGTTTGCGGCGGTCCGATCGGCCATTTTTGAGTTTGAAAAATATCAATCCTTGTACGCCCGGGTCAAAAACGAAGAGTCCTATTGGTCGATGTGGCAATCGGGCACCCTGCATTTACGGACTTTGGATGAAGGGTGGTTTATCGCTTATCGTCTGGGCAATCTGCACTCGGCTTCCATGGTCACGATTCTTACGGAAATCATCCGCAACGCTGTGGAGCATGGAAATCTTGGAATTACTTATCATGAAAAAAGTCAATTTTTAGCGGATGATATTCTGGATCAGGAGATCGAACGTCGTTTGTTGCTGCCAGAACATTGCGACAAGTATGTTTCCGTGCAGATGGAAAGAACCACGGGAGGGGGCTTCGTATTCAGGGTCCAAGACCAGGGAGATGGATTTGATTGGCGGCGTTATCTGACCATTGACCCTCTGCGACTGACTGACCCGCATGGGAAAGGGGTCGCCCTGGCCAACCTTATGTCGGGAGGTCGTTTATCATTCATCGGTAATGGTAATGAGGTTGTCATTCACGCCCCACGTCCATAATATCATTTTTTATGATGAACGCATCTCCTCCTCCGTCCCAGGGCAATCGCATTTGAAATTGGCACGTCCAAATTACCGGGAATAATCAATTATTAAAAGAAAAAAGGGGTCTGGGGGATTGCCCCCAGGGTTTTGATTTTGGTTTTGATTTTGGTTTTGATTTTGGTTTTGATTTTGGTTTTGATTTTGGTTTTGATTTTGGTTTTGATTTTGGTTTTGTTTTTC
>PEAO01000008.1:0-20277 GCA_002753615.1 Magnetococcales bacterium DCbin2
TCGACCTTTCAGGCGGATCTCAGGGAGTATCAGATCAAGGGATTTCAATGGTTGCATCGGCTGTCGGTTTGGGGGGTGGGCGGTTGTTTGGCGGATGACATGGGGTTGGGCAAGACGTTGCAAGCGATGGCGTTATTGCTGCATCGCGCCCCGGATGGTGTTGGACTAGTGGTGGCCCCGACATCGGTGTGTACCAATTGGGAGGCGGAAATCAAACGCTTTGCCCCCACGCTCAATCCGGTGATTTTGGGGGGGGCGAACCGTGCGGAACGGGTTTCGGGGCTGAAGGGGTTTGATGTTTTGATCGTGAGTTATGCCTTGCTCCAGATTGAAGAGGAACTGCTGGGGACGGTGGTTTGGAACACCATTGTGTTGGATGAGGCGCAGGCGATCAAAAATCGGATGACCAAACGGTCTCGCGCCGCCATGGCGTTGCAGGGTCATTTTCGTTTGATGACCACGGGTACCCCCATTGAAAATCACCTGGGGGAATTATGGAATTTATTCCGTTTTTTAAACCCTGGCCTGTTGGGGTCGCTGGAGCGGTTTAACGAACGGTTTGCCATCCCCATTGAACGCTATCGGGATCGGGAGGCGTCCCAGCGGTTGAAGACGCTGATTCGTCCTTTCATTCTGCGGCGGACGAAAAATCAGGTACTTCAGGAATTGCCGCCGTTGACGGAGATTGTGTTGCATGTGGAGATGGGGTCGGAGGAATCGGCCTTTTATGAATCGTTGCGGCAGCGGGCCATGGCCGCTTTGGAGGGGGCGGATGATGGGGGAGACGGGCAGAATCATCTGGCGATTTTGGCGGAGTTGATGACTTTACGCCGAGCGTGTTGCAATAGCCGTCTGGTACAATCGGATTTGGTGTTGCCCAGTGCCAAACTGGAGACCTTCAAAGATGTGGCGCGGACGTTATTGGATAATCGGCATAAGGCGTTGGTGTTCAGTCAGTTTGTCGGTCATTTGACCATTATTCGGGAATTTTTGGTGGCCGAGGGGATTTCATTTCAATATTTGGACGGTTCGACCCCGGTGGCCAAGCGCAAGGAGAGCATCGACGCCTTTCAGAGTGGGGTGGGAGATTTCTTTTTGATCAGCCTTAAGGCGGGTGGGGTGGGGTTGAACCTGACGGCGGCGGATTATGTGATCCACATGGATCCCTGGTGGAATCCGGCGGTAGAAGATCAAGCCTCCAATCGGGCGCATCGGTTTGGCCAGATGCGTCCGGTGACGGTATATCGGCTGGTGACCCGTGGGACCATCGAGGAGAAGATTGTTGAACTTCATGCGCAAAAACGCGATTTGGCCGATGATCTTTTGGAAGGGGGGGATATGAGTGGCCGTTTGAGTGCCGCCGAATTGTTGGGGTTGATCCGAATGCCGTTGAATGGCGCATGAGATATTCATGAAAAAGAACAACCGGGGGGATTATGGCGTATACATGGTTGCACCTTTCCGATATTCACATGGGATGCCGTGGAAAGGAGATCCGCAAACAGGTGGATGCGGAGTTTAAACCCCACCTTCAGGGGATGGTGCAACGGCTGGGGGCACCGGACATGATCCTGTTGACCGGGGATCTGGCCTTTAGTGGCAAGGAGGAGGAATACAAGCAGCTTGATGCGTTTTTGGCGGATTTGACAGGATGGATCCGGGAGGTAGAGCCTGATGCCTCCCAACCGATTTTGGTGCCGGTGCCGGGTAACCATGATCTGGCCAGGCCCGATAAGGATGATTTGGTCCTGGACTTTGCCAACTTGAAACAGGTAGCGGATGGGGATGAGTCTGTACGCCACGGTTTGGGCCAACGTTTTTTCTCGAAAAAAAATGTCCAGCTTATCGCTCCACTGTTCCATACCTATCAGGATTGGTTTGCCCACACGGTGAAACCGGGTTGGGAGGGCAGGGGGGACTTTCATCTTTCTCATTTCCCCGGTGACTGGTGCCTGGAGTTGAACCTGCCGGGCCGTTTTCCTTTGCGTCTGGTCGGTTTAAATTCTGCCTGGATGCATTTGGGAGACGACTTTGCCCATCAAAAAATGGGACTTTTTACCCAACAATTACACGCTGCCTTGGGAGAGAATAGAACCCTGGAATTTGCCCAGGGGCCAGCACTGTTATTGCTGCACCATCCCCCTTTGACATGGTTCTCACCCAAAGCGATCACGCGGTTCAAAGAGGAAATATATACCCCAAAACGTTTTCACGCCTGCCTGTTTGGCCATATGCATGATGAAAACACGACCGTGATCGGAGAAGCGGGCGGACTGCCACGCTATTATCTTCAAGCCCCCTCCCTGTTTGGTGTGGAAAAATTGGGTACTTCCCAAGAGGAGCGTCGGTTTGGTTACGGTTGGGGTCGGGTGACGGAGGAGGGGGAAATATTCATTTGGCCTTTTCTACGCGGCGAGCATGGCGGGGAGCAGCAATTTATTTGGAATCCCAAATTTTCAGGCGATGTAGAAACCGGCCATCCGTTCCGAACCAAAATGCAAGCGGTCTCCACCGTGCCGACCGTCGATCTTAAACCCTGGCTCCGTTCCCTTCACGACCGCACCAGATATATCAAGATCAGCGGCATCGGTTCGGGTGGTGGGAGCGGCAAGAATGCTAACCTTTATCCCATCGAGCAGCTTTATACGGTGTTGAAAAGCCGTGATGGTGTGGAGGGTGGTGGTTCTTTTCGCGCCGAAGATGTCAATTTGGCCGACCTGTTGCCCAGGCACAAGCGGCTGTTCATCGAGGGGCAGCCGGGGGCGGGCAAGACGACGTTTCTGTATCTGGCCGCCGCCATGTTGGCCAAGGATCTGTTGGGAGAGGCTTGCCCGCAAGGGGGATCCTGGCGCAACCGGCATTTGGGGATGGACGACCGCCGGGAAGCACCGATTCCTCTTTTTTTAAAGTTATCGGGGTTGGCGGCATGGCTGGCTGATCCTAGAACACCCAAAAAAGCGGACGACCGTTTTCGCTTGTTGGATTTTCTCCAGACGACAGCCGATGCTGGAAAAGATGACGCCTGGCGGGAGCATTGGCAGCGGTTGCTGGATGCGGGACGCGCCATTCTCCTTCTGGATGGTCTGGACGAGGTGGCGGACGAAACGGTGCGCGAACGGGTATTCGCCATTTTTCAAAATGCGGCGACCCAATGGCCAGAAATCACCATCATCGTCAGCAGCCGCCCCTTTGGTGCGGACACGCTCACCGCAATGGACTTTCACCGCACGGTGATCGAACCGTTTGCCGCAGCCCAAGTCCGGGAGTTTATTAACCGTTGGTCGGCGGCCCTGCATGGCCATGCCATTGGCGCACAACCCATCGGCGAAGCGGGAAAACATATCGAAACTTTGGAAAAGGCTATTCTTGGCAAGCCTACTATCCGCAAGTTGGCCTCCAATCCTGTCATGTTGACCTGCCTGTGCGTGGTTCATTGGAACGAAGGGCATTTGCCGGAAGGGCGGACACGGGTCTACAGGGGGGTGATTCGTTGGTTGCTGGGGAGTCGGGAAGAGCAACGAACCAAAGCGGGATACACCAACCGTTTTTCCCTGGAGGCTTTTTCCGCCATTGCTTTGACCATGATGGGAGACCAGAAGGTTGACAAGAGAGCCATCTTCGATTTGGAAGAGGCTGCCGTCGCCGTTGAGTTGCTCCATGAACGCCATTTCCCGAAAGTCACTACGAACCGGTTGATATCGGTACGGGAATGGGTCCGTTTTGAGTGCTTGTATAGTGGCATCCTGGAGGAGACGAGCCGAAACCGCCTCCGTTTTTGGCATTTAACCTTTCAGGAATATTTGGCGGCGCAAAACTTGGCTTGGTTGAGTGACGACCAGGGCAATGGCTGGTGGTCGATTGTCGAAAACCGCCTGGAAAGTGCCCAGTGGCGGGAGACGGGGGGGTTGTTTCCGGGGGTGCTGTTCGATGAAGGGGGCAGACGCCGGGTCGATGAATTACTGACGCGGGTACTGGAAAAATATCCCGGTGATGATTTGGCCCAGGATGCCCGCAAAGCCGGTATCCTGGAGCGGATCCTGGAACCGATGAGGGTGTATGAATATCAGCCCAAGCCGGAAATTCAAGAACAATACCAGGAGGTGTTAAACCGGGCCATGGCCATCTTTACGCCGAAGGGAGCGGCCAAAGTGCCTATTGCCGTGCGCCTTCCAGCGGCGGAGGCGTTGGGCCAGGGGGGAGATCCCCGTTTTACCGGGGACCACTGGCGGGAAGACCTGATCACAGTCCCCGGCACCGCTATTGCCCTGGGAAAATATCCGGTGACGGTGCAGGAATACCAACGGTTTGTCGAGGATGGCGGTTATGACAATCCCGATTATTGGCAGGAAGATCGTGCCTGGACTTTCCGCCAAACTGAGAAATGGCAGGAGCCAGATAAGTGGGCCAATCAGTTGGACCATCCCAACCGTCCGGTGGTGGGGGTCTCCTGGTATGAGGCTGCGGCTTATTGTGTTTGGCTCGGCAGGAACAAAGGTGTCGAGTTTTTCTTGCCCGAGGAGAAGGATTGGGAAACAGCCGCCACCCCTGCCCAAGGGGCATATCCCTGGGGTCAGGAGGATCCGACCCCGGAGTTAGCCAATTATGACGAGAGCAAGATTAGCGTACCAACGCCGGTGGGTCTCTATCCCGCCGGCAATGGCCCCTATGGTCATTGTGATTTGGTTGGCAACGTCTGGGAATGGAGTGCCAGTCTAAAGGTGGATCTCAAGGTATCTGATCAGGATGTTCAGAAGTTCGGACCACCGAAGGTATTTAGGGGTGGATCCTGGTTCCGCGCGGCTGGCTACCTCCGCGCCGCTAGGCGCAGCAGGGGTTATGCTGTCTACCGCATCGTTGATCTGGGCTTTCGTGTCGCCGCCCCCGCCAGCACGGTTGATCTTTGATGTTAGCCGCGTTGGACCCGATGGGAATCATGACCTTAATGAAATAAAACTGGTGAGGGATTGCCCGTTTGTCGTATGATTCTTGGGCGGGTGTCCCCGTGGAGAGGATTCGCCGTCTTAGAACAATGAGGAAGCCTACCATGTCGCTCATGTTTGACTCGCTGGCCTACGCCAAAAAATTAAAAGCCGCTGGCGTTCCCGAGGCCCAGGCGGAAATACAGGCTGAGACCATCGTTGAATGGATGGAAGACCGGTTGGCCACCAAACTGGAATTAGAACATGTCCGGGCGGACTTGAAACGAGACATCAAGGAACTGGACGCAAAAGTTGAATCGGTCCGGGCGGATTTGAAGCGGGACATCGAGTCGGTTCGGGCGGAGTTGAAGCGGGACATCAAAGAACTGGACGCAAAGGTTGAGTCGGTCCGGGCAGACTTGAAGCGGGACATCGAGTTGATCCGGGCGGATTTGAAGCGGGACATCCAGGAACTGGATGCAAAGGTCGAGTCGGTCCGGTCGGACTTAAAGCGGGACATCAAGGAACTGGAGCAACGCATGGTGATCAAGCTTGGGAGCCTGATGTTCGTGGCCGTCGGGGCCATGGCTGCGTTGGTAAAACTGCTTTAATCTTCCCGATTTCCAAGTGCCATAAAACGGCTCTTTTTTGTGATTTTGCAAAGCCAGGAGATTTTGCCCCCTGGACCCCCACAAAGGACAAAGATCAAAAAATCAAGGATCAATCATGCTGGCGGGGGCGGCGACGCGAAAGCCTAGGTAGCCGATGCGGTAGCCGGTATGGCCCCAGTCGCGCTTGGCGGCGCGGAGGAGGCCAGCCGCGAAGTACCAGGACCCGCCCCTGACAGAATGCCGACCTTGACCGCCTTCGTTGACAACGGGATTCTGGATTGGCACCGCGCCAGTGCGGCTTTCATAAACCTTTGCATTCCAGATATCCAAGCACCATTCCCAGACGTTACCGGCCAGATCGAGATGGCCGAAAGGGCCACAGCCAGCGGGATATTGTCCCACCAGTTCCGGCTTCCCTTTTTCCCAGTCCAAGCCAAAACAGGCCAACTCCTTCGTTGGATTGTCACCACCCCAGGGATAAACGCGGCCATCGCTTCCCCGGGCGGCATATTCCCATTGTGCCTCGCTGGGCAGAAGAATTTCAACGCCGGACTCTTTGCCAAGCCATGCGCAAAAGGCCACGGCATCGTCCCAATCCACACCCACCACTGGCTGTTGTGGATCCGAGAATTTTTGATTGCGCCAATACGTAGGCTCTTTGCGCTTTGTCGCCTTGAGAAAAAGCCCATACTGTTGATTGGTCACCGGCGTTTCCGCCAACAGGAAAGATGAGATTTTTACCAGATGCTCCGGTTTCTCATGACTGTTTCCTTTGTTATCGCCCATGGTGAATATGCCACCATCTACCGGCAACAGCCGCAGCCCCGGCAAAGGCTCCAGGATCTTCGTTGCCGTGATCTCTCGGCCATGAACGGCGTTGACCAGGGTTTTTGCGCCCGCTGCCAGGGAGGAACGGGCATCGATGACCACAGCCCCCTTTTCAGTCAATGGTGCGGGGAGCTTTGGTGCCACCGGGCTGTCTGGTGCAAACACTGTGATCAAGCGGCAGTCGCTGGCCAGATAGTTCAACCCCTCTTCACATTCGGCGTCGGAGAACAGACGGTTTTCACCACCGGGCAGAAAGGCAACGGCCCCGACCCTGGCCCGAATCGGATCCAAGTGTTGCAACCATTCATGAGAGACCCATCTCCGCGCCGTTTTCGGCCAGACATGCACCCCCGCATCGGCCAGGAGATGGGCCAACTGTTCGGCGAAGGCTTCCATATCTGCATCATGGATCAGCAGCAGGTCACAGTCTTTGCCACCTGCTTCGCCCAATAGCCCCTGTGCTAGCCCGGCGACACTTTTGTTTGTATGTTGTTTTAGCTTCTCCGCTGCTGCCAGAACGGCGGTATCGGTCACCCCCTTGAGCAGCCGCAGGATCGCCGTCAAGTGTCCCACCGACGTTTTTTGGTCCTGTAGTGCCTTGGCAAAAACAGAAAAATCGGTCTGTTCTGCCTCGGTCAGCATATCCCGCATCAGATCGGCACGGTCGCTATTGAGAATTCCTGGCAACAGTCGCGTCATGAACGGCGCGAATAATTGATGGTCCGGGATCCCCACCAATAACAACAACACCTCGCGCCACCATTTTTCATCCCCCTGACTTGCTAGAAAGTCCAAGAGCGTTTCGTCCGACGACGCCATCACCACATGCCGCGCCGCCAAATATTCCTGCAACCCCAGATGCATGAAGCCATACTGATTGGGTGCGTATTCGATGAAAACGCCCGTATCGCGGTGGAGCCACTCCAAAATTTGGAGTCCCGTGGGTCTGTTTTTCTGACTGGCCAAACGGTTCTCAGCAAAAATGGCAAATTCCAGCCGTTTGACATTATCGCGGCGGTTTTCCTGGTGAAGTTTCCAGGCCAGGGGGCGTAGGATGTCCAGGGCCGTTTTTACATCCAGGAGTGGTTCACCCCCAGTCTGCTCCCGACGCCATTTGCCCAATAGGATCTCCAGGCATCGTTGATAAAATGCCGCCCGTTTTTTGGGAATTTCGCCCACCCGGAGTACCACCACACACAACAGGGTGAGCAACAGCGGGTTGCCCATCAACACCTTGATGCGTTGGTCGGAAAAATCATTCTCATCCATGGCCTTGAGGAGGCGCAGGGAACGGGCTTTGGCCTCTTTAGCTAGGTCTGGTACGAGATATTGGCCAGCCTCATCAAACCACACTTTGACGAATTCCTCGACCTGTTCGCCATCCAGGGGTTTAACATCCAGGGGAAAGAAACTTTCCAGCCGCACTCCATTCCCATATCCGGTAAAACGACAAGAGACGGCGGCGAAGATCAGCCGGTCCTGCAAACTGACCATACTCTCGTTGATTTTTTTTGCCACTTTGGCCCGCAGGTTGGAGTCGGCAATTTCATCCAAGCCGTCGAAGAGGAACAACAGCTTGCCATCTTTCCAATAATCCCGGCCCAACTCTTCCGGGAAACGCCCGGCGGAAAGATCTACCAACTCTTTGTCGATGAAGGATTGGAGGGGTGTATGCAGATATTCTTCGCTAAAATGGCGTAGGCGCAGAAAGACTGGCATCAACCCTTCCGGCAATCCCAAAGAGTGCGACCCTTGGATGAGGCAATGGTGCAGCATTTTTTTAAGCGAGGTCGTTTTGCCTGCACCCGGTTCACCAAACAACACCACGCACTGCCGCAAGCTGCCGTTCGTACCCTTGAAGGCATCTTCCAGTTCCACATCGCCAGCACTTTGCTGCCACGCCTCCTCGGCCATGCGACCCCGACGCTCTTCCAGATCGACCCCAAAGGCGCGTTGCGAGATGCGCAACGGCACATAGACTTTATTCAAATTCAGGGAAATATCACCACCATCCACCCCCAGCAACGACAACTGGCCAAACTTCTCCAGTGCCCAGGTGGAATAGCTATCTTTCCCGGTGTTTTCAATCTTTTCCTCCACAGGTGGAGTCTACTTGGCCAGTTCTCGAATACGTTGGGACAGTTCCAGAAATTTTCTTTTCCTTTCTACAGGTTGCAATTCTTCCAATGTTGTGCCTAGTGTTCCGAATCCTTGAAATTCGGTCAGTTTTATTTGGGAGTTACTGCCGCTGTCTGGGTGGATAAAAGAAATCTCCATCTCTCCGACGGATGAAGGCGATAAAAACACGGGAAGGACCGTCAGTCGTCCCTGTTCACTTGCGGAAAGAATAGGAGGAAGTTCACATGTTTTAATGAAATGAGAGGCTAGAAAATGTTCCGAGATAAACAAAATGGCTGTTTGTGTTTTTCGCAGTTCTTTCTCTATATTTTTGCGCCATTTGTCTCCTGCTTTGAGGTCATGATCCACCCAAACCTGGGCAACTCCGTCATCCTCCAGATTTTTCCTGAAAGGGAGAAACTCCCCCAGTACGCCTTCATCCGCATGACTATAGCTTATAAAAACTTTTGATTTTTGCACGACTTTCATCCATTCAATGGGGTCACGGAATCGGTTTGATATCGGCGCGAAGTGTTTAAGAGTATTCTATCAGCCTGATACCGGTATATCCATGGTTGACAGGATGTGTCTCCTGGGAGCCGTTGTGAATATCAGTAACTTTTTTCCGTTCCTGGCCGCAGGGGCACCATCATGATCCTAGGAAATCACCCTTTTTGACCGTTTGCTGGCGGTTTGAACGCAATGACTGTGGAAACTTGGCCCTGGGAATGGTAATAAGGTGGAGGGCAACGCGATGCTTCTCCCAATCGGGGAGAGGATAAGGCCGTCAATCCAAGCCATGGAGGAGAGAACTATGAAGCAGTTGAATACCTTCGAAGATGCCATCCGTTTCGCCATCAAACACGAAGAGGGAGAGGCCAAGTTCTATGAGGGGATGGCCGAACGCTCCAAAAGTGCGGATCAAAAAAAAGCCATGTTGGGACATGCCGCCGAAGAATATGATCATAAACGCCGTCTGGAGGCCATCCTGGCCAAAGGTCATCTCCCCGTCTCCACCCGGATTGTCGCCGATCCCGATATGAAAATCGCCGAAATGTTGGTGGTGGAAGATCGTGGTGGCACTATCGGCTATGAGGATGCCTTGGTCCTCGCAGCAAAACGGGAAAAACAAGCCTCGGGGTTTTATCAAGCCCTGGCCAAGACCGCTCCGTCTGGAGAACTGGCCGAGGTGTTCTCCTTTCTGGCCGAACAGGAGGCAAAACACGGCAAGCAGATCGAGCAAAAATATGACGATGCCCAACGTGAAGGTTGATTGTGATGAGTCGGGGAAAATACCATGCGCCTTAAAATCGGTGACGCGATTACCGACATGATCATCCCCGACCAGGATGGCCAGGGGGTCGCCTTGTCCTCCTTGCCGGGGGTCCATGGGGCGGTGATCTATTTCTATCCCAAAGATAATACCCCTGGGTGTACCCAGGAGGCCAAAGACTTCCAATGCCTGGTGGCAGACTTCGCCCAGATCGGGGTGAATATCGTCGGCGTCTCCCGAGATGCCGCCACCGCCCACGTTAAATTTCGCACCAGCCAGGGGTTGACCTTCACCTTGTTGAGTGACCAAAACGGACAGCTTTGCGAACAGTTTGGCGTTTTGCGTGAAAAGACAAATTTTGGGAAAACTGCCGTGGGTATCGTCCGGTCTACCTTCGTGGTCGATACGGGGGGGGTGGTCCGCAAAATTTATGATGACGTTCGTGTGAAAGGTCACGCTGAGGCGGTTCTGGCCGATTGCCGGACTTTGTTTGCAGAGTAAAATCGGTTGCCCTGGGTGGGTTGGACGGTCAGGAGGCCGGATGTTCCATGAAGTTCAAGGGCCATTATGAATGTGTCGGAATCGGAGAGCCGGTATTGTGCCTCTCCGGTTTTGCCAGCGGCAATTGGGTGTTTGAACCCCTGCTGCAACCTATGCTTGCCCGCTACCGTTTTATTTTGCCCGATAATCGTGGCATGGGACGATCCCCTCCGGTGCAACAGGGCTACACCCTGGATGACTTGGCCGATGACGCCTTGAATCTGATGGATGACCTGGGGATCGAACGGTTCGGGGTCATCGGCTTGAGTATGGGTGGGTTTATTGCGCAGGTGCTGGCCCTCAAAGCACCCCGGCGTGTACACTCTATGGTGCTGATGGGGACCACTTCGGGGGGGCCGGAGTACCGCCAAATCTTCCCCTCCCTGTCCGAAGAACAGGTCCGTGCCATCTACACCCTGCCCCCCCTAGAAAGGGTGACGGCGGCCTTGTCCGAAACGCTGTGTCCCCTGCTCAAAACCCAGTTTCCAGAAGTCTATGATGATGTGGTTGCCAAACGGGTGGCCGATCCCGCCGATCCGCAACAGGTGATGTACCAGTTTTTTGCCGTGGATGGGTTTATGAACAAACCTTTGCCGTTGGATCACATCGGGTGCCCCGTGCTGATTCTGACCGGCGACCAGGATCGGCTGGTTCCCGTGGTCAACGCCCAACGGATGGCCAGGGATCTCCCCAATGCACGGATTGTAACGGTTCCGGGGACCGATCATTTGTTCTTCCTTGAAAAAATTCCTGAAACCGTGGCCGCCATCGTCGATTTTCTTTAGGGTGATGCCAGCAAAACCGATGTGTGTTGTCTTTGAGAGGGTGTCATGTGGCGTGATTTCATCCGGGAGCAGGCGGGGATCATCCCCGATCAGGTGGCCATCATCGATCGGATCCGTGATCGAAACTGGACGTATGCCGCCCTGGAAGGGGAAATCCTTTCATGGGCCGCCTGGATGAGGACTCAGGGGGTGGATCGGGGGGATCGGGTGGCATGGTTGGCCCCCAATCGCCTGGAACATCTGACGTTGTTTTTTGCATGTGCCAAGCTGGGAGCCATTTTGGTCCCCTTGAATCATCGCTTATCCCCCAGAGAATTGCAGGCCATCATTATCCATGTACAGCCTAAATTGCTCCTGGGAGAGGGGTTGGCGACCTTTGCCAGTGCGGTGGCATGGACCGCCGTGGAGACGATCCACCGCGATGGTTCCCTGCCGCCCCCCCCACCACGGGAAGTGGCCGATGACGAAGCCCTGTTGATGCTCTATACCTCCGGTTCCACAGGGGATCCTAAGGGGGTGTTGTTTCATGCGGGGATGCTCATGGCGAACATGGCGCATACCATCAATGCCGGCGTCTTGGAGTCGGGAGATGTCTCCATCATCAATACCCCGTTTTTTCATACCGGGGCCTATAATGTGTTTACATTCCAGATATTGTCTCTGGGTGGCACCATGATCCTGTTTGAACGGTTCGATCCGGGTGGGGTGCTGGATGCCATCCAAAATGAAGGGGTTACCATCTTTTGGGCGGTCCCCACGATGTTTCAGGCAATTCATGATCATCCCCGTTTTCAGCAGACCGACTTTGGCCGTATCCGGGTGCTGCTTTCGGGAGGTGCCCCGCTCAACCTGCCGCTCATCACCGCCTATCATCACAAAGGGGTGGCATTCAAACAAGGATTCGGTCTGACGGAGGTTGGACCCAATTGCTTTTTGCTTCCCACCGAAGAATCCTGGAATCGCCCTGACTCCATCGGTAAACCTATTTGTCCCAAGGTGCGGGTGGTGGATGATCAGGGACGGGATGTGGGGGTTGATCAAGTGGGTGAACTGTTGCTGGGCGGTCCCCATGTCTGCAAAGGTTATTGGCGGGACAGTGAACGGTTTGCCGAATCTATGCGCGACGGTTATTTTGCGACAGGCGATCTGGTGCGTCGGGATGGGCAGGGGTTCTTCTATGTCGTCGGTCGCAAAAAAGAGATGTATATCTCCGGGGGAGAAAATGTGTATCCCGGCGAGGTGGAAAAACAATTGGTGGCACATCCCGAAATCCATCAGGCGGTCGTGGTATCGGTACCCGACGACAAATGGACCGAGGTTGGGTTTGCTTGGATCATCGCCTCCAGGGTGTTGGATGTGGTGGAACTCCGGGGGTGGTTGAATCCCCGTCTGGGCCGTTACAAACATCCGCACCATGTCCGCTGTTTACAGGAATTGCCTTTGTTGGCCAACGGTAAGATTGATCGCTTGCACCTGGCCGCTCAGGCCCGGAAAATCGTAGGGGAAAAATAATGACTCAGTGGCGTTGGTTGGTGTTGGGATTGTGGGCGGTGATGGTGTTTGCGGGATGTTCATCGACCGACGGGACTAAGGAAAAATTTACGGAGGAACAGTTATATCGCGCAGGGGTCCAGGCGGTTAAATCGGAAAATTTTGGCAAGGCGGTGGAAAAATTTCAGGATGTGGATCGTCAGTATCCGTTTTCTCCCTCGGCGACCCCTTCCCAGTTGAACCTGATTTATGCCCACTATCGCAAAGAAAATTTTGAGGAGGCGGTTTCGGCGGCGGAACGGTTTATCCGTCTGCATCCTCGGCACAAAAATGTCGCCTATGCGTATTATATGCGTGGTTTGAGCTTTTATCAGCGTATTTCCGATGCCTATCGTGATCAGCAACGTTCCCGAGATGCCCTGGTTGCTTTCCGGGAAGTGGTTTCCCGGTTTCCCGATAGCGATTATGCCTGGCAGGCCAAACGGATGGTCAACGTTTGCAAGGATCGGATGGCGGAACAGGAGATGGTGGTGGCTCGGTATTATTTGGACCGGGAGGAATATATCGCTGCCAACAATCGTTTTCAGCGGGTTTTGCAGGATCCAGACCTGAACACCACGGCGTATGTGGAAGAGGCATTGTTCAGTCTGGTGTTTACTTCGTTGCGTTTGGGGTTGAAGGAAGAGGCCAGGAATCACACGGCGGTCCTCGGTCATAACTTTCCTGAGGGGGCGTTTTACAAGAAAGCGGTGGCCATGGTGGAAAAGGGGGAGGATGTGTCGCGTTGGGAATTGGCCAGCTTGCGCAAGGGGGTGGAGGAGGGATCCTTCCTATCGCGATTTGTCAAAGGTTTGGCTCCGGCCATGTTACCCGGCGGGGATATGTGACCTAGGTTCGCTCCATGATTTAAAATCCTATTTTTCACGGAACCGATTCGGTCGCCACGGAGGCGGGCTTGGCTCTGTTCATAAAAAATACATTTGTTGTTTATTAAAGATATAAATCAGTATTTAAAATTCTTTGTTTGCAAGTAAATTATCTAAATCTTCATATAACACTTTGTGACAAAGTGAAGATTTTATAAAACTAATTGAAAGTATGCTGTCAGGCGGTAAAGTTTACAATAGTTCTTGTTTTCTCCGTTTTTCCCAGGGCTGGAAATAGCGTGATGTTAAAGAAGTCAAGCTAATAGAGTTCAGAGAAGAACTTTTGCCGTAAGTTCCTTTCCATTCATCTTGACTTTTCCGCGCTATGGGATTATTCATATCATGGTGGTTTAACCAGGGGTAGACTTGTAAGTGGTCTGCACTGAAGCAATTGATGTTGATAACAATTATCCTGGCCTCAAAGAGCCCAACCCAACACAACGAGCCATAACTGCCATGACTAGCACCCTGAGCGAACGGATTAAACTTGCCCGAAAACATGCGGGTATCACTCAAAAAGAACTGGCCCTAAAGGTTGGTATCAGCCAAACCGCCATCCATAAACTGGAAGGGGGTGGGTCGCGCTCGTCCCGAAAAACCATTGCCATCGCTTTGACATGCGGTGTGGATCCCATCTGGTTGGATACCGGTCGGGGTGACATGGCCCTTTCTGGAACCTCCTCTTTTCTGGGGGATACCGGTGGTTCGGGTGATGGGGGGACTGCTCAGCGAACCTACCCCATGATCGCCCGGGTGCCTTTGATCAGCTGGGAGGATTTGACTAGATTCTGCGGTCAAATCCAGGAAAATTTCAGTCCAGAAGTCATCTCCTGGATTCCTGTGGCTCCCAAGGCCAGTGATCGGTGTTTTGCTCTCAAGGTTCCTGATGACTCCA
Organism: Magnetococcales bacterium DCbin2; assembly: GCA_002753615.1. Taxonomy (GTDB): domain Bacteria; phylum Pseudomonadota; class Magnetococcia; order Magnetococcales; family UBA8363; genus UBA8363. The sequence goes on from PEAO01000008.1 coordinate 14,387, forward strand.
TGGAACCCGAATTCTTTGAAGGGGAAATCATTGTTATCGATCCGGTGATGACCGTTGGGCATAACCAGTTTTTGGTCTCCCGGGAAGGGACCAATCGTCCGACATTTAAACAACTGATTCTCCATGGCGACAAAAAATACCTTAAACCCCTTAATTCCAGATACCCTCTGATCGAGGTGAAAGGTGAACTGGAAATTTGTGGTGTTGCCGTGTGCAAATATAAAGAATTCAAATAGGAAGGGATCTGTCTCTTCTTGAAAGGTCGCCAATCTGCTGAAATGGTTGCGCAGATGGCGTCCGGTTTTTTGTAATCGATAGTCGTCAAACCCGTCAATCATGTGACAATGAGGTACTCCAAGCTTTCTGAATTTCGTTAATAAAATAAGGATTCTTTAGCAATCATCATGACTAAGGCCAGTTGGCAGCAATATTGCTTTCGATAAAGTCAAAATCAAAGTCAAAAAATCATCCTTTTACTCAGCCATAAGTTTATGGTATGAATCGGGCGGACTCGGGGAAGAAGTAAATGAGTACGAGGGTTGATTTTTTTTGATTTGGTGGTCCTGATAGGCCCCCCTTTTTAACGGAATCAACTTATGCTGTATGGTGGAAACTCATGACGATAAACTATAAATCGAGCATTTTGCCTTGGATATTGGTATTGCTACTGATCCCTTTTTCGGTGGATGCCACCGAAGGACGATCACGGCTCATTGACAAATCCAAATTTACCCTGTCGTCCAATAGTTCCAAGAATAGACTGTCCAAGCAAGCGGTCAAGCGTACTTCCGGTAAACGGAAGGGTGCCGCGCGTGTTGCACGCCCGGCGGCCAACGACCCCGCCAATTATGCCGATTTGGTCATGGACGCCAAGACCGGTCGGATCTTGCATGCGACGGATCCTGACGCACTACGTTATCCCGCCTCGCTCACTAAGATGATGACCCTTTATCTCTCTTTTCAAGGGTTGAAAAGTGGTCGCTTGCATCTTGACGATCTTTTGCCTGTTTCCCAAATCGCCTCCAACCAGGAACCTTCCCGGCTTGGATTGCGGCCAGGCCGACAGATTCGCGTGGAGGACGCATTATTGGGGCTTGTGACCAAATCTGCGAACGATGCTACCGTGGTTCTGGCGGAAGCGATTGGGGGAAGCATCGAAGGGTTTGCCATCATGATGACCAACAAGGCGCGTGAATTGGGAATGAAGAAGACGGTCTTTCGCAACCCATCTGGTCTGCCCAACCCGGAACAAGTAACTACGGCGCGGGATATGGCGATACTCGGTTATGCCCTCATCCACCATTTTCCCGAATTCTACCCTTATTTCAGCCGGGAAAAGTTCTCCTATGCTGGGGTGGTACATAGAAATCACAACAGGTTGATGAGCCGCTATCCGGGGATGGATGGTATCAAGACCGGTTATATCCGCGCTTCGGGATTTAATCTGGTCGCTTCAACGGTACGTGGTTCTACACGATTGATCGCCGTAGTCTTCGGCGGGCGGTCTGCTTTGTCCCGGGACAATAAAATGGCGGCGTTGCTGGACCAATCGTTTGCGCAACTGCAAAATGGCAAGCCGGAACACCGTGTGAATACGGCGGATGGCAGTGACCGTATCCCAACGGAACAAGTGATCGCTTCACCGTCCGTGGCGACCAACTTGGTAGCGGCGCAATCTTTGTCGGCGACGCAGCCGGTACAGGTCTCTGTCGAGAAACCAGAGCAAGAGCTTGTTGCTGATGAGAGCATCCAACCGGTAAAAATCATTGATAAGGCCCACTATAAGGATATCTATACCCTGTCCGCCGGTTTCGTTGGCATGGTGGGTGTCATCATTTTCTGGAAACAAAGACGGTATCCCTATCTCGCGAAGGCCTGAGTGAAGTCTCCCTGATCGTCTGGTTGGACACGTCAAGGCAACAGTGGAAAAGCTTTCTGGTTGCCTTGACGTTGACTTGGAATAGGCTCTGGTTGTATCGTGCCCGTGCAGTAAAGGTTCTCGCCATTCCAAGTCTCTAGCCGGAGGTTTTCCATGTTGAATCCTAAGACCCGCCGAATCCGTTCCTTAGCCGCCTTTCTGTCTTTGGGCCTGTGTGTGTTGACTTCTGCGACTGCCAGTGCTGCTTCTGATGCCGCCGCTCCCGCCGCTGCCCCTGCTGCTTCTGCTCCTGCTGCCGCTGCTCCTGCTGCCGCTGCTCCTGCTGCCGCTGCTCCTGCTGCCGCTGCTCCTGCTGCTCCCGCCGCCGCTGCTCCCGCCGCCGCTGCTCCTGCTGCCGCCCCTGTCGTTGTGGGAAGTTATGATGTCTCTGGTGTCAGTGCTGTGGATAAATCGACCTACGAAGGTGTAGCCATCATCACCAAGAAGGGGGAGGCCTATCATGTCAGCTATGAAGACTCCGAGGGTAAATTGGTTGGTGTCGCCTCTTTGTTGGGTAACAGCCTGGGAATGGCTTTTGCCGACAGCAGTAAGCCGACCATCTGTATGTTGGATGTGGATGGGACAACGGGTTGGAAAGGTCATTGCATTGAGCAGGGAGAGGATTTCATTAACAAGGAAAACTGGAAACGCCGGTAGGAACTGAATCGGTGAATCCGAAGTGTGTGACCACAAGGCTCAAGTGTCGTTATCCTGCACTTGAGCCTTGTTATTTTTTACCAAGGCCCCTGGGATTTTCAAACAGATTTGATGATAAGGAAATGACATGTTGTTTGCTATCATTGGGGAAGATGTTCCCAACAGTCTGCAAAAGCGTCTTGCGGCACGGCCAGCACACCTGGAACGGTTGGAAACGCTGCAACATCATGGGCGGCTTCTCCTGGCAGGCCCTTTTCCCAAAGATACGGGTGAAGGGTTCACCGGGAGTCTGATCGTAGCCGATTTTGACTCCCAGAAAGAGGCTGAAACCTGGGGAGCCGCTGATCCTTATGTCAAGGCGGGGGTGTATGCCTCGGTGGTGGTCAAACCTTTCAAGAAGGTCTTTCCTCAGTAGTTTTAGGGTGTCTCGTCACCACCGATAAATAACCCCGGTGGCAAGGACTCGCCATAGAGGCTGACTTGATCGGAGCGAACCACAGGGTAGAATTCCAACACCCTGGCTGTTTTTAATCGGGATACCCCCGATTTTTCCAGCTTGGAGCTGATTTTCTTACGCACGGAGGCGGAGACATCCAGGCTGCGGTTGTCGATGACCCGTGCCGCTTGCAGAAATAAGGATTGCATTTCCAAACCTTGAGGGCCGGACCAATCCAACGGAGAAAATGCCTGGAACACCTGTTCCACCTTGTCGGGGGAGACCACGGCTTCGGGACCGGCATAGAGCGGTGTGCGATTGAGCAGTAAACCCAAGGCGTTGACATAGGGGTCTGCATACTGTTTGGCCGCGAGAAGTTCCTGGGCATGACCCAGATAGAGGTCGATCAATTCTGTTTTCACCTCATGCCCCAACCGTTCCAGGGCACCGGAAAGACGAACCAACTCTGGGGAAGGGCTTTTGGCTGTCCGTAAAGAATGGAGTTCGCGGGAGAAAAGACGTTCCTGGCGTTTTCGGTCCAAACCACCGGCGACCCGTCGCCAAAGGATATGTTCCTGTAACCGGATCCGTTTGCCAGGGAACGCCAAAGCCTCTTCCTTGAGTCGCCACAAGTGATCCATTCGTGACTCATCCATGACGGCACCAAAACCGGGTCGAAGCAGATAACCCGCCAGGATCAACCAAGTCTCTTCGTGATCGATAGAGTTTGATCGATATAAGAAACATTCTGCCAATACTTCCCACAATCCCCGCACCACAACCCAATTCCACTCCCCTTTGGGTTTGCCGAAGATTTCTTCCAAACTTTTGGTCAAACGGGTTGCCGTCAACTTGTCACGTTTATCGATGCGTTGATAAAACAAAGTTTTGATCCGTTCCCGAGCCAGATGCATCGATTCCGGGGTAACATTGGGTTCTGCCCTGGCCATGATGGCATCGCTGGTTTGGCTAGATCTTTTGGCGGTTCCCGTACCCGATTCATGGGGGCGCAGGTTGAATTCCAGGGGCCAAGTTTGTTGGATACCGGCGGCTTGACTCTGTAAAATAACCTGTAACAATCCCAATTCATTTTGTTCGGCACTTAAGGTAACTGGAATGGTTTTTCCCAGCCGTTGTTCCTCCGCCTCTTCCAGTTGGATGATGGTTTCCAATGCCAATAATGGATGGAACTCTTTTTCATTCCAGTCCACCAGGGTTCCCGCCGGGACTTTATTCCCGCGTGTGGTGTAGTGGCTTTGGAAGCGCACGGGCCGATTGATCCGCAAAGACAGGGCCAGATCGTCCATGGCGAAACGTTCGCCACTTTTGGCTCCACGGGGGAGAATACAGACCAGGGAAGGGGGGCCGGAAGCTTTGGAATCTTTTTCTCCTTTGCGGTGAACTTCCATGAAGATGGCTCGTGGGGCACTGGCCTCAATGCGTGTTTCCTTGAAATGGAGGATGCGACCATAACGCGAAGCCCCCAGTGCGACAGCCAGATCCGGTTCTGGATTTTCCATAGGCAGTGGTTGGTAACCATCTTGCCAGTGTGCCAATTGTTGGAGCAACCGTTCGCGGACCTGGGTGGGAAACAGGGAACCACCGTTGAAAAGGACGGCATCGACCCTGGGCAAGCCGTTCAGAAAAGCGGCTAGGTGTTTGGTGATGGCACTGTCGGCGGCATAGGGGAGTCCCCATTCTTTGAAAGCCCCTTGGGTTGTTTCGGGTATGGCGGTTTTGTCACATTCGGGGAAGAACCCGGAAAAGAGCAGGTCATGAATCTCACCCCGCGTCATACGGGCCGACATGGCACTGGAGAGGAGGGAGGAACCGCGTCCAGAGATAGACAGGCTGAAGTAGTCATCGGCAGCCCCTTCGACCGCCAGGGCTTTTTCTTTGAGATCCCGGCATCGGGCGACCAAATTATCCCATTGTTGCGCGGTGAGGTGCCCTTCGGTACCAACGAGTTGGTTCTGCAACCGATGTGCCATGGCGAGGTCGATATTATCGCCCCCCAGGAGTATGTGGTCACTGACAGCGACACGTTGGATGGACGGATGCCCTTGTCCTGGTTGCCGTTCCAGGGAGAACAGGGAGAAATCGGAGGTGCCACCGCCGATATCCACCACCAGGACATGGCAATCCTGGTGTCGTTCTTTGGGTAATTGTGTCCACAGGGCTTCCTGGTTGGGATGACGTTCCAACCAGCGATAAAAGGCGGCCTGGGGTTCTTCGATGAGGCGCACACCTTTGGGAAACCCGGCCTCTCGCGCCGCCATTAGGGTAAGACGTTGCGCGACGGCATCGAACGAGGCGGGGACGGTAATGGTGATGCTTTGATTTTCAAAGGTAAAGTCGTCGCCGGAGGCGGCAAAGCGATCATTCCAGACGCCGCTGAAATAATTCAGGATCAAGGCCAGGGCACGTAGGGGGGAAATTTTTTCGTGATGGGCCAGTTCTTCGGAGCCAAAGGGGAGGAAGGATGCGGTACGGTCGGCGGCATGGTGGCACAGCCAGGATTTGGCGGAATTGACCACACGACCGGGGGTTTCGGCTGCTTTGGCGCGGGCCAGGTGGCCGATGATCCAGGAATCGCGTCCAGACTTGTCACCGGCGAATTGCGTTGCCAGGGCCGCCTCTGGTAGGTAGAGAAAGGATGGCAGGGTATCGGATTCTCCGACATTGGCGCGGGAGAGCCATTGGACCACGGGAAACACTTCGCTGACTGCTTTTCCCTGGAGGGGTTGAAACGCCATGACACTGCTGGTTGTGCCGAGATCGATACCGATGCTGTAACGGGCCTGGGACATGATGACTCTGGGAAAAGGTTAGAACGTGTTGATATTAAATTAAATTAAATTATTAAAAGAAAAAAGGGGT